>DATMZV010000193.1:0-8386 GCA_035573355.1 Gaiellaceae bacterium | reverse complement strand
CGTACGACGACTACGGATCGAACGCGTCGAGCTCCGCCGCGGCGTCGTCTGCTTCCCGCCTGCTCTTGTCTGCGGCCCTTCGTGCCTTGCCGGCTTCGGCCTCGGCGAGCTCGGCCTTCTTTGCGTCTTCCTTGGCACGTGCGGTCAGCTCCCGGACACGCTTCTGGAGCTCCCGCCGTTTGGTCTCGCGTTCGTCCTTCTTGCGGCGCCGCTCGGCGAGCTCGTCGTCGGCGGCCGGCGCGCTTCGTCGGCTTGTCTTCGCCGGAAGCTCGAGCCCGGCGAATACGTCGAAGCCCGACGACTTCACCTCTCCGGTCAGACGTCCAGCCTTCAAGGCGGCACGACCGGCATCGTCGACAGCCGCTGCGCGCAACGTCGACGCGATCTTGTCGCGGACCGTGCTGCCGGCAGAACGTCCCGAGCGCTCGAGAATTGCCTGCGCTTGCTGGGTGAGCTCGCGCAGAGCCTTTCGTTCGTCGGCCTGCGCGCGGCGTAGTGCATCTCCCGTGCCGCCTCCTTTGAGCGCGTTCTCCTGAGCCTTCTTCAATCTCGCGGCGGACTCCAGCAGCAACTTGACTGCGCCCTGCTGTTCCCGCGCGAGTTGATTGATCGCCCAGGTGGCGACGCTCGGCTTGCTGAGCTGTTTGACGTCAGCGGCTGCGGAAGCGTCTCCGTCGTCCTTCAACCGGCGTGCCAGATCGTTGCGCGCGGCGGTGAACTCCTCGGGTGGAAGCTCGAAGAGGCGATCGACTTCCTGTTGGCTCATCTGTCCTTAGGGGCGAGGCGCGTAGCACTGGACCGAGAGTCCGTTGCTCTCGGTCGTGCTCGACCGTTGGAAGTTCCAGACCTTCAGAAGCGGGAGAGGGATCGTCGGCGGGCAGATGTCGCCGCCGGTATCGCCGAGATCGCGCCAGACACCAGCCCTTGGTCGTCTGAAGACTTCCGGTTGGTCCTGCGTCCCGAGCCGTGGAATCGAGAAGACGGCGACCGCGTACTCACGGCCCTGGTAGCTGCCGTAATAGGTACGGCCGCGAAGAGGCCCGTGGATCGAGCGCGCCGTCAGGTTCGAGTGCGTCCGGATGAACGCTGCGCGTAGCGCGGCCTTCACCTTCAGAGTCGCGGCGAGGTTGCGTGCGCCGCCTGCACTCCACGCAGTCGGTACCGCGACGGACGCGAGGACGGCGACGATTGCGATCGCGCTCCAGGCTCTCACGCCAGGTGCTGGCGCAGAAACTCGACGGTGCGCGCGTAGGCGAGCTCCGTGGCCGCGGCGTCGTACTCGGGTCGATCGTCCTCCATGAACCAGTGCTTCGTGCCGGCGTAGACGTGGGCCTCGCCGCGATCGGTAGCAGCCAGCAGTTCGGCATCGGAGTTGACGAACTCGTCGTTCTCGGCGAAATGGCCGAGGTAGGCAACCCCCTCGGGCCCTTCGAAGACGTCGCCGTAGATGGAGACGAGGGCAGTGACCTGCGGCCTCGCCTCGGCCACCTGCCTCGCATACCAGGCGCCGAAGCTGAGAGCGACGATTCCGGCGTGCTCCCCGTGCGCATCCGGGTGGGCGAGCAGGTCGTCCAGCGCGGATCCCACGAGCCCCAGGATCCGCTCGTACTCGCTGTCCATCTTCTGGCCGTGCGCGTCCGCGTCCTCGATCGTCGTCAGGACGGTCCCCTCGAAGAGGTCGGGGGCCATGACCGTGAAGCCGTCGCCCGCGAGGCCGTCGGCGAGGTTCTTGATCGGCTGGTTGAGCCCCCACCAGGTGTGCAGCAGCAAGACGGGTAGGCCCGTTCCCGTCGGCGGTGAGGCGATGTATGCAGGAGCTTCGTCGGTCATCGGGCGGATTACACACCAATACGCAAGGAGTGGCGCGGGAGCAGCCACGAATGCGGGTAAATTCCGGCCATGCAGGACTCAGAGATGATCGCCCAGGAGCTGAGCGCGCTCGGCCATAAGCTCAATGAGCTCGACAAGCGTCTCGCCGCTGTCGAGAAGGTGAACACGCGACTGGAAGAGGCTGCACTAACCACGGCTCGTGCGCTTGGAGAGATTTCCGGTCACTGGGACGCGGTCTATGAGGCGATGCGCCGCAGGGACGAATCTCAAGAAGCCGCCGAGAACTGAATCCCACCTAACTGCGAGGTGGGCCCTTTCGCGCCAGTGCGGGACTGAGGCGCGCGACCATCGACAGCTCGGTCAGAAGCTGCGCTCTCGTCAGACCCGTACGGCTGGCGGTCGGCATGAGCGCTCGCGCGCTTTGCAACACAACCGCGAAGACAAGGACGGCGGTTCCGGTGAGGACGCCGAGGGTCGCGATCGCGACCGCAAAGCTGAGTGCCTGGGAGGCACCTACGCCCGAGGCGATCAGGGCCGCAGCCCCGGCCCCGACCTGCGTGGCGGCGCCCCCCGGACCGATCGGGAGCGCGGCTGCTGCCGCGCCGGCGCAAAGGAAAACGAGCGCGAGTGGGAGTGAGTAGCCGATCCCGAGCGCACCCAAGAGCAAGAAAACTGCTGCTGCGCGGACGACCCAGCAGGCAAACACGAAGGCGCACGCTTGCGACGCGCGCCGTGGCGAGGTCGTGCGCGGGGTCAGCCAGCGGCCGAGCCGGAAGCGCAAACAGTGCCTGCTTGCGACCACGCGTGGCAGCGCGACGATTACTGCGGCGGCCGCCAGACCGGCGACCGCAACGACTGCCAGTCCTGCACGCACGGCGTTTCCCGCGTCTCCGGAAACGGCTGCAGCAAGAGCAAGCGGCGCAAGGGCGACGCTGTCGATCAGGCCGAGCATGACGAGCGAGAGGCAGAGCACGCGCACGCCGCTAGGACAGGGTTTGTAGCGGCGAACGACGGCGACTCGCATGGCGTCGTCGAAGCGGCCAGGAAGCGCAACGCCGATCAGAGCGGCGCCACCGTTGGCGGCCGCGAGCGCGAGGGGCTTGGGGCGCTCCTCCTTTGTGAACAGCCGTCCCCACCCGTACGCCTTCAGCCACTGGGCCAGGACGAGAAGCAGCCCTACGGCGACTAGCAAAGCCGGGTGTCCGGTCGACAGCGGCCAGGACGTCGTCGCGAAATGACGAGCCGCCAGCAACACCAGGACGATCACAATTGCGAACGACCCGACTCCGAGTGCCCACTTGACCCGCCGCGAATGATGCAAGCGCACCAGCGCTTGGACCAACAGGCGATGCCTGCCGTCGATACGTGACGCTTCCACTGCTGCTTCTAACCTCCGCACGAAAGCGGGAGGACGCAGGAGCGCCACCGACTTCGTCTAGCTATCCCGCATACTAGCAGTCGAATTGCGAAAATACCGTCTGGTCCGCGGTGGAACGAGATCGCGGCTATGGTGGGTCAGCGCGTTGGCCTAGCGCGGAAGCCGCTGAGGCTTCGAAAGTTCCTCTTCGACTTGCGAAACCTGGCCTGAGCGCATCAGGAGAACTCGACCCGAGTTCTCCGACCCTGAACAAAGACAGTTAGGAGCAAACAAATGTTTGCGACCGTGAGACGCTACGAAGGTATCGACGTCAGTCAGAAGGACGAACTGACGAAGAAGGTCGGCGAGAGCTTGGCGCCGCGTCTGAGCAAGCTGCCCGGCTTCAAGGACTACTTCCTCATCGACACTGGCAACGGTGTCATGAGCTCGATCGGCCTTTTCGACACTTCGACTCAGGCCAACGAGTCGACTCGTGTCGCATCCGAGTGGGTGCGCGACGAGAAGCTCGAGAAGATCCTCCCGAATGCACCGAAGGTGACCGACGGCGAGGTCATCGTTCACAAGACCGACGGAGCCGTTCAGGCGTAAGCCCCGGCTCGACGCAGGGAAGGCCCGCACCTCGCGGGCCTTCCCATGCTCGGAAGGCACCCAGATGAAGACGATCACGAAGACCACGTCCAGCCATAGGCCGGACGCTTCCCTCGACGCGACTCTCAATCCGGTAGAGCTCAGCTCCAATGCGATCGTCGCGTGGGGCATGGCCTTTCCCAGGCCCAGCACGCCGGCTTGTCGTACCGACGGGACGATCGGAACCGTACTCGGCGCAAAGGCAAAGCCGAACGGATTCGCGACGGTTTCGAACACCTCGGCTTGACCGGCGCTGCGTTGATCCTCGGGAAGAACCCGAAGCTCACGCCTGATCAGGTCGAGACGATCATCGAGCGGAACACCACCGACCTTGGCGTTCCGAACTACGACACGAAGTTCGGGTGGGGCCTCATCAACTCGAGGGCCGCGCTCGCAGCGACGCCGTAACACGCAGCATGGATTGGACGAAGGGCCCGCACCTGCGGGCCCTTCGTCGTTCACGTCGCGGTCACGCCCCTAATCCTCATCTGCCGGCATGCGGTGGCGCGACGGGTAGTTGCACCGTGACGCGGAGCCCGCCGGCGGCCCGGGGGGTGACGGTGAGGGTTCCGTCGTGTGCCTGGGTGATGCTTTTGACAATTGCCAGGCCGAGCCCGACACCTGCATGGTCGGTACGTATGCGTTCGGTGCCGCGAAGAAACGGCTCGGCAAGCGTGGAAACGAATTGTGGGGTGATCTTCTCGCCGGTGTTCTCGACGGTGAGCACCGCACTGTTGAGGTGAACGCTGGTCGTGACCCAGACGGTGCCGTGTTCAGGCAGGTTGTGGACGATCGCGTTGTGCACGAGGTTCGTGGTCATCTGCAGCAGCAGCGCGTGTGAGCCGATCGCGGCGGTCGGGTCGCCCGAGGTTTCGATGGTGAGGCCGCGTTTTTCTGCGAGGGGGAGGAGCGTTTCAGTGGCTTCTTCCGCGATGAGGGAGAGGTCGACGTGTTCTCGGGTGAAGGACCGTTGGTCGGCGCGGCTGAGCAGGAGCAGTGCTTCGGTCAGGTCGATCGCTCGCGTATTGACGACGTGGAGGCGGTCGACGAGTTCGCCGTTATCGCGGTTCGGATTGTTGCGGGCGACGTCGAGCAGCGTCTGGGTGACGGCTAGCGGGGTGCGCAGTTCGTGGGAGGCGTTGGCGGCGAATCTCTGCTGTTCGGCTACGTGCGCTTCGAGCCGGGCGAGCATGGTGTCGAAGGCGTCGGCGAGCTCGCGGAACTCGTCCTGACGGCCTTCCAACTCGATGCGGTGCGAGAGTGTCCCACTCGCGGCAGTGCGTGTGGCGTCTGTGATGCGCGTCAGCGGGGCGAGCATGCGCCCGGCGAGGAGCCACCCTCCCAGCAGACCGAACACCAGCAGGAACGCCATCACGATGGCCGCGGTCGGAGCGAAAGCGCGCAGGAGGTCGGCGTGGCTTTGCACGATGAAGACCACACCAGGGTGCACACCACGTGAAAGGGAGAAGTACCCGACGGCGAGCAGCACAGCACCTGCGAGCATCAGGAAGCCGGCGTAACTGAGGGTGAGTTTGAGGCGAACACTCAAGCCAGGGGCTCTATCCACGCTCTCCTCCCTCGGGCCCGGTGTCCGGTTGCGTGTCGATGCGATACCCGACGCCGGCCACGGTGGCGATGACCGAGGGTTCGCCGAGGCGTTTGCGCAGGGCCGACACCGTAATGCGCACGGCGTTGGTGAAGGGGTCTGCGTTCTCGTCCCATGCTCGCGCCAGGAGGTCTTCGGGGCTGACGACACCGCCTTCGGCAGCGATGAGGACTTCGAGCACTGCGAACTGCTTCCTGGTCAGCGCGACGTAGCGGCCGTCGCGGTGGACCTCGCGACGGAACGGATCCAGCCGCAGACCTGCGATCTCTCGCACAGGCGGCCGGTTGTGGGCGCGCCTGCGGTCGAGTGCTCGGAGCCGGAGCACGAGCTCTCGGAGCTCGAACGGCTTCGTGAGGTAGTCGTCGGCGCCGAGTTCGAACCCGGTGGCTTTGTCGTCGAGACGGTCAGCAGCGGTGAGCATGAGGATCGGCATACCGCTGCCAGAAGCGACGATACGTTTGGCGACCTCGTCACCGTTAGGTCCGGGAATGTCTCGGTCGAGGACGGCGATGTCGTAGGCGTTGGCGCTCATCAGCTCCAGAGCGGTGTCGCCGTCACCCGCGATATCTGCCGCGATCGCTTCGAGACGTAGGCCATCGCGGATGGCTTCTGCCATATAGGGCTCGTCCTCGACGATCAACACCCGCATGCTCCGATGCTACGAGCTGGCGCATATCGCCGGCATATCGAAAAGCCCATACGTGCTGGCAACACCACGCTGCCTTGAATGGCGGCATGACCTACTGCGAACCGGCGCGAACAACGACCCGTCGGATCCGGATTCGCAGGACCCGTGTCGCCGGCCTGCTCGTCGTCGTCGGGGCGATCGCCGGCCTCGGCTATCAGTTGCTGGCGTCCTCGTCCTCGACGGCCACATCGACCACCGATGTCCTTCGGATTGAGCATCGTGGTGGGCTCCGCGAAGCGCCCAGCACGGTGTGGCCGGCTTACGGCCAAGCCGCGTTCGTCCAAACAGGACGATCGCAGGTCCAGGCTGGCCCGAACCAGCATGCGGCTCCAATCGCCAGCGTCGCGAAGGTGATGACGGCGTATCTCGTGCTCCGTGACCACCCGCTAGGCGCCGGGCAAGACGGCCCGACGATCACGCTCACCGACGCCGATGTCGCCGAGACCGACGACCGGCGCGGACAGCAGGAGTCGGTCGTGTCCATCGCCGCCGGAGAGCAATTGACCGAACGGCAGGCGCTGCAGGCGCTCCTGCTGCCGTCGGCGAACAACATCGCCGCGGTTCTGGCGCGATGGGACGCCGGCTCGGCGGACCGGTTTGTCGCCCGGATGAATGGCACCGCACGGTCGCTGGGCATGACCCACACCCGCTACACCGACCCGAGCGGCTACGACGACGCAACCGCGTCGACTGCCGCCGACCAGGTGCGTATTGTCGATCGGGCCATGCGCCTGCCGGTGTTCGCGAGCATCGTCGCCACGCCGAGTGCGACGCTGCCGGTCGCCGGAACCGTGCACAACACCAACGCATTGCTCGGGCACGACGGGTTTGTCGGCGTCAAGACCGGTTCGGACGACGCGGCCGGCGGCTGCTTCGCGTTCCGGGCCATTCGCTGGATCGACGGCAAGCGGACGACGATCACCGGGGTCGTGTTGGGCCAGCCCGGCCACGACCGGATCGCGGCCGGTCTCGCGGCCGCCGCCGCCATGGTCGACCGCATCGCCGGTCATCGGGCTGTGCCAGGTCTACAGCAACGAACGCTGCCACCAGAAGCTGTGCCACGAAGCCATCGACCGCGGCTGCACGCTCGACAGAGAAGCGGTGTCGGCGCACTCACCACACGCGGGGAGCAACCATGAGGAGAACACCCCGGTGTCACGGAGTCCCGGACAGCTCTACTCAGCCCACCAGTCGCGCTGGCCATCGACGTCTTCGCGCGGAGCCTCGCCGAGATTGGGCGCGCCGATGACGAGGATCTCGAGGCCCTCCGGCCCGGCCTCGTAGCCTCGCCACGTACCGGGCGGGACGCGCACCGCGTCCCATTCCTTGAGCTCGACGATCTTGTCGTCGAGCTTCATCCGCCCGTTCCCGCGCAGGACCACGTACACCTCCTCTTGTGTCTTGTGCGTGTGGCCGTACGGAAAGCGATAGCCGGGCGGGACGCGCTGGTAGCTCAGGCCGGATTTCTCGAGCTCGAGCGCCGCGGTCGCCGCGCGGAACTCCAGATCCGGCGCACCGTCGAACTTAGAGCCGATGTCCTCTAGATCCTCCTTGATGTTCCTCAGCGTGAACGGCACGGCGCGCAATCCTATGAGAGGCGAAACTTTCTTGGCTCAACCATCGCAACGGAGCGGCACAGGAGTCGAACTCTGCCTAGCGTCGGGCTACGACGCCGTACTGGTTTTGAAGTCAAGCGAGAGTCGCTCGCTCAGCCATTTCTCCGCTTTCTTCCGTGAGCTTCGATCACGCTCGTTGACGCTCGGTGATCCTCGTCTGGCAAAAACCTGGCAAAGATCCGGAGTGGCCTCAAGGGACGTTGAACGTCACGAATACGAGTAGGCCAGAAGCCCCGGCGATGCGCGCTGGCAGGTTTAGAGACCGTCGCTGTCGGCGCGTTCGACGGTGCGCGCGAGCTCCACTCGGGAAGACACGTCGACCTTGCGAAAGATGTTGCGCAGGTGAGTCTCCACCGTCTTTTGGCTGAGGAACAGCTCGGCGGCGATCTGGGGGTTCGTCTTCCGGTCGACGACCAGGCGCGCGACCTGCAGCTCGCGCGAGGTCAAGGCTTCGATCCCGGTCGCGCCGGCCTTTCCGCGTCGTGTTCGGCGATGGACGCGGCGGCCGAGCTTGCGCAGCTCGCGCTCGGCCTCGTCACGCCAACGCAGTGCGCCGCAGGCCTCGAGCGCCGCCGCAGCGTGCTGCAACTCCGAAACGGCTCGATCGGCCTCGCCGGTTTGGGCCAGGGCGCGTCCCGCCA
>DATMZV010000192.1:0-3236 GCA_035573355.1 Gaiellaceae bacterium | reverse complement strand
CGACGCGGGCTGGTCGGATGAGCAACGACGCGATCATCGGGCACGACGGTAAGCCACGCTGCGCATGGGCGGGGACCGGCGATACCGACCTAGGCCGCTACCACGACGAGGTCTGGGGCACCCGCACCCACGACGTGTCCGCCATGTTCGAGGCGCTAACCCTGGGCGTGTTCGAGGTCGGGCTGAGTTGGTCGATCGTGTTCGGGAAGCGGGACGCGTTCCGGAAGGCATTCCGGGGCTTCGACGTCGCCAAGGTCGCGGCGATGACCGCGCGGGACGTCGACCGGTTGGTAGAGGACGCTTCGATCATCCGCAACCGCGCCAAGATCGAGGCGACCGTGGACAACGCCCGCGCGATGAGGTCCGCGTCGCCGAGCCTCGTGTCCCTCGCGAAGTCCTACGAGATCACGCGCAAGCGGGCACCGCGGACCCTCGCCGACCTACCCAAGTCGACTCCGCAGGCAGAGGCGTTCGCGAAGCAGCTGAAATCGCAGGGGTACCGCTTCGTCGGGCCTACGAGCGTGTACGCGTTCATGCAGAACGTCGGCGTGGTCGCCGACCACGTCCATGGCTGCTTCCGCGCGACCGATTAGCTCGTCGCGCGCTAGGGGAGTGCGCCCGCATCGAGCCACGATCGGAACAGCCGCACGTTCTCGTCGGTCCACGCGCCGTCGCACGGCATCTGACCGGCGGCAAGCACCGCGTAGATCGGCTCACCGTGGGTACGCACGTCCTCGTACGAGGCGAGGTCGAAGGCGGACTGCATCGATTGGATGTCGCGATCCCGGAAGAGGGGCCGGATATCCGTGGCGAAGCTCAATTGCTGTGCCATCAGCTCTCCTTGTCCGAACCGAGCGATCGAGTCTCGCTCCAGTCGAGGATGAGATTGCGTTCCGCGAAGTACCAACCTTGGTCGATCTTGGCGAACGTGTCGAGATACCGGAGGGAGGCGATCATGATCTTGCGCGTGCCGTCCTCGGTGTAGACATGATGGGCGATCGTATAGCTCTCGCCTGTGGCGCGGTTCCCGTCGATAGCGACCGTGCTCTGGCCGTTGAAGTGCGTCGTTGTTTCGTACCGATTCAGATCGTCGAAGACCGGCGTCAGCGCTTCTCGTCCGTGGAGCACGTAGGTCGGGTCACTCCCTTCGCCGTCCATGTAGACGGCGAAGACCGTGTCGTCGGTGAAGAGCGCTTTCTGCCCTTCGGCGTCGCGGCGGTCGGCGCAGTGTGCGTACGCGTCGAACAGCTCACGCAACGCGAGCCGGTCGGCGGCTTCAGCCGGGGTGAGCTCGGAGTGGATGGCCATCGACGCAGGCTCCTCAGACTCGGATGAGGTTGACGCCGGCGAGCGGGTGGTGGATCTGCTGCATGGCCCCGCCGGCGGCTAGGCCGCCGAGGTCGATTGCGGCGAACCCCGCATCCTGAAAAAGCGTGACGACCTCCGCCTTCGCGTCGGCGTCATCGCCTGAGATGAAGATCACGCGCCGACCGCCGGCCTCCTGCGGGTCCGCGCCGAGCACTTCGGCGCCGAGCGTGTTGGCGGCCTTGACTACGCGTGCGCCGGCAACGAGGTCGGCGACGAGCTCGCTCGACGTTCTCCCGTTCAGGTCGTCTGCAGCCCAGTCGTTGGTCGCGTCGATCACCGCCTTCCCCTCCCAGCGGATGCCCTGGACGGCCTCCGGGACGCTGTCCCACGGTACAGCGATGACGACCATGCCGGCCGCCGCTGCCTGTTCCGCGGTTCCCGCCGACACGCCGTCGCCGAGCTCCGAGACCACGGCCGCCAACGATTCCGGGCCGCGGCTGTTGGCGATCACGACGTCGCGGCCAGCCCGGCGAGCGGTCCGCGCCATCGCCTGCCCGAGCCGCCCAGCGCCGATAATTCCCACTGAGTCGGTCACGGTTGCCCGTCGTATTCGGAGGCGAACAAGTAACTGACTGCAAGGCTCCGATATGGCCGCCAGCGATCCGACACCTGAGCCACTTCGTCTTCGGTCGGAAGGTGGTCGAAGTCGTACGCTCGTTGAATCGCGCGTCGGAGCGCGAGGTCGCCCGAGAGAAAGACATCAGGTCGATCGAGAGCCACGAGCAGGAACCCACGCGCGGTCCACAGCCCGATTCCGGGCACCTCGGTCAGGATCGCCTCGACCTCGTCATCGGGCATGCGCGAGAGCGCCTCGTCGCTCAGGCGTCCGTCGACGAACCTCTCCGCGAGTGCACGCAGCGTCTGGCCCTTTCGAGCCGAGAAACCGCTGTCGCGCACCACCTGCGGATCAGCCGCGAGCAGCTCGGCCGGCGACGGAAGATGCCCTCCGAACCGCTCCTGTAGATGCGAGACGATCGCCCGGGTCGAAGCGACGGATAGCTGTTGGCCTGCGACCTGGAAGACGAGCGTGCCGAAGGCATCGAGCGGAGGGAGCTCGTCCAGCCAGGCGCGCGGACGGAAGTCAGGCCGCGCGTCGATGAGCCGCGCGAGCACCGGGTCCGCCTCACGCAGGAATTCGCGCGCCTCGGGATCGGCAATCGCGGCTCCCTGGAGGGATGGAGCCTTCACGCTCATGTTTTAGCAGCCTGGGTGTTCACTATGCCGCCGCCGAAATTGGCGTCGTTTCACAAGCTGGTGGTAGCGCCGCGGCCGCCACCGAGGCATCAGCCGATTCACTGATCGACTCGCCGACATCAGGCTCCACCGCGTGAAGAACCATATTCTCATCACGTACTGAGAACGGCCAACGAAAGGAGCGGCCTGATGGAGCAATCGGATCTGCTGAAGAACGTGTCGCACCTCCCGCTCGAGCCAAACCCCGTGCTCCTCGAGCACGCCAAGCAACGAGCCGACAGCGTGCAGAACCGGATCGCGGATCAGATCACGACATTCGCCGGCTCGATGTGGTTCGTCTACATCCACATCATCTGGTTCAGCTGCTGGATCGGGTTCGGCGTCGAGAGCTACCCGTACGGCCTGTTGACGATGATCGTCTCGCTCGAGGCGATCTTCCTTTCGACCTTCGTGATGATCAGCCAGAACCGAGCCGACGCGAAGCGTCAGGTGATCGCGAACCAGCAATGGCAGACGGTCAAGGAAGAGGACAAGCAGAACGAGCAACTGCTCGAGCTGTCAAATCAGATCCTCGAGCTGACGCGGGCGATCCACGAGTCCCCGATTCTCCGGGCAAAAACGCCGTCCTCGGGAAATGCATGACATCGTGAAATCGAAGCGCCGGCCCACCAGGG
>DATMZV010000191.1:0-15100 GCA_035573355.1 Gaiellaceae bacterium | reverse complement strand
CGAGCTCCTCCGAGAGCCGGCGCCGGGCTCGTTGATAGGTCTCGAGTGCGTCGCTCTGGCGTCCGGCGCGGTACAGGGCCAACATGAGCTGACCGACCGGGCGCTCACGCAGCGGGTTCGCAGAGACGAGCGCCTCGAGCTCGGGGATGAGGTCTGCGTCCCGGCCCGCAGCGAGGTCAGCGTCGACGCGATCCTCGATCACGGCGAGTCTCTGCTCCTCGAGGCGGCGGCGCGCTTCGTCTGCGAACCGCTCGTCGCGCAGGTCGAGAAGCGGCGCCCCCCGCCAGAGGGCGAGCGCCTCGGTTTCGCGGCCTTCGCGGGCCAGGCGCTCGAATCGCTCGAGATCGAGCTCGTCCTTTTCGACGCGCAGCAGGTACCCCGGATCCCTCGTCTCCAGCCGGCCGTCCCCAAGCTGCTTGCGCAGGTGGGAGACACCGTTCTGGAGAATCTTCGATGCCGTCGCCGGCGGCCTCTCGTCCCAGAGGACGTCGATCAGCGTTCCACTCGGTACCACCTCATTGGCATGGAGCAGGAGGTAGGCGAGGAGCGCCTGCTCCTTGCCGCGCCGGATCGAGATCGGCCGTCCGTCCTCGACGACCTCCAGGGGACCCAGGATGAGGAATTCCACGCCAGTACCTCGAATCGACCGTAGCACCGCTTCCCCCGGGCGCCTAGCGCGCCGAATTACCGTCGAATTACCGGTCGAATGGCCGAATCGTGGGCGGGAAATGCTCCCCGAGTGACCGCCCTGGCGTCTTCTTGGCGAACGGGCGGCGCTGGGCCGCTCGAGAAACCAGGAGGGCAAGATGATTTCCAAGACCACAGCCAGTCGGTTCGTCGGCCTCGTCTTCCTCGTTGTCGCTCTGTCGAGCGGCACGGCGAACGCGGCAGGCACCACCCCGCAGGGCTTGAAGGCAGACGGGCTTCGTCTGGCCGGGCTGGCGGAGCGGTATCAGGCGATGAGCGGCTACACGCAGCAGGGCCTGAAGGCCGACGGCCTGCGCTGGCAGGGCATGGCTCAGGCGTACGCGAGCCGCGCGGACCGGCCGGCGGCCAGCTTCTACACGCCGCAGGCGCTGAAGGCGCAGGGGCTCCGCTGGCAGGCGCTGGCACGTTCCTACGCCAAGCCGCAAGTCGTCCACGGGACGAGCTTCGACTGGGGCGCAGCCGGCATCGGTGCAATCGGCGTCTTCGGCCTGCTGCTTTGTGCAGCCGTGCTGATCGGCGGCATCCGCCGCATCAGGCAGGAGAAGCTCGCCGTTTAGAGCTTGCGGGGACCCACCGCAGGGACATGTGCCAGGGACAGTCCCTGGCACATGTCGTTTCAGGCGAGGCGCCCGAGGATGACGCCAAAGAGCGCGTGGCGGTACGTCGCCTGCGCGAACGCGCTCGGGCTCGTGACGAGCCGGCGGTCGACGAGGCCGATGAACGGCCAGGACACCAGGTGCTCCGCCAGTGCGAGTGTCACCGCAAGCCGCCGCTCGTCGAGGTCGACGCGTTGCCGCACCATGTCGAACCCGACGCCGAACAGCGCACCGTTCAGCGCGTGCACGACGAAGCCCATCGACCGCCGCCCACGGCCGAGAAACTCCACGTCGGAGTAGTCGCAACCGAAGACCCGTCGGTCGAGCGGTTCCTGCAGTCCCCAGACCACCGCCGCGACGGCGCCAGCAGCTGCGGCACGAAGACGAGGCGACATACCCTTGAACCATGCCCGAAGGGGACGCCCTTCATCGCGCCGCTCGTCGCCTGCAGGTGCTCGTCGGACAACAGCTCGAGGTCGAGACACCGCATCCACGCGCGGCCGTGAAGCAGCTCGCGCCGCGCCTGGACGGCCTTCGGCTCGAGCACGTCGAGGCAATCGGCAAGAACCTCCTCCTCCGCTTCGAGGGCGGGCTCGTCCTGCGCAGCCACCTGCGCATGAAGGGACGTTGGCTCGTGTTGCGCCGCGACGCACCGATCTTCGGCCGGCCGTGGCTCGTTCTGCGCGGCGACGAGTACGTCGGGGCGATGTTCAACGGCGCAGTCCTCGAGCTCGACAAAGGAATCGCGCGACGCCTCGGTCCCGACATCCTCGCCGAGCCGCCCGACTACGACACCATCCTGGAGCGGCTCCACGCCGAAAACCCGCAGCGACAGGTGGGAGACGCTTTACTCGACCAGCGTCTCGTCGCCGGCATCGGCAACCTCTGGAAAGCGGAATCCCTCTGGCATGCGCGTGTCTCGCCATGGCGCCGCCTGGCCGAAGTCACCGACGCCGAGCTCCGCGCGACACTCGAAGCAGCGCACCGACTGATGCGCGGCCGCCTCGACGGAGCGCCCGGCAGCGCGCAGGCCTATCGCCGCAAAGGCCGGCCGTGCCCGCGCTGCGGCACGGCGATCAAGTCGTGGCCGCAGGGCGACGACGCACGCATGGCCTACTGGTGTCCGGAGTGTCAGAGAGGAGAGGAACCGAAGACGGCGTAAGTCAACTCGTGATCGTGCGCGCTCCACAGCTCCACGAGTCCCTGAGGGCCTTTGCGCTCGGCTCGTTCCGCGCGCTTCTGCAAGAGCTGGAACGCGGCGCCGATCTCCCGTTCGCCTTCGAGGAGCACAGCTCTTACGACCGGCCCGCGCTCTACGAATACCGGCCGCTCGTCAAGCCGTTCATCGAGGCGCACGCCCACACGCTGCGAAGACGTCCGGATGCAGAGCTCGCCGTCGACGAGCTCCGGCGCGAGCCCGCCGCGGCGATCTTCGCGCGCGCACATGCCGGACCGCGCGCCGACGAGCACGAGGCCCTCTTCGGCAGCGTTCTGTTGCCGCTCCTGATGAGCACGGCCGAGTCGTGCGGCGGCTTCGACTGGGACGATGCAGCGTTCGACCGCGCATACGTCGAGCTCGAGGGCGCTCTCTTCGGCGAGGGTCACCAGTACGGAGCCATCGCGCCGGTGATCGGCATCACCACCGGCGGTGCGACGATCGAGCTCGGCAACGGCATCCGCATTCGCGCCGCTGGAACGGGCGAGCTCGCGAAGCTGTGGCCGGAGGCGAACGGGCTTCTACCGACTGACTTCGGGCGCGAGCCCGACCGCCTCAGCGTGCTCGAGCTCGAACGTTCCCTCGAGCCTGGTGCTACCGACCCCCCGGACGCGCCCGGTGAAATCGCCGATGCGGTCACCGCGATCCGGCTGGCGACCGCTGCGCCGATCGCGGCGGGCCCGGTGCTGTTCGAGCGACTCGACTGGCGGCCGTACGGAATCCGGCCTGTGCTCCCAATCGCGGCAACGCAGCCCGGCGGTGAGCCGACACGGCTCGACTCCTTCCGCGCGGGTCTCGCGGCCGATCTCCTGCCGCGTCTCGCGCTCGCAGACGAAGACCCAGAGCTCGGCGAGGCGCTCGACCGCTGGGAGCTCTCGCTGTTCCAGGACGGCCCGTTCCAGACCGAACAACTCAAGGAGTCGCTTGCTGCGTTACTCGGCGGTAGCGATGGCCTCTGGGCTGCGGCGGTTCGCGGCGCGATCCTGCTCGGCGATACACCACGCGCACGCGCAGAGTTGCAAGACCGGCTCGCAGGCGACCCCGAAGCCGATGTCATCCGGCGCGCCCTGGTGGAGACGCTGATGCAAGGAGACCGCGCACAGCTAGTCGCCTCTCTCGACGAATCGATCCTCGGCCTCCGTGCTCCCCCGCCGAGCTACTTCGCGGCCCGCGCAGCTGCGGGCTGATCTCCGAGCAGCGCATCCACTTCGGCAAGCATCGGCGCGGCGTCCAGCCCGGCAAAAATGTCGCGCGCTTGGTGCAACACCGGTGTTGCTTCGGTCCCACGCCCGAGGGCAAGCAAGCACCGTGCCGAACCGAGAAGTGCCAGTCCACGGCCGAATACGTAGCCGTACTCAGCCCAGCGCTTCGCTGCCTCCTCGAACAGAGGGAGGGCGGCTTCCGGATCGCCGTCCGCCTCGGCAAGCACGGCTCGAGCTCCGACGAGCGAATGGCCTGCACGGCCGGCCGTCATCCGAATGCTGTCCACGAGCCTGCGCACCACATCCAGATCTCCCGCTTCGACGCAGACGGTCGCGAGTTCGTCTAGGAAGCGCGCCCGGTAGAAATCCGAAATTCCCTGAGTGGCCTCCTCGATCTCTTCGACGAAGCCCACTGCAGCTGCAAGGTCTCCGCGTGCCTGTTCGACGAGCGCAGCCACGGCAAGCGCCGGAACCAGGACCTGCCCGTCACGAGCAGCTCGTGCAAGCGGCACGAACTCCTCGACCAGGGTGGCGGCCTCAGCGGTCTTGCCTCGACGCACGAGCACCTGGGCCATGTACGGCAGAGCGACAAGCCGAAGTTGACCCATCGAAGAACCGACGAACGCCAGTACCCGTGCCGTTCGCTCCAGTACTTCATCCCAGCGGCCGAGGTCGTAGAGCATCCACGCGGACTCGGCGATCTTCCAGTGCCGGTTCCCCTGCGACCCCCGTTGTTCGTCGAACGCAATCCCCGCTTCGTGAATCTCGAGCGCGGCTTCCGCACCCACGGTGAGCCAGACAAAGGAGCCAAGATTGCTGTAACCGATTCCCGCGCCCCTGACAAAACCTTCTTCCAGGGAAAGCCGTAACCCCTCGCGCAGATCCGCCAATCCTTGTTCGACGTCCCCGAGCTCGCACCGAGCGACTCCGCGGAACTGCAAGACCGACGTGAAGTCCTCCCGGATGCCCAACTCTTCGGCGAGGTCGAGCGACTTCTGCGACGAGACCAACGCTGCCGCCGCGCGACCTCTGATCATGTCCTGCCCTGCGCGCCGCCGATACGCGAGGGAGAGCTCACGTCCCGGCGGATGGCGCTCGAGCAGTTCGGTTGCTTCCGCGAGCATGCGTTCCGCCTCTGCACTTGCGCCGCTCAGCCACGCATTCCAGCTCAGTCCGACAAGCGCTTCGCCGGCCCCCAGCTCGTCGCCGTGCTGGAGGAAGAGCTCGTACGCCTCCTGGCGGGCGTCGCGACTGGTGGTCCGCGTGTCTCCCACAGCGGCCACCTCCGCGAGCTTCAGCAAGGCGCGAGCCCGCTGGAGGTCGTTCGGGGCGAAATCGAGAGCTCGGGTGTAGTAGTCGGCCGCCTTCTGAAGGTCCAGAGATCTGGCGCGATCACCCGCCAGCCCAAGGAACCGAAAGGCCGGCTCTTGCAGCCGGCTCGTCTCGGTCGCATCGCCTGCGGCCTTCGCAAGTTCGAGTGCCTGCTCGTAGTGGTAGGCCAGCAACTCTGCGTGGTCGGTCACGCGTTCGCCGGCCATGCTCTCGACCCATTCGGCAGCCGCTACGTGTTTGCGCCCGCGCTCTGCACGCGGAATCTGCGAATACGCAACGTCGCGGACCAGGAGATGCCAGAACGAGTACTCCGCTTGCTCGGAGACAGATGACGTCCGCGCGGAGCGCACGAGCTCCTTGCGCGCGAGCTCGTGCAACCCTGCGCGGACGAAATCTTCGTCGCGATCGCCCATCGAGGCGATTGCGCCGGCCCAGAAGACCTTGCCCACGACGGCCCCGTCGTGCAGCAGCGCTTTGCGGTCCGGAGGGAGCGTGTCGAGGCGAGCCGCGATCAATGCCTGGACGTTGTCGGGGACGGGGATATCGTCGTCACTCAACTCACCCTGCTCCGTGAGCACACCTCGGTCGCTCAACATCCGGACGAACTCCTCCGCGTAGAGCGGGTTCCCTCCGGCTCGCTCGAGGAGCGTTCGCTGCGTCTCTGCGGGGAGGACTGCTTTCTGCAAGAGCGCGGCGAGTAGCCGAGCGGTTTCGTCGGCGCCGAGCGGAGAGAGCGAGATCGTGTTCGAGTTTCGCTTGCCGCCGCCCCAACCTGCGTGCCGCTCGTACAGCTCGGGCCGCGCGCTGCAGAGCACGAGCAGTGGGACGTCGGTCGACCAATCGACGAGATGCTCGACAAAAGCGACGAGGGCGTCGTCCGCCCAGTGGAGATCCTCGAAGACCAGCACGAGCGGTCGCTCGCTTGCGATTCCCTCGATGAAGCGACGCCAAGCGGTGAACGACTCGTCCCGCTCGCCTGCCGGCGCTGCGCTTGCACCGACGAGAGGCGCGAGGCTTGCATTGAGCCAGTCACGCTCCGACGTATCCGCTGCAGCTTCCTCAACAGCGATCGCCAACTTGGCGGCGGCTTCCTCCGGCGTGTCCGACTCGAGGATTCCCGCCTGCGCCTTGACCATCTCGCCGAGGGCCCAGTACGTGATCCCTGCTCCGTAGGAGAGCGAACGCCCCTGTCGCCAGAACACGAGCTCGGGCCGGTCGTCCACCCACTTCCTGAACTCGGCGAGCAGCCGTGTCTTGCCGACGCCGGGCTCGCCGGCCACCGTCACGAGCTGAACGGAGGCATCCCGCAGTGTCCGCGTGTAGATGGACTGGAGGAGGGCGAGATCGTCATCGCGCCCGATCAGCGGCGTGCGCACGATCGGCTCCACGTCGACGCCGAAACGACGGCGAGGCGCAATCGCGTGCCACAGCGGCAGTGACTCCGCTTTGCCTTTCGCCGCCACCGGCTCGAGCGGCTCGTACTCGAACAGATCCTTGGTTGCACGGTACGTGGTCTCGCCGACGACGATCCCGCTGACGGGAGCTGATTGCTGCAGCCGCGCGGCGGTATTGACCACGTCGCCGGCGACGAAGCTCTCGCCTTCCGCGGGCCGCGCGCCGAGCGTCACCATCGCCTCGCCGGTGTTCACCGCGCCGCGAACCGTGAGCTCGAGGTCGGGGTGCTCTTCGTTGAGCTCGACGATCGCGTCGAGAATCCGGAGTGCCGAGTTCACCGCGCGCTCCGCGTCATCCTCTCGGGAGACCGGCGCGCCGAACACGGCCATGACGGCGTCGCCGACGAATTTCTCCACCGTCCCGCCGAAGCGCTCGATCTCCTGCTTCACGCGCGCGTGATACGGACGCAGTCGGGCGCGCACATCCTCGGGGTCGGCCTTCTCCGATGCAGCGGTGAATCCAACCAGGTCGACGAAGAGGACGGAGACGATCTTGCGCTCTTCGGCTGCTGTCCGCGCCGCTTCGGCGATCGCCGCACCGCACGACCAGCAGAATCGTGCCCGCTCCGGGTTCTCTTCACCGCAGTTGGGACATGCCGGCATCCACAGAGTCTAAGAAGACCCGAAGGCGGCGCATAGCCGTGCGGTTTCTCACGCTAGCTTCGTCGACATGGACGAGGCCCGCGCAGTATTGGCCCGGCTCGACCGGATCGAAGAGCTCGACCGCGAAGGCGCACCCCCCGGCGCCCTCCTCGAGGAGCTGCGCGGCCTCGTCCAGGCGGCCGAGGCCTGGGCGAAACTGGAAGGAGACGAACGTGCACGCACCGCCGTAGAACGATGCGATACGGCCCTCGCGCAACCCGTCGCGTAGAGTCGCCGTGTGGGTATCGCGCACTGGGACGAGGTCGAAAAGGGTCGCGAAGAGCGGGGCCAGATGGCCGGAACATGGTCCTCACTCGGCACTGCTGCCGGGAGTTGGCGCGCCGGCGCGAACCGAATCGAGCTCGCTCCGGGCGAACAACCGACGCCTCCGCACGTGCACGGCGACTCCGAGGAGATCTTCTACGTGCTCCGCGGTTCGGGGCTGACGTTGCTCGACGACAAGGCCTACGAGATCCGTGCGGGCGATTGCATCGTCTACAAGAACTTCCACGAGGCGCACACCATCCGCGCCGGCGACGACGGCCTCGACGTGATCGCGTTCGGCCCGCGCGAGTATCTCGGCTCCGGCGAGCTTCCACGTGGCCGGACGATGTGGTCGATCACGGGCTTCGTCGAGGTCCAGAAAGGACATCCGTGGGACCGCGAGCCGAACCTCGAGTGGCCGGAGCCGGAAGCCGCGCGTCCGGCGACGGTCGTCAACGTGCAGGACGTCGAGCCGCAGGTGCGCGGAGGCCGCCGCAGACGAGACCTCGCAGGAGCGGCCGGCTCACGCTGGACCGGGCTCAAGCACATCGAAATGGATGCCGGCGCGTTGTCCGGCCCGCCGCACGTGCACTCCGCCGAAGAAGAGATCTTCGTCGTGCTCGAGGGCGACGGCACTCTCGAGCTGACACCACCGGGGCTCGGCGCCGAGCCCGAGGCGCAGTCCGTTCGCAAGGGCTCAGTCGTCGCGCGTCCGCCTGGCACGGGTGTCGCGCATGCGTTTCGCGCGGGCGAGTCCGGTATGAGCCTCATCGCGTGGGGCGCGCGCGAGCCGAACGACATCTGCTGGTACCCGCGCTCGCAGAAGATGTACTGGAGGGGAGTCGACGTGGTCGGACGGATCGAGCAGCTCGACTACTGGGACGGCGAAGAGTTGGAATAGGGGTCCGTCGTCGCCGGATACGTCCTGGCGCCCTCCCAGGCAGCGACATTCACCCGAATTGGATGAGGGGTGTCTGCCGCTACAGCGCCAGACTCCGGACGGAACATCATCAGAGCGAGTAGGAGGCACGAGATGCCCAGACGTCGATTAGGTGGAGGAGGGCTACGCGGGCGGCTCGCCGACAGGGCAGGAGAGGAAGGCGCGAACGACCCGGCGGACGGCGACGATCAGGACGCCACAGCCGGACAATCAGGAGGCGAACAGGAAGCACCGTCTTCGGCTGATCAGACGTCCACGCTTCCATCGGCAGATGAGAGCATGGAAGAGTTGACCAAGTTGAAGGGTTTGCTGGACGAGGGTGTCCTGACTCAGGACGAGTTCGACGCGCAAAAGCAGAAGATCCTTCAGAACATGTAGTCCGGAGTGATCGCGCACTGGGACGAGGTCGCTGCGGAGCGGGACCTTGGTCAGGCAGCTGGAGCTTTGAACGTCGGCCTGCGCCGCCTCGAGCTCACGCCCGGCGAGACCGTCGAGCAGGGCGACCCCGGAGCGGAGGAGATCCTGTTCGTGCTCGCGGGCTCCGGCTCCTCGCAGGATCGGGGAACCGCGTCGCCGGTTCGGGCCGGCGACTGCATCGTGCGCCACGTCCAGCACACGGGCCATTCGCTTCGCGCAGGCGACAACGGGCTGACGTTCCTTCGTTTCGTCGGACCGCTGGTGCGACGACCGAACCTCGATGACGAGCTGCCGCCGCCCGCGATCGCGAACCTCGAGAGCGTCGCGGTCGACTACGAGGGTGACGCGGGCAGGTGGATTGTCCTCGCCAGACAGGCGGGCGCGGTCCGGACCGGCCTCAACTGGGGCCGGCTCGAGGCGGGTCATGCGGGCGCCCCGCCCCACAGCCACTCGGCCGATGAGGAACTGTTCGTGATCCTCGAAGGGAGCGGGACGGTCGAGCTCTGGCCCTCGCCCGAGGCGGCCCGGCGAATGGAGCGCGAGACCCACGAGCTCCGGGCCGGACACGTGATCTCCCGCCCGCCGAGCACGGGGATCTCCCACTTCCTGCGGGCCGGGGAGGAGGCGATGACCTTCCTCGCCTACGGCACCCGTGAGCCAAACGATGTTTGTTACTACCCCCGATCGAACAAGATCTACTGGCGTGGTCTCGGCCTCATCGCCCGGTTGGAGCCGCTCGATTACGACGACGGAGAGCCCGAGGAGTAGGCGGTTCTCCGGCGAACCCCCTCCCAAGCTTTGCTACACAGTCCGGGCACGCCCCAGGCTTTACCCAAGTAGTCCCTCATTCGGATATCCAGCCTCCTAGCCGAGTTCCCGATATCTCCCCGCATGGGGAGAGCTCGTCGACTCGCCGGCTCGCGCAGAGTCCGCATTGGTGTGAACGCCGTCTTCATGACCGGCGCTCTTGCTGCGGCCGCCCTCACGGTCATGCATTTCGTCCATTCCGGTTGGCCGCTCGCAAATGCGGATCCGGTCCTCGTGAGCGCGGCCGGGATCCTCTTCCTGTTCGCCTACGCCTTCAAGGCCTGGGGCTGGCAGCGGCTCTTCACCGAGGATGAACGCCCCGAAGCCCTGACGCTCGCCGCCGCAGGCGGTGCCGCCTCGGTCGGAGGCGTGGCGCTGCCAGGACGCTTCGACGAGGCAATCCGAATCGCAGTCGTGCGCCGCGGGCCCGGGAAGAAGACCGCCGGTCTCGGCGCGATCTGCCTCACCCTGATCATCGTCGGCCTGCTCGACAGCGCCGCGCTGACGCCGATGGCGTCGGTCGCTGCAGCCGGCTCGGGCTCCGGCGGGGTCCAGGCCGGGTTCGCGCTGGTCGCGGCCGCGGGCGTTGCAGCTGCGCTTCTCGTCCTCTTCCTCCCGCGCATCGCGGGCCTGTCGTTCATCAGCCGCTGGAAGGTGGGCCGCTGGGTGCAGGAGCACACCGCTTGCCGGCGCTCGGCCTCGCAGGCGTGGTTCCTGATCTCGATCTCGTGGGCGCTCCGCGGGCTCGCCGTCTTCGTTCTCCTGAATGCCCTCTCGGTCGGCGCGTCGTTCCCGCTGGCCCTCGCTTTCCTCTGTGCCTCGGCCGCTTCGGCCGCCCTGCCGATCGCGCCTGCCGGCGCGGCCACGCAGGCAGGCGCTGGCGCCGCGATCCTGATCATCGGCGGGGTTCCGAAGGCCGAAGCCTTTGCCTTCGCCGTCGCAGCCCAGGCCATGGTCATCGTCGTCGGCGCGGCCCTGGTCGCCAGTGCAGGCATCTGGATGCTGATCGTCCGCTTCCGGCCCGCCCGCTCGACGGCCCTCGCCGGCTAAGTCCTTACAGACTTCTTAACTCTGCGTGGTTCCATGACGGCCGTGCACCGCCGGATGCTCGTCGCGCTTTGTGCGGCCCTTGCCCTTGTCGGCGCAACCGGCGCGAATGCCGCGATCGTCACCTCGCACGACGATCAGGGCCGCCAGATCACGTTCGACGTCCGCGCGCCGAACGTCGACACCGAGTGGTACGCGAGCGTGCTGCGCGCGTCCGCACACGGAAACGAGATCAGCGACGTCACGATTCGGATCGTTCCCGAGTCGCAGATCCCGGGGCTCTGCGGTGGCGAAGACGCTTCCGCGTGTTACACGGGCCGGTCAGGCCCACCGACGATCATGATCTCGGCGGGGAAGAGCAAAATCATCGAAGACACGCTGCTGCACGAGTACGGCCATCACCTCGACACGTACTGGCGGGTCGCCGGCGTCCCCGAGCTGAACGGCACGCCGGTGTGGTGGGCGGCACGCGGCATGGCGGCGCTGCTTGCGAATCATCAGGTCGCGTTCGACTACTCCCTTGGCTGGAGCCACGGGATCGGCGAGATCTTCGCGGAGGACTACTCCTACATCCACACCGGTGACCGCTACGCGATCAAGTGGCTCTCGCCGCCCGACGCTGCCTTGAAGGCGGCGCTCTTCGCCGAGCTCGGCACGCCGACCGAGCCGCTCCCCTTCGCGCCCGAGGTGCCCACGGTCCTCAACCGGCGCGGAACGCTCGTCCCGCGCGACAGATTCAGCATGCCGTTCTCCCTGCTCGGCCCAGGCCGCCGCGTCACCCTCTCAGCGACGGTCTCGAAGCCGAAGCGGAAGGGCATTCGCGCCCGGGCCCAGCTCGTTTGCGACGGGCACGTCGTCGTGAGCCGCAACTTCGAGAAGGGCAGGTCGAAGAGGGCGTTCGACATCCACAACCTCGGACCGGCCGACTGCGACGTCCGTCTGGTCAGCAACACGGGCGTTTCTCTGAGCTACACGCTTCGCCTCACCCTGGCGGTCGAGGGCACCACCTAGGCCCCGGCGACATCCGAGACTCCCGTGATCATGCGGGATATCGGAAGGAAGTCGCTATTCTGGCCCGAAAGAGCGCCACATGGGGCTCTCACGCCTACTTCCGCGTCCCAACACACGCGCCTCGTCCGATAAGAAGGGATCTCCTTTGAGCCGGGTCATTTCGTTCGCCAACCAAAAGGGCGGCGTTGCGAAAACGACGACTACGCTGAACCTCGGGGTCGCCCTCAAGGAAAAGGGTCACTCGGTTCTGCTCGTCGACCTGGACCCCCAGGGGAACCTGACGATGAGCCAGGGCTGGAACCCGGACGAGATCGAGCGCTCGATGTTCGACGTGCTCGTCCACAAGCTTCCGATCGAGGAGATCGTCCGTGTCGCCGAGGTGGACGTTGCAGTTTCCTCGATCGACCTTGCCGGCGCCGAGCTCGCGCTCTCGTCCATGATCGGCCGCGAACGCGCGCTCGAGAAGGCGCTCGTCAGCGTCAAGCCGCAGTACGACTACATCCTCATCGACACACCGCCGTCGCTCGGGTTGCTGACGATCAACGCGCTAGTCGCCTCGAACGGTGTCATCGTCCCGGTTCAATGCGAGTATCTGTCGCTCCGCGGGCTCGTCCAGCTCGAGAACACGCTGTCGATGATCCGTGAGAACCTGAACCCGGAAGTGGAGATTCAGGGCATCCTCCCGACGATGTACGACAAGCGCCTGCTGCACTCGAAGGAGGCCGTCGACATCCTCAAGGAGAACTTCGGCGATCTGGTCTTCAAGACGAAGATCCGCAAGACGATTCGCTACGCGGAGGCGCCGGTGAAGGGCCAGTCCGTGCTGGGTTATGACCCGAGCGGCGACGCCGCGCAGCTGTACCGTGACCTCGCGAAGGAGGTGCTGAATGGCGCGAAAACGCGCGAGCATGCGTGAGGGCCCACTCGCGGAGCTCTTCAAGGCAACCGAGGCGGCACAGCGGCAGCAGGAACCGGCGGAAGCCCCTCCCGAGGAGCCGCACGAGTCGACCGTCGAGCACGTCCCGACCTGGGAGGACGAGATCGACACGCCGGCGCCGCCGCGTCCCGATCCGGTACCCGAGCCTTCGCAACCGGAGCCCGTGCCGTCGCCGAGGCCGCCTGCTCCGGACCCGACACCTGAGCCGACTCCGCCGCCGGCGTACATTCCCGAGCCCCCCGTAACGCGGTATGTCGAGCCGATGCCCGAGCCTGCGCCGCGCCTGCACCACTCGCGCGCGGGACAGCTTGGCTCCTACCTCGCGAAGATCCAGGTCGTCGGCGTGGGCGGTGCGGGCCTGAACGCCGTCAACCGGATGATCGACGCCGGGATCAACCAGGTGGAGTTCGTCGCGGTGAACACGGACGTGCAGCAGCTGCAGATCTCGGACGCCGAGACGAAGATTCACATCGGCCGCGAGCTGACGAAGGGACTCGGCTCCGGCGCGGAGCCGAACATCGGTCACCTGGCGGCGGAGGAGAGCTACGACCAGATCAAGCACGCGCTGCGCGGCGCGGACATGGTCTTCGTCACCGCCGGCGAGGGTGGCGGGACGGGGACGGGTGCTGCGCCGATCGTCGCGAAGATCGCGAAGAGCCTTGGCGCACTGACCGTCGGCATCGTCACGACGCCGTTCAAGTTCGAGGGCACCAAGCGCCGCGGCCAGGCCGACACCGGTGTCGACGCGTTGCGTCGCGAGTGCGACACGACGATCGTGATCCCGAACGACCGGTTGCTCGAGGTGCTCGACAAGTCGACCTCGATGCTCGACGCGTTCAAGATCGCCGACGACGTCCTGCGTCAGGGCGTACAGGGCATCTGCGATCTGATCACCCTGCCCGGCCTGATCAATCTCGACTTCGCCGACGTGCGGACGATCATGGAGGGGTCCGGCAGTGCGTTGATGGGCATCGGCTTCTCGTCCGGGACGGAGAATCGTGCCCGTGAGGCAGCGGAGCGCGCGTTGCGCTCGCCGCTGATCGACACGGAGGTCGGCTCGGCGCGCGGCATCCTGCTCTCGATCGCCGGCGGAGATGACCTGACGCTGCTCGAGGTGAACGAGGCGGCGGAGGTCATCCGTCAGACCGCGAACGACGACACGCAGATCATCTTCGGCGCGACGATCGACGACCGTCTCACCGGTCAGGTCTGGGTGACGGTGATCGCGACCGGACTGGGCGACACGGGCCACCGCAGCGGGCCGCGCTCGCCGAGCCTCGTCAGCGCCCTCACGGCGTCGCCCGAAGACGAGCTCGAGCCGCCCTCGTTCCTGCGGAACTAGCGCCGGATAGTCATGACCGCGCCCGGGCGTACGCCCCAGCGCTTGAACGCGCCACGATTCACCTCGAGCGCGCCGCGGTACGCGACCTTCGGGTCGTAGACCCTGCACGGGTCGGCGAGGCACGGCGCCATGTCGAGGATGCGGAGGATCTTTCCGCCCTTGCCCCAGAATGCGATCGACAGCGGGATCGACGTGTCCTTCATCCAGAACTGCTCGCGGACGTCGCGGCCGAACAGGAAGGCCATGCCGGCGTTCGCCGCGAGCGTACTTCTACCGGAGAGACCGGTGTGCAGCTGGGCCGGTGTCCGAGCTAGCTCGACCTTGACCGTGACGCTGCGCTCGGGGGTCCGGATCACCGCGGTGCCGTGCGGAAAGGCCACCGCGACGACCGCGGAAATCGTGGCGAGGAGTTGGAGCACGAGCCCATTGTGCTGGAGGCGTCACTCGTTCGAGTGAACATCGCGGGCAGAGCGAAAGGTGCCGGCCCCAGGAGCATCTACTCGACCACCAGGTCCGATTTGCGGCCCCTCACTCCACAGATGGCCCGTGCCAGGCGGCTGGCGCGGGCCCTCGCCCCCTCTGCGAGACATGTGCCAGGGACAGTCCCTGGCACATGTCGTTTTCGGGCCGCTAGCCGGACAGGGAACCGAGGCGACGCTTCGCGACACGGCGCCCGATTTCCGCCCCTCGTTCCGACGACAAACGAGGCGACCGCGTACTCGTCGATCGTTCGAGTGAACTTCGCGGGCACGCCGTAAGCAGGCGTGGCTGCGCGCGTCTACTAGGCACTGGTCCGGACAAGATCTGCGGCCTCTCCCCCACAGGCCCGCCCCGGCGGCGGCGCAGGCCTCTCTTCTTCCTCCCGGATTAGACTCGCACGATGGCGGCGGACGGTAGCGTCGCGATCGCGCTTGAGGGCGTCAGCAAGGGTTTCGGCGAAACCCGAGCCGTGCAAGACGTCACGATCGCGATCGGCGAGGGCGAGTTCTTCTCGCTGCTCGGCCCGAGCGGGTGCGGCAAGACGACGACCCTCCGCATGATCGCGGGCTTCGAGGTGCCGGACGAGGGTCGCATCGTCTTGCAGGGCGACGACGTGACCTCTGTATCGGCGAATCACCGCAAGGTGAACATGGTCTTCCAGCAGTACGCACTCTTCCCGCATATGTCGATCTACGACAATGTGGC
>DATMZV010000190.1:0-4305 GCA_035573355.1 Gaiellaceae bacterium | reverse complement strand
TCGAGCTCGACGCTGTCGTCCTTCCTCCGGCCGATGACCTGCTCCTGTTCGGCCACCGAAAGCGATTCCCAGGCAGCCGTGTCGTGGCTCCATTTCTGGAGCAGGAGGATCGTGCCGCCTGCGCCCGGGCCTTCCCCGATCACCGCGAACTCAGGCGCTTCGATCAGGGTCGGGTTCTCGCTGCCGTCGATGAACCCGGTGAGATCTCGATCGTGTTGGTACGGCCAGCTCGAGGTGTCTTGCGCGACCGTCGCGACGTCGCGCAGCGCGGCGATTGCCTCACGAGCGGTCTCGAAGACGACGTCGTAGGCGCTTCCCGACAGCCAGAGGACGGCGTCGTGCTGTGTCGCCGGCATCCGGTAGCCCTCGGCGCCCACGAGGTCGTCATCGAAACCCTGTAGGTCTGGCGGCGCGTCGTCGGGTGCGACCGCACGCCAGAGGTCGGGGCGGAAGCCGGTGACGAGGTTGACGCCGCCCATCGTCGTGCGCGGCTCGCGCAGCGAGGCGATCGCGGTGACCAGTCGCGGGCCGGCTCCTTCGCGTGCATCGAACTCGAGATAGGCGTGCGACGGCGTGCCGAGCGCGAACATCCCTGCCTGCGAGGTCTCTGTCACTCTTGGTCGAGACGGCGTGCCGCGGCCAGCAGGCGCCGCAGATCGGAGAGCAGCTCCTCGTCGACGTCCTTCTCGCGCGGCGGTTGGAAAACCTCGTTGTCGAGGCTGTCGTTCAAGCCTTCTTGGCGGCCCATTCGCGTTCCGCTTCCTGTTCCATCTTCTCGAGACGCTCGTAGTAGTCCGGAAACTCCTTCATGTGTGCCAGTGCAATCTTGCCGGTGATGATGGGGTCGTCTCCGGTGACGTCCGTCTGCGGGTCGTGAGCGCCGTGCTCGAACTCGACGTCCATTCCGTGCCGGAACTGCTCGAGGTCGAAGCGGTCCCAGTCGACACCGATCGCGTCTCCGACGCGTCGTGCCTCCTCGGTCGTTGTTCTGCGAGTTTCGGTCATGGCTTCGGTCTGGATCGATGATGGCACGGACCTGCCTGTTTGCCTATCCGCGCAGCCACGGATCGGCTGCGGGAAGCACGAACGTCGCCAGTTCCACGATGCGATTGCGCCGCCCACCCGCCATACTTCCTCGCATGCTCGTGCTCACGCCTGAGGCGGTCGTCGCCGTCGTCGAATTCGTCGTTGGTCAGGATGCCGGCACGGCTGCAGGGCTCAGAATCTCCCCCGGCCCGCACTCGGCAGTCGACCGCACGTGGGATTACTCCGTCGTGCACGAGCCCTTCGAAGGCGACGTCGTGATCGAGGACGGCCGCGCCCGTGTCTTTGTAGATAGCGATGCGGCGAAGGAGCTCGAGCACGCCGTGTTGGACGCAAACGTCGA
Organism: Gaiellaceae bacterium; assembly: GCA_035573355.1. Classification (GTDB taxonomy): domain Bacteria; phylum Actinomycetota; class Thermoleophilia; order Gaiellales; family Gaiellaceae; genus 3-1-20CM-4-69-9. The sequence continues at coordinate 2,918 of DATMZV010000190.1, read as the reverse complement.
CGAGCACACCCTCGAGCCACGCTTCATCGTTCGTACCGCGTAACCCAGGCTGAGCACCAGCCGCGCTCGGCCGCAACCCCCAGTAGGCGATCACACGGTCAACGACGGTTCGTCGGGCGCCGACAGGCTGAGCACAGCGCCCGCCACCGCCGGTGAGGCTGTGAGCTTCGCCTCGAGGGCCCGGAGCCGAACCGCGACGTGCGACTCGGTATCGTCACCCAGGAGGTCGACGTCGCCGGTCACCGCGACGATTCTCGGGCCGACGATCTCCAGTCTCAGATACGTCACACGGGCAACCTCCGGCTCATTCAGAAGCGCGCGGATCACCGCCGCGCGGATCCGGGGGTCAGCCTCTTCGCCGATCAGAAGCTCACGATTCCGGTCGATGAGGTAGATCGCGACCGCCGCGAGCAGCAGGCCGACCAGGATCGAGCCGATGGCGTCCGGAACGGCGGACCCGGTCAGCTGATGTGCGCCTAGCCCGGCGGCGGCGATGACCAGGCCGATCAGCGCGGCCGAGTCTTCGGCAAAGACGGCGCGGAGGGTCGGGTCGGACGTCGCCATGACTTGCTCGATCACGTCGCGCTCCATCAGTTGGGCTCCCGGCTTCGCTTGACGGACCGACCGCAAGAACGAGACCCCTTCGAGCACGAAGGAAACCGCAAGCACCACGTAGCCGACGACGAAGTTGGTCGCCGGTTCCGGCCTCACCAGCTCCTGCACGCCGTGGGTCACCGATAGAACAGCACCGGCCACGAACAGCCCGAGCGCTGCGAGCAGCGCCCAGACATACGCCTCCCGCCCGTAACCGAGAGGGTGCGCAGCGTCCGGTGGGCGGCGCGACCGCCGGTTGGCGACAAATAGGAACACCTCGTTCCCCGTATCCGCCCAGGAATGCGCGGCCTCCGCAAGGATGGATGCCGACCCGGTGACCGTCGCGGCGACGGTCTTTGCGACCGCCACTAGGAGGTTCGCGGCGAAGGCGACGAGGACCGTCAAGACGCTTGCGGATGCGTCGGCGGCGCTCGCTCGCGCGAGCGTGCCGAGCAGCTGGTCCGACGCCCCCGTCCACTCGTCGCGGTGACGGCTATTCGACAGGCTCGATCACCCCGGGAAGCGACTCGGTCGACACCGCGGGAGGATGTAGTCGTGGTACGCGTCGGCCTCGCGCGAGCATGTCCGGACCTGTGCCATGGGTTGAGCTTGCCAGCGCGAATGCGGACCGGCAACGCGTCGACCCAAAGGCCCCACCGCCGCTGTCGGCGATCAGGCCTCTGGCCTGCGTTTTACTTGACTCCCTTGGTCAGCTTTGAGCGGTCAAGAGCGTGTGCAACACGGCGATCCGCCCATCGCGCACGAGAGCCACGTCGACGCCGCTGACCGCCGGCGACTGCTCCGGCACGCCCAGGTTGAACCTGAGAAGGCCGAGATCGCGGCTGACGTGGACCGGTCCGGCGGCGCTGAACACAAAGTCCGGCATGCGGTCGAGCAGCTTCTGCGCTTGCTCGTTCATCGCTTCATGCCCTTGGGTCGTCCCGTCGGGGTCGGACCAGATCACGTCCTCCGTGTAGTTGCTTGTGATCGCCCTCAGGCGACGCTTCGGATCGCGTTCGTTGAACACGGCGAAGAGGTTCGCCAGCATCAGCTCGCTGATCCGCCCGGGTTCGGTCCGCGCGACGTCGACGCTCATGCTCGCAGAAGTCGCTGGGTGAGCACGATGTCGATGACATCATCCACTGTCTCTTCGCGTGCCCAGTCGCGCTGGAGCTCGACCGCGAGTGCGACCCAGGTGATCGGGCTTGCTCCCACCTGGACCACCCGCTCGAGTCCCGCGCGATGCGCCTCCTCGGAGGTACCGCCGATCGCGTCGACGACTGGGTAGACCTCGTAACCCTCCCGCAACGCGTCGAGTGCGGGAAACGCCATGCAGATCTCCGTCCAGAGCGCGCACAGGAGTAGCTTGCGCCTCCCCGTCGCACGCACGGCGGCGAGGAACTCGGCGTCCTCCCACGCGTTGGTGGTCGTCCGGTCGATGGGGGCGTTGTCCTCGAGCAACGCTGCGAGCTCCGGGACGGTCGGTTGTCCGCGTCCCGTCGCAACGTTGATCGTCGAGTGGACGATCGGAATCTCGAAGGCTTTCGCGGTCTTCACCGTCGAGACGATGTTCTCGAGCAAGAGGTCGTGATCCATCGATTGCACCCCGGCGAACTGTGAGGGCTGGTAGTCGATCACGAGTAGCGCCGAGTTCTGCGGCGTCAGCAGGTGGTCGCCGACCGGGTCGCGGACGGGGAGGCTGGCCATCAGGGATGCACCTGGGCGCCGTAGCCGAGGTCGAGCCGGACCGACTGCATCACCTGGAACGCCACATCCTCCGTGAACACGTCGGCCGCCGCCAGGACGCCGGTGTACTTCTCGATCACGGGCGCGGCCGTCGTGGCGGCGCACTCGTCGAGGTAGCCCTTCAGCGCCGCCCAGAAGTTCTCGCCGTACTTCACGAAGTAGGGCGTCGGGTCGACGGTGTCGATCGCCCTTCGGGAGCTCTCGGCGAGGTCCGCCATGTACTGCTGGTGGAGGGTCAGGTCGTCCCGCGTGCCGAGCCGGCCCATGTGGCCGCCGATGAAGTGCTTCCACGAGTAGGCGAGTGCGTTCGCCGGCGCCTCGATGTAGCCGGGGATGTCCTCGCTCAGGTTGGACTGGTAGATCGGCACCCAGCCCGGATTGACGATGTCGACCAGCATCAGCGTGTCGTGCTCGGGCAGGTGGATGATGATGTTGTCGGGCGAGTGGTTGGGCCCGTGCCACGCCAGGTCGATCCGCTCGCCGCCGATCTCGAGGGTGCGGTTGTCCTGGAACGTCTCCTCGTTCGGAGGCCTCGCCGGATCGTCGTCCCGCAGCAGCAGCTTGCGTGTCTCCTCGTG
>DATMZV010000189.1:0-13499 GCA_035573355.1 Gaiellaceae bacterium | reverse complement strand
TCACCGGCATCGCGCTCGCCGACGAGGTCGGCAGCTGTTGAGCCGCGTGAGTGTCGGTGGCGGGCCCCAACGACCTCGATTTCAAGACGCCGCTAAACACGCCCTCCGACTCACAGCAACAGTAAACGCCCGACTTCGGGCGCGTCTCCAAAGTCGGAGACCGTGCTCGCCGCAGCGCACCCGCGGTGTCGTCGCACCTAGCCCGCTGGGCACTGATTCGAGGACCTACCCAGGTCGGCTTGACCACCCCGGTGTGGAGGCGTAGCGTCGACGGCACATACCGAAAGGAGGGGTAGGGATGTCGGTGAAGGATAACTTCGCGAAGCTCAAGGAGCAGGCCGAAAAGGCGGATCGGACCGTCAAGGCTGCGGAGGAGCAGAATCAGGCAGAGATCAAGGCGAAGGTGGACGAGGCAAGGCGGGACGCTGATGCACGTGCGGCCGAGTTGCGTGCCAAGACTGACGACGCCGCCAGGGAGGGCGAAAGCAATTGGCGGGAGATGCAGGCCGACTTGAACCGCCACATCGAGCGTGTTCGGCAGCGCATGGACGCCAAGAAGGCGGCGGTCGACGCCGACGTGGCCGACGCTGACGCCGACTGGGCTGAGGCCGACGCGGAGGACGCGATCGCATTTGCGTTGTCAGCGATCACCGAGGCCGAGTACGCGACGCTCGACGCGATGCTGGCACGTGAGGACGCCGCGAAGCTTGCGGCGAGCTCCTCCTAGGGACACTCGGCAGCGGTAGCGACTTCGCGGCCAACGTGCGCCTCGCCGTGGTGCCTCGGCGTGCGTCAGGCATCAGTTTCGAGCAGAAGATGGCGGCCCTCGACAAGGCCGGTCCGGTCTTCTCGTCCCGCGCGGGAGGGCGGCTGTCGCATGGCGCGGACCCCGCTCCGGAACAGACCCCAAGGAAGGAGTCTGAGTCGGGATCGGCATCGAAGCCTGTTGAATACGTTTCGCCGCTTCGCCTCTATCGCGCGCCTATCAAGCAGCCCGTGCTTGCAGGGCTTTTGTGGTGACGAATGGTTAGCTAAACCGTTGCACGCCGTTCTAAGATGTGTTCGAAAGCGCGCGCTCGTCCGCTAGCAGGGCGAGCACCGCGTTTGCCCAGTCGGTGACGTCGTCCAGGGGCTCTTGATCGCGGATCGTCATGAAGCCGGCGATCAGGCCGTCGAGCTCCTGCTCATTGAGCCTCTGACCCGGCTCGTCGGCCTGCGAGGTGTCCGTTCGACCGGCGTCAACCTCGGCCTCACGGGCCATCGCGAAGCGGACGACCCACTCGCGGCTTCGCCCGGCGATGGCGAGCTCGTCAAGAAGTTCGTCGACCCGCTTGCGCCCTTCGGGCGTCAATGCGGCCACCGCCTTGGCCAGGTACTCGCTGTGGTGGTCTGTGTTCACCGTCACCCCCCGTGAAGGTCAAATTCCGTCGGTCTTTGTCCTCGTCATTCCTGATGGCCCGACTTCGCGCTCGTCCTCCTCATGCGACTCGTATTCCTCTTCGCCCGAATCGCGTTCGACCTCGCGCGGCTCACTCACCACGTCCGGATTGCGCTTACCTCGGCGCGATTGCAGCCACTTGAACATCACTCACCTCCCTCGTCGACGTCTCTGGAGACGGCGGTGTCGCGCTTGAAGTAGTACTCGGTGTCGTCGTCTGGCCAGACGCCGATCGTGTCTCTGTCCGGATAGACGGCGACCGCCGGAACTGCCGCCTTCGAGAACAGCAGCACTCTCGCCGTCGTGTCACTGCGATTCGTGATCTGGTGCGCACCTTCTGGGCCCGGCGGATACCGGACGAGATCGCCGCGTTGAAGCTCACGCTCACCCCCAGGGGTACGGACGGCGACCGCGCCGTCGAGCACGAGCAGCCACTCCTCGACGTACTCGTAGTGGTACGGGAACGAACCGCCCGGTTTGACGTCGTAGAGGTACATCGCGGTCTCGGCGGATCCCAACACCCCGCCGACGTCCAGTCGGCCCGTGAAGTCCTGGAAGAGGTTCACCTTCTGCGATGAGTTTTCCGCGGCCAAGCCGCTCTAAGACTTCCAGATAGCCGAAGGAGGTGCCGGCGGCGTAGTGCCCTTTGCCCACGACGCGGTTGATGCCCAGGGCGCGACGTCTGCGACCCACGCCGCAGCTTCGAGCCGCCAGGGGAGAAGCGCAGCTCGAAGGGAACCCTGGGCGATGCGGGCTTCGCGCTCGTGGACCTGGCTCCTCGTTTCGGTTCCTCTATTTGCGCCCGAGACGCTCAGGGAACGTGGAGGCATGACTCACATCGCGCCGCCCCGCCCGAAGAAGGGGGCTCGTGGGGGAAACATCGTTTCCCCCACGCGTTACGGAGAGGGCGGGATTTGAACCCGCGACGCACCTTTCAGCACGTACGCGATTTCCAGTCGCGCTCCTTAGGCCACTCGGACACCTCTCCGTGCTGCGAAGCGGAGAAGGAGGGATTCGAACCCTCGATGGAGGCATTCACCCCCATAACGCCTTAGCAGGGCGCCGCCTTCAGCCACTCGGCCACTTCTCCGCGGGTCCGCGCAGGATAGCCGACTGCTTTCCACAACACGGATGCGCGGACGACGCCGATTTGCGGATCCCCCTTCGGGGGGAGGAAAGCACCCCCGGCAGCACGAAAATGAGCTTGCCGGCTCCCCCCTCATACCCCCGGCAATCTGAAACCCGTCTGCGGCTACCCGAGGCGGGTTTCGCCTTTCAGGGGGACTACGAGACCGTGATCGTCAGCTTCATCCCTGCCGCCTCGTGGCCGGGGACCGTGCAGTAGAGCTCGTACTTGCCGGGCTTCAGGGTGACCTTCAGCTCGGCGGTTCCGCCCGGCGGGATGAGGTTGGTCTTGTCGCCTGTTTCCTTGACTGCCAGGTCGTGGGGGATCTTCCCGTCGTTCTTCGCCACGAAGGTGATCTCGCCCGCCTTGAAGCTCGTCAGGTCGGTCGTGATCTTGAACTCGGTCTCGCTCACCTGAACCTTCGTTGCCACCGGCTTGACCGCGGTCGTGGTCGTGGTCGCAGCCTGGGTGGTAGTCGCTGCCTGCGTCGTGGTCGTTGCCGTCGTGGTCTGCGCGGCGGTGGTGGTCTCGGCCGTGGTCGACTCTGCGGCTGCGGCCTCTCCGTGCTTGCTCTCTCCGCCGAAGTTCTCGACGGCCGTGAGCATCCCGAAGAAGAAGACGAACGAGATGACGATGAACGCCGGGAGCCCTCGTCCCGGATAGTCGGGCCGGAAGCGCGGGAACAGCAGCGACGAGGCGAGAGCGAAGAGGATGAAGACGAGCGCGGTGACCCCGAGCCCGACCTCGTGACCCGTGGAAAGGGCGAGCGGCACGCGCGGATACTACGCAGCCGAAAGCAGTCGGCGCTCCTCCCTACGGCGATGCGCCCGGGCGCCCCAGAAACCGACCGCGGCAAGCACGATCAGCGGACTGAGGACGATCAGCAGGAAGAGCAGGACGGCGCCGGCGCCGGCGAGGAAAGAGCCGGCATCGCGGGCCGCACGCCCGATCCGGCCCATGCCGCCTTTCTTCGCCGCAGCGGCGTGCTGCGAGATGAGGGTCAGCGAGATCCTCGAGAGGCTCGCCTCGCGCAGCGTCGCCTTGTTCGAGCCGGTCGCGCGTGCGAGCTCCTGCTTCGCGGCGTCCCGCTGCAGCTCGAGCCGCAGCCGGACGTCGGCGGGCAGCGAGGTGCTCTGGAGCGTCTGGCTGATGCGCGCGATCGAGAGCTTCAACTGGACGATCCGGCGACGCTGACTCTTCACCACCTGGTCGAGATCCCGAATCGAGAGATGCTGCGCGGTCACCGTCCCGAGCTTCGCCAGGCGGAAGTACGCATCCTGGACGCGGGCCACTGGAATGCGCAGCACGAGGTCGGACTGACCGTTTCCGCCGTTCGTGGACTCGTCGACCGATGCGACGAAGCCGCCGTATGAGCGCGCGATCTGCGTCGCTTCCGCAGTGCGGTCGTGCAACGTGTCGACGTCCTTCACGCGCACCGTCAGCGACGCCTCGTAGTCCTGGAAGCGTCCCGGTGCGGGGGTCGCCAACGAGCGGGCATTCGGGGTCCCTGACGTACCGAGCTCCAGCTTCGAGCCCTTGGTGTCCGCTGCGCCGCCGCTGCCGCTCGTCTGTTGAACCAAGGGCTGGTTCTGCGAACCGCCCGAGTTGACCAGGCCGTGAATCAGCGCGGCGCTCACGAGACCGAGCACGCACACCGGTGCAAGCACGAGCAAGGAGCGCCGCAAAGAAAGCGCAGGCAGCACGTCGCGCAGCGTTCGCGCTCGAGCCGGCTCCCCGAGCAAGCGAACATGTTCGCGCACCTGCTCCGGAGCCGCAGTCGGGAGCGCCCGCAGGTCACGCACGAGCTCCTCGAACTCGCGTTCGAAATCAACGTCAGTCGCGGGCATCTTTCATCAGCTCCTCGAGTCGTTTCAGCGCTCGGCTCAGGCGAGTCGAGCAGGCGGTGGTGCTGATCCCGAGCACGCGGGCGGTGGTTGGCCCGTCGAGCTCGAGCAGAACGCGGAGCGCGACCACTTCACGCTCGGCTGCGGAAAGCAGGCCGAGCGCCGCTTCGAGCGGACCCGGCCCGAAGGCGAGGTCCTCCGTCTCGGGAAGGTCGCGGGCGTAGCGTTCCTCCCTGCGGCGGCGTCGCTCCTCGGAGCGAAAGTGATCGAGGGCGGTCGTTCGTGCGATCCCGCAGAGCCAGGCTCGCGCGGTGCCACGGCGTGGGTCGAATCGGCGCCAGACGCGAAACGCCTTCTCGAAGGTCTCGCCCGTCAGGTCTTCTGCCACGGTGCGGTTGCCGGTGAGGAAGAGGAGGTAGCGATGGACCGCGTCGAGCTCGGATTCCGCGACCGCCGAGAAGGTCGGCCGCTCGAGGCGCAGCGCAGGCCACGAGGTCGTCACCGCGTTCACGACTCTCATACGCCGCGGCGGGCCCGGATCGTCACACCCGGAGTGTGACTCAGCAGGGACCGGTCGCGGGCGTGCCGCCCGGACCGATGAAGTGCTGGACCGTCCCGCCGATGCCGGCCTGCAGGCAGTACGAGGTGGCGTCGGCACGCATCACCGTCACGCCGAAGGCCGGTGCAAGCGCGGCTCCTGCGTACGTCGCGTGCTCCGCCTTGTAGGCCTCGAGCTCCGTGGCCGCTCCCGTGAAGTTCAGGGAACCGACGGCCGCGGTCGCCTGCGCTTCGGCGCGCTTCGCAGTGTGCGACGTCGGTCCGTTCTGGCTCATGTTCAAGGCCATCAGGACGGCGACGATCGCCAGAGAGCAAATTGCTGCAACGAGACCGAATGCACGACTCATAGCCCGGGTTATCGGGCGGAACCGCGCTTGGCTTGAGTAGAGCGCCGGACGCGTGTGCGCCCGGCGCTCTAGATCACTCTTCGGCCCAGCTGGCCTCGGCCCAGCTGGCGAACTCCGCCCAGCTGGCCAACACGGGTGAGGTCACCACAGCCGGAGCCGGAGCAGGAGCGCTCAAGCTGGCCGTTGGACCCGGCGTTGCCGCCGCTGCCGTCGATGGGCTCCCAGCGATCGCCGCGACAACCATCAGGACGATGATCGCCGAGCCACGCTTCCCAATCTTCTTCCTCGCCATAATCCTCTTCCCTCTCGCGCCAAGTCGTCAGCGCACCGCAGTTGAATAGGTCGTTCTCAAGGCACTCTGCGCGGTCAAGCGGTGAGGTGCGTCCCCCTTCAGAGGGAGGGATGACGGCGATTCCCTCGATCGAGGGATGAACGTGTCACCCCACGCAGAGACTCGAGTCGGTCGCGCGCAAGAAAGTAAAGGCTGCGGCATCTCAACCGGCGAAGCACCTTCCATGGTCGAGCCCCGGTGACAGGCCGCAAGCCACCGGGGCTCGTTTTTTTGTTCTAGCTCAGGGCCTCGTAAAGGGGTTCAGCACGTGGCTGAAGTCCCAGGTGTTCTGCACGATGCCCGAGCAGCTGTTCGACCCCGTGTTGCCGGGACAACCGCCGTTGTCTCGCTGCACCGCCCAGATCGAAAGGGTGTTGTACCCATTCGCCACCGCATCGTTGTAGACGCGCTGTGCGTCGGCGACCGACGTGCTTTCCGTCCGGCGTGGATAGTCGTCGAGACCGGGCATGAGCGTGATTCCGACCATCGCCCGGCGCTCCGCGAGCGTCTTCAAGGGATAGAGCGTGCCCAGCTGGTTGACCAGACCGTTGGCGGCGTTGATTGCCGCAGCACCCATGTCTCTCGTCACACGGTCGTAGTAGTCGAAGGTCATGATGTTCACGACGTCGACGCGCGCGTTGTTGGCGATCGCGTTCTGCAGGACGGCCACACCGGAAGACTCGAGACCCGACGCCGAGGTCGGCAGCGTGTAGCTGATCTGGAGTGGCCTGCGGTTCGCAGCCGCCCAGTCCTGGACGAGCTTGATCGCCTTGTTGCGCCGGTCGATCCCGTCCGCCTTTGTCAATGACCTGCCTTCGATGTCCATGTCGAGGCGGGACACGTCGTACTTCGTGATCAACGCCTCGTACGCGGTGGCAATCGAGCTCACGTTCTTGCACGAGTCGCCGATCTCGGTGCCGGCCTGATCGGCACTCCAGCCGCCGAACGATGGAATGACGTCACCGCCCATCCCTCGCAGGGTGGCGATGTCCGAGAGGTACTTGCCGTTCGAGACTGCGTCCGCCGCGGCGCCGTCCCACGCAAGGGTGCAGGAGCTCTTGGAGAGCGTCTCGACGAAGGCGAACGTGAAGTACCGCGAACCGGATTGCTGGGCGAGCGAGGTGATGCTGTCGGCGGTCCATGTCTCGAAGTACGGCGCGTAGACGTGCGCCGGCAACGCAGTCGCCGCGGGAGCGACCGGGGCCGCACTTCCGGCGACAAGCGTCGCGCAGACGGCCGCCAAGAGAATGCGAAGGCGAATCTTCATCTCTCCCCCCTGTTCGGAACCGACCGGATCCCGGCAACCCTCCCAGACTCGAGAGCCTTGCTCAAGCCCGCTGCGATCTGGCAGGCTGCCGTCGTGGTTCCCGAAGCGCGACCCGAGCCGACGGAGAACGGCCACGTCTCCAAGGGCGAAGGCTGGTTCGTCCTCAATGCCCGCGATTCGCGGTGGTACGCCGGCCCGGGGCGCTCGGCGTTCTGCGACCTCGAGGGTGACCAGAACTTCTCGCAGTTGGGGATCAACATCAACGTGCTCGATCCGGGCGTGCCGATGGCGATGTACCACTGGGAGGCAGACCAGGAGGACTTCCTCGTGCTCGCGGGCGAGGCGTTGCTGATCATCGAGGGCGAGGAGCGTCCGCTCCGCCAATGGGACTTCGTGCACTGTCCTGCCAAGGCGAAGCACACCATCGTCGGAGCCGGAGACGGGCCGTGCGTGGTGCTCGCGGTCGGCGCCAGAGTCCTTTCCGTCGACAACCCGGACTGGGGCGGCTACACGGTGGACGAGGTGGCGCTCCGCCACGACGCGGGCGTCCAGCAGGAGACCACGAAGCCGGAAGAGGCGTACTCGCGGTTCACGAAACGCCAGCCCACCGCGTACCGCGAGGGCTGGCTTCCGGATTAGACGGGCCCCTGCTCGCCGAGCCCGTAGGACGCGATCCGGCGATGCTCGAGCTTGACCCAGGGAGCGAGACGCGTCTCCAGCTCGACCGGGGCGATCCGAAGGCGGCGAAGCCCGAACCCGTAGCGTCCGAGGCGGCGGCGGCGCCAGGCGACCACGAAGTAGTAGGCGGCCCCGATCGGAGGCATGACGAGGACCTGCGCGAGTGAGTAGAAGGGGAAGACGAGCATCCAGGGCGACAGAACCTGAACGTTCGAGATCGCCGTGACGACGACGTACGACACGATCACGACCGGCATCGTGTAGACCAGTTCGTGCAGGCTGATCAGGGTCCACCACTTGAAGTAGAGGGACACCCAGATCGCCGCCAGGTAGTAGGCCGTGAGGATCGGCAGCTGGAGCAGGTTGCGGTCCATGTTGATCCACCAGTGCCGAAAAGTTCCGGTCCACCAGAGCCGCCGCTGTCGGAACAGCGCGGGCCAGGTGTCCGGCGCGTCGGTCTCGACGACGATGTCGAGATGGCGGATCCGCATCCGGAGCGCGAGAGCCGTTCGGCCCGTCTCGATGTCCTCCCCGGGAGTCCACAGCGAATGGAGGTTCATGATCCGGATGAGCGCGTCGGTGCGCCCGAGGAAGCAGGCGCCGGAGGTGAGCCAGGGTCGAAAGTGTCGCGCGAGCATCGCCATCCGGTACTCGAGCGCCTGGAACTTCGTGACGGCGTTCGTGCGATTCGCGACCGCGCACTTGATCGAGCAGAGGTCGGCGCCTGCAGCTTCGACGGCGGCCACGGCTTGCGCGATGTCGCCGCCGACGGAGGTATCGGCGTCGAGGCGCAACGTGTACGTCGTCGTCACCGCCGGCAGACACGCCCTCACAAGCAGGGCCGGGTTCGGGCTCTCCATCAGGATCCGGTTCACGCGCCAGCCTTCGCTCTCGAGCTGCTCGGCGAAGGCGGCCATGAGCGGTGTGCCGACCTCGAGGGCCACCAGCACGTTCGGCTGGTAGCGGAGCAGTTGGGCACGTCGGTCGAAGTAGCGCGGGTGACCGAAGAGCGGCACGATGATCGTGAAGTCAGCCGACGATTCCGCGCCTGGCGTGATCGTGCGTCCTCCCCACCACGAAAGCAGGTTCTGGAAGTCGAACGCGACCAGGCCGATCGCGAGGGCCAGCATCGCCTGATACATGCGCTACGGCTTCGAAAGAATGGCTTTTTGAACGATCCGCTCGTGCTTCGGGCACGGATGCCCGGGCTGGCATTGAACGGTGTGCGTCTCGGTCGTCTTGCCCGTCAGGACGTTCTTCCAGTGGTGCCCCTTGAGCATGGGCGTGAAGATGAGGGTCACCACCGTCACGACCGTGACGGTTCGATGAGATGCGCTCGACAAGCTGTACCTCTCGGTTGCGGCGTTTCACCAGCCGAGGCGAGCTTGCGGCGAGCCCCTGTGCCAATGACTTGGTACAGCATCGGACAGGGCGTTCCGCTTTGGATAACTGAATCGAGGGTTCTTGCCAAAAGATCAACGAGATGGGTGAGTCGAAGTCACAACCGTACGATGTCGAGGTGACCGCGACTGTTTCCCAGGAGGAGCTCGAGGCTGCGCACTGCTGGGAAGCGGACGACCACGTGCCGCGGCGCCCGGCGATGACCGCGTTCCGCCGGAGGCTGCGGTTCCACCAGGCGCAGTGGCGCGAGGCACGCGGACACCCGATCGGTACGCAACCGATCGCGCCGAAACGCGATGGCAAGCCGGTGCGGCCGGTCGGAAGCCGGCTCCCGTTCGACTACGCCCGCGAAACCGGAGCGAACTTCATCACGGCCGGCGCGCTCGAGGCGGTGAGGGCCCGGACGTCGATGACGGAACCTCACCAGAGCTTCGATCACCAGCGGCTGTGGGCCGACCTCCTCTGGTCGCCGGCGCTGGCCTTCAACCTGTTCGGCGACCTGGCGGGCGACCTTGGGCTCGCCGACCAGGCGCTGCGCAGCTGGTTCCCGGACGCACCGGGCGCCGTGTCCGAGGTGCGCTTCGCGCACTCTCCGGGTCGCCTCGATCCGATGTACCTCAACAGCCTGCGCGCGTTCGATGCAGCGTTCGTGCTCGACCGCGACGACGGGACGAAGGGAATCGTCGGCATCACGACCAAGTACCACGAGTGGGGCAAGCCGGAGACTCCGAAGCCGAGCAACTTCCCGCGCAATCGGGAGGTCGCGGAAACGTCGGGCGCCTTCGCCGCGGGAGCGGCCGACGTACTCAGAGGGAGGACGGATCTCGCCGTGATGTGGCTCGAGCACTTGCTACTGCTGTCGATGCTCCAGCATGCGAGTGGCAGGTGGAGCTGGGGCCGCTACGTCGTCGTCCACCCAGCCGGCAACTCCGACGTCGCGGATGCGGTCGGCCGTTACCGAGACCTCCTCGTAGACGAATCGACCTTCTCCTCCGTGACGATCGAGGAGCTCCTCGACGCCGACGTCCTTCCGGCAAAGACGACCTCCGCCCTGGGCGACCGGTATCTGCCCAGTCCAACATGAGCTTGCGCCACGTCACGGAGTTGCGCGTCGCGCTGACAGTTTCCGACTTCGAGGAGGCCGTCGCCTTCTACCGCGACGCGCTCGGTCTCGAACAGCTGGCCGACTGGAGTGACGACGACGGCCGCGTGATCGTCCTCTCGGCGGGCCGGGCGACGCTCGAGATCTTCGACGAGGCGCAGGCCGAGAAGGTCGACGCGATCGAAGCCGGGCGCCGGGTATCCAGCACCGTGAGACTTGCACTCGAGGTCGCGGACAGCACAGAGACCGCGCATCGACTCGTTGCAGCCGGCGCGGAGGAAGTTGCACCGCCGGTCGTCACGCCCTGGGGCGATCGCAACGCACGTGTGCAAGCGCCGGATGGAATGCAGCTGACGCTCTTCACTCCGAGCACCGACGAGACCGAGTCCGTCTCGTAGCGCCGTTTCCGGCGAGCCTGCCGCGGCCCTGTCCGATACGGGCGCGTCTTGGGGTTTGACCCCAAGAACGTGACCGAAGCGGACGACTGTGGAAACGGGCGTTCCGCACCTGTGTGTGCCGCCATGCTGCCAACTCACTCCACTTCCGGCAATTCGAAACGGGCGATTACCCCGGGGTCGCCGCCCTCGGGAACTGGGCGCTCCGGATGGCGGGTCGCGACCCAGGCGTATCCCTGCTCCGGGTAGGCGACGACGTCCGGAACGCGCTTCGTCGAGACGCCGAGGATTCGCACGGGCTCGTCCGTCGGGTTCGAGAACACGTGCAGGCCCGCAGTCCCTTCGGGGCAATACACGACGTCTCCCGGTGACAGCTCCTCCTCGCCGTCGCCGGTGCGGAGCGTCGGCGTACCGCTGAGGACGAAGAACATTTCCTCGACGCCGTAGTGCATGTGCAGCCAACCTCCCGGCGACCCCGGCAGGAGTTCGCGCAGCGACGCGCCGAGCATGTCGGCGCCGAGCTCATGGCCGAACGATCGAGCTCGGAACTGAAACCTCTCATCGGTCTCGTCCCACGGTTCGTCGTTCAGAAAGTTCAGGCGAGCCATTCATTCCTCCCGTCCGCGTCTCTCGGAGAATGTCGGTTGAAGCTACTCCATTAGGAGCCGTCACTAGGATCAGCCGGTGCGCGAGTTGCGACCCGGTCTCTGGCACTGGCAGGCGCCGCACGCGCAGTGGAGATCGAGCGAGCCGTGGGGCCCCGAGGTCTCGTCGTACGCGATCGACGACGGAAAGCGGCTGCTGCTCTTCGATCCGCTGGCCGTACCCGGCGAGATCGAGGAACTCGCGGCCGACCGCGAGGGAGCGATCGTGCTGACGAACCCGTGGCACGAGCGCGACTCCCGAGACCTCGTGGAGCGGCTCGGCCTACCTGTGTACACCCCTCTGCCCGATACCGCCGAATACATCATGGAGAAGTGGGGCCTAACGGCCGAGCAGGTGGGCGACGGCAGCCCCGACGTCGTCTGGCTACTCAAGCAGGGGATCGGCGAGGCGCGCCCGTACGCGGCGGGTGACCAACTGGACGTTGGCGTCGAAGCGTTTCCTGGACAGAAGCCGAACGACATGGTGCTCTGGAGCGAGAGCCGTCGCACGGTCATCGCCGGCGACACGCTCGTCGACTTCGGTAACGGGCTCGAGATCAACCCCCGATGGTTGGGCCCGGACATGACGCGCGAGCAGGTCGTCGAGGGTTTGCGTCCGTTGCTCGACCTGCCCGTAGAACACATGCTCGCGACGCACGGCGTCCCCTTCGAGCGTGCCGACCTCGAACGGGCGCTGTCCCTCTAACCCGCGCTCCGCTTAGAAGCTGCGAGGTTCACTTGGGGCTGTTTGGATCGATGCAAGTGCCGTGGAAGTGCGGTAGCCGCGTTCGCGAGCAGGCTGGAAGGGCGCGGTGTGCACGAACCGCTGCGATGACCTGACGGAACGCCTCGGCGGTGAGATTCGGCTGGTCGATCGCGATCGAATGACCCGACGTGTCGGCACGGGCGAGGATCGACGAGGTCGAAAAGCGGGCGACCTGCTTCTGCAGCTTCAGCCACATGGCCTCGCCCGGATCCTGCGGTGGAAGCTCGATGTTTTGCATTAGGACAACGAGCGGTCGCTGGCCGAGATTTGGCGATGCGGCAAGCTCCGCGTCTGCGGCAGCCAGGTGGAAAGACTCCCGACCCTGGATCACATCGGCGCCCGGCGGGACAGGTGGAAGCCCGGGTGGTACGCCGAATGGGGTCCCGTCCAAGGTGACGAGCCCGACCACCTCGTCGGGATACCGCTCCGTGTAGAGACGGACGAAGAAGCCGCCGATCGACCAGCCGCCGAGCACGTACGGCGGTTTGATTCCCGCTCCGGCCAACAAGGCGTGCAAGTCTTCCGCGACGCGAACCGCGGGCACCGGCCCCGATGGCTTCCGCGAGTCGCTTGCGCCAAGCCCGGCGCGGTCGTAGAAACAGAACCGCACTGTCTTAGCAAGCTTGGTCTGGACATGCGAAAACTCCCAGCCCGAGTTGTCGAAGCCACTCTCCGTGACGACTGTCGGAGTACCCCTACCGCGGCAAAGCATCGCCAGCCGATAGCCACCGACGTCCACCAAGGCGGAGAAAACCGTCGTGTTCGGCAGACGCGTCAAACGTCCCCGCTTGCACGCGAAGCCGTATCGGCGGTACTGAATATCGACTAAGCGCTTGCACGGCGAGCCTTGCTTCAGGCACACGTGCTTCCCGGTAATGAATGCGGGAACCGAACCAGTGGAGCACCCGTCCACGACTCCGCCGGCTCGGCCAGAGGACCCGGCCGGCGAGACCAAGAACACGAGACCAATTGCGAGCCCCAGCGCCAGAGGAAACAGCCCTCGCGGCATCGCGATCACCATGCTCCCGTCTCGCGAGCATGTCAAGCGGCTCGATCGCATGGCGCTGGGTTGGCATGCCAGGATGAGGTGGCAAGATCAGTTGCAGAAAGGGGGCGAAGTTGTCGGAGCAATCAGGAACCTTCTCTGACGATCCGTTCAGCGGTCGGCGCCCAACCAGTCACGAACGGATGTCGGGTGTGCCCTGGGATGCGTCGTACCACGGCGGCACTGCGCCTTGGGACATTGGCCGCCCGCAGCCGGCAACAGTGCGTGTGGCATCCGAAGGCGGATTCGCCGGAGCGGTGCTCGATGCTGGCTGCGGGACCGGCGAGAACGCTCTTCACATCGCCTCGCTGGGATTGTCTGTCCTCGGCGTTGACGTGGCCGAGACGGCACTGGCGATCGCCCGAGGGAAGGCCGCCGACCGGGGGATCGAGGTTGAGTTCGCCGCGGCTGACGCCTTCCAGCTGGAGCGTTTGAGGCGCAACTTCGAGACGGTGTTGGACTGCGGGCTGTTCCACACCTTCGATGCCGACGAGCGGCCGCGATACGTGGCGAGTCTGGCGTCGGTGACCGAGCAAGGTGGAACCGTGTATGTGTTG
>DATMZV010000188.1:0-3992 GCA_035573355.1 Gaiellaceae bacterium | reverse complement strand
CAACGCGGACTCCGTACCCGTGCGCCTCGCCTGGAGGAGCGCCGAGCTGACTGCCGGCGGGGAGCGTCTCGAGCTGGCGCACCAGATACGTGCCCTGGTGCGTGCGGCTTCGCCGCGATACCTACCGGGTGCAGCGCCTCTGGACCGGGGTGCGGTTCGCGTCGAGGAGCATTCACTGCTGGCGCTCGCGGAGCGGCTATCCGACCTCGGCCGACCGGTCGCACCCCGGGGAATCCTGTTGCTCAAGGATCTCCTGGTCGACGCGGACGGCCCTCTATACCTCAATATCAGTCCCCTCGGACCAGCCCTCGCGACGATCGCTGCAGCGTTGGAGGATCAACCGTGATCGAACTGCGGAACGACGAATTCGCGGTGTCGGATCGCTGGGGCGAGCGCTGATGTTCGACCTCGCCGCGATCGGCATCGCCATCGCCTGCTTCGCCTTCATTTTCATCCTGCTCTACGCCCTCGAGAGGGTCTGATGTCGGCGGGCGACGCTTTCGGACTAGCGGTCGCGGTAGCCGTGCTGGCATACCTCGTCTACGCGCTCTTCCGCGGGGAGCGGCTCTAGCTTGAGCGGCCAGGGCATCTCCCAGATCATCGTGTACGCGATCGTTCTGATCGCGCTTTCGTATCCGCTCGGCCTGTACATGGCGCGGGTCTACGCGCCCGGCTTCCGCGTCCGCTGGCTGTCCGGGCTCGAGCACGGCTTCTACCGTCTCGTGCGGACCGATCGGGAGCGCGAGCAGGACTGGAAGAGCTACTCGAAGAGCGTGCTCGTCTTCTCGATCCTCTTCTTCGGTGTGCTGTACGCCTTGCAGCGACTGCAGGCGCACCTGTTCCTCAATCCCGACAACCTCCCCGCAGTGCCCGCGCACATCGCGTTGAACACCACTGCGAGCTTCGTCACCAACACCAACTGGCAGTACTACGGCGGCGAGTACACGATGTCCTATCTGACCCAGATGGCCGGTCTGGCGGTGCAGCAGTTCGTCTCAGCCGGCGTCGGGATGGCAGTCCTAGCTGCGGTGATTCGCGGGTTCAGCCGGCGGAGCTCGACCGAGCTCGGCAACTTCTGGGTCGACCTCTACCGCTCGCTGACGTACATCCTGCTCCCGCTCTCGCTCATCCTCGGACTGATCCTCCTCTCGCAGGGCGTGCCGCAGACGTTCGCCGGGCACGCGACCGCGCACACGCTCGAGGGCGCCGCCCAGACGATCGCCCGCGGCCCCGTTGCGCTGATGATCGCGATCAAACAGCTCGGTACGAACGGCGGCGGCTTCTACAACTCCAACTCGGCCGTGCCCTTCGAGAATCCGAACGGGTTGACGAACTTCCTCGAGGTGATCGCGATCCTGCTGATCCCGGCGGCCCAGGTGTTCATGTTCGGGAAGATGGTGCTGGCCCGGCGCCACGCGTGGATGGTCTTCGCGGCGATGTTTGCCGTCTTCGTGCTCGGGGTCGCCGTCGCGCTGCCGGCCGAGCAGCACAGCTCGCAGGTGCTACGCGCTTCGGGGGTGAACATCACGCAGGGGCACGGCCAGAGCGGCGGCAACATGTCCGACAAGGAGGTCCGCTTCGGCATCGCCAACACGGCCCTGTGGGCGACCGCCACGACCGACGCCTCGAACGGTTCGGTCAACGGCGGCCACGATGCGCTGACCGCGTACGGCGGCGCGGTGCCACTCGTGAACATTTTCTTCGGCGAGGTGATCTTCGGCGGAGTCGGCTCCGGTCTCTACGGAATGTTCTTCTACATCGTGATCGCGGTCTTCATCGCGGGGCTGATGGTGGGCCGTACGCCTGAATACCTGGGCAAGAAGATCGAGGCGCGCCAGATCAAGTACGCGGCAATTGGGGCGCTGTTCGTCCCGACGATGGTGTTGACGATGACGGCCGTCGCCGTGGTGACGAAATCCGGGCTCGCGTCGATCTACAATCCCGGCGCGCACGGGTTTACGGAGGCGCTGTACGCCTACACGTCGCAGTCGAACAACAACGGCAGCGCCTTCGCCGGCTACGGGGCGACCAGCTTCTCGGCCTCGTTCGGCACCGTCGCGCTGATGTTCGGCCGCTTTGCGCCGCTGATCGCCGCACTCGCGCTCGGTGGCTCTCTCGCCGGCAAGAAGACCACGCCCGTTTCCGCCGGCACCTTCCGTACCGACGGGCCGACGTTCGTCGTCCTGCTCGTCGGCGTGATCATTCTGACCGCCGGTCTGATGATCTTCCCGGCCCTGACGCTGGGGCCGTTGGTGGAGGGGCTGAGCCACTGATGCTGCGTGATCTGAAGTCGTCCGTGATCGCCGTCGTCGTGCTGACGCTCGTCTTCGGGCTCGCGATTCCGGCGCTCTTCACCGGCTTCGCCCAACTCGCCTTCCCGAGCCAGGCCGACGGCAGCCTGATCAAGGTGAATGGCGAGGTCGTGGGCTCGCGCCTGGCCGCGCAGGCATTCACGAAGCCGCAGTACTTCCTCGAGCGCCCGTCCGCGACGGCTCCGCCTTACAACGCGGGCGCCACGACCTTCGCGAACCTCGGGCCTACGAATCCTGATCTCGCCAAGGCCGTGGAGACGCGGGCGGCCGCGATCCTCAAGCTCGAGCGCCCGTACAACCCCGGTCTGACGGTCCACGGGATTCCGGTCGACGCGGTCACGACCTCTGGCTCGGGCATCGATCCGGGCATCTCCCCTGCCTACGCGCAGTTGCAGGCACGCCGCGTGGCAGCAGTGCGCCATCTGCCGCTCGCAAAGGTCCAGCAGTTGATCGACGACAACACCGACAGCCGTTCGCTCGGGTTCCTCGGCGAACCCGCCGTGAATGTCCTGAAGCTCAACATCGCCCTCGACAAGTCACAGGGGAAGTAATGGCACGAGCGTCTGCAAGCGTCTTCTCGCGCGATCTGGTCCTCGCGGCGATTCGCGACTCGTTCCCGAAACTCGACCCGCGCGAACAGGTGCGCAACCCGGTGATGTTCATCGTCGAGCTCGGGAGTGTGATCACAACCGGAATCTTCATCCTCGAGCTCGCGCGCGGCAACACGAGTCAGCTCTGGTTCGTGGGTACGATCGCCTTTTGGCTTTGGCTGACCGTGCTCTTTGCGAACTTCGCGGAGGCGATCGCCGAGGGACGCGGCAAGGCGCAAGCAAACGCGCTTCGGGCGACACGGACGACGACGGTGGCACACCGGCGCAGCGACACGGGGGCCGTCGACGAAGTGCCGGCGCCCGAGCTGGAGCGCGGCGACGTCGTGATCGTGTCCGCGGGCGAGATCATCCCCGCTGACGGCGAGATCATCGAAGGGGTCGGCTCGGTCGACGAGTCGGCGATCACTGGCGAGTCGGCTCCGGTCATCCGTGAGTCCGGCGGCGACCGCTCTGCCGTCACCGGCGGCACCAAGCTCCTCTCCGACCAGCTCGTGATCAGGGTCACCCAGGAGCCTGGCAAATCGTTCCTCGACCGGATGATCGCTCTCGTCGAGGGCGCGGAGCGGCGCAAGACGCCGAACGAGATCGCGCTCAACATCCTGCTCGCCGGATTGACGATCACCTTCCTGGCCGCAGTCGTGACGCTGCGGCCATTCGCGATCTACGCGGGCACCCCCACCTCGCAGACCGTCCTGATCGCCCTGCTCGTCGCGCTCATCCCGACGACGATCGGCGCCCTGCTCTCAGCGATCGGCATCGCCGGAATGGACCGCATGGTGCAGCGCAACGTGCTCGCGACGTCCGGTCGGGCAGTCGAAGCAGCCGGAGACGTCGACGTCCTGCTCCTCGACAAGACCGGAACGATCACACTCGGCAATCGTCAAGCTTCCGAGTTCATCGCCGTCGACGGCGTCTCTCCGGAGGAGCTCGCGGAGGCTGCTCAGCTCTCGTCGCTCGCCGACGAGACGCCGGAAGGACGATCGATCGTCGTGCTGGCAAAGGAGCAGTACGGTCTGCGCGCACGCGAGCTGGGACCGCACGAGGCGACCTTCATCCCGTTCTCGGCGAC
>DATMZV010000187.1:0-10393 GCA_035573355.1 Gaiellaceae bacterium | reverse complement strand
GGGCGAGTGGTTGGGCCCGTGCCACGCCAGGTCGATCCGCTCGCCGCCGATCTCGAGGGTGCGGTTGTCCTGGAACGTCTCCTCGTTCGGAGGCCTCGCCGGATCGTCGTCCCGCAGCAGCAGCTTGCGTGTCTCCTCGTGCCCGATGCGCGTGACGTTCTTGTCGAACAGCGAGGCCGCGCCGACGTGATCGGAGTGGTGATGCGAGTAGATGAGGTACTCGACCTTGTTGCTGACGCCGTTCGCGGCGGCGATCTCGTCGATCGCGCGTTGGATGTTGTTTCCTAGCGTGGGCGGTGCGTCGAGCACGACGACGCCGTCGGACGTGGTCAGAAACGCGCACATGTAGGTGCCGTCCGTGACGTAGTAGAGGCTCCGCTCCACTCGGCCCACGTAGTAGCCCTGCTCGTTCAGGGCCGGCCCGATAGCCGGGGGCGGGATCGGCGCGTAGTCGGGGAGGGTGGCCGTGTCGGTTGCGCTCATGCCTTCACTCCTTTGGTTGCGATGGTGGCCCGGGCTTCGTCGAGATCGAAGATCCGTCCCTGCAGCTCGCCGTCGGGGCCCTCGATCCGACCTGCGTCCGAGACGCCCCCAACCTTCAACGGCTCGAAGCCGGCTGCCCTGATCAGGCGTTGGGCGCTCGCCTCCGCAGCATCGTCGTCGGTGGCGTAGAACAGAACGACCCGCGGCTCGAGGTTTGCGCTCGTCGCGAGCTGGTCGGCGCCGAGAGTCCCGAACGCCTTGACGTAGTGGGCGCTCTCGGGGAGAAGACCAGCGACGACCGAGCCCGCCGACTCTCCTTGCGGCAGCGTCCGGAACATCTGCCCGTTTCCGTCGAAGCCGATCGGGTTGGAGGGATCGACGACGACCTTGTCTTCGAGCAGGCGGGTTCGGGCGGGCACCAGCTCCCTGGTCTGGTCGACCCAGGTTGCGAGTACGACGACGTCCGCGCCGGCCATCGCCTCTTCCACCGAGGCGGCGCTCGCGTTCGGGCCCAGCTCGTCTGCCAGCGCCTTTGCGTGTGCTTCGTCCGCGGCAGCCAAGACGACCGGCTCGGCGCCGCCCACGAGGTGCCTGGCAACCGTGCGTCCGAGGTTGCCGACACCGATGATTGCAGTTGTCAAGCCGACTCCTTTCTCGTTTGCGGCAGACATCGTGGCCGCTGCGGGTAGGCGATCGAGTCCAGGAAATCCTTAGTCGGTGACCCTGGTGGCATGCTGCCAGGATGGTCGTGAGCGCGGAGCCTCGGCAGCTGCTCGGCAGACAACGCGAACAGGCGGTGCTCGAGCGGCTGCTGGAGACGGCGCGAGAAGGTCGCGGCGGTGTCCTCGTGGTGCACGGCGACCCAGGGGTTGGCAAGACTGCGTTGCTCGAGTACGCGCTCGACACAGCCAAGGATTTTCGCGTCGTCCGGACTTCAGGCGTGGAGGGGGAGACGGAGCTCGACTACGCGGCGCTGCAGCACCTCTGCTCGCCACTCCTCGAGCTCATCGAGCGTCTTCCCGACCCTCAGCGTGACGCGCTACGCGTGGCGTTCGGGCTGAGCTCGGGCCGCCCGCCGAGCCCGTTCATGGTCGGGCTCGCCGTTCTCGGCCTGCTCTCCGAAGCGGCCGAGGAGCGGCCTCTCCTGTGCATCGTCGACGACGCGCAGTGGCTCGATGACGCATCGGGCGCAGCGCTCGCGTTCGTCGCGCGTCGCCTGCTCGCAGAGAGGATCGCCCTCACGTTTGCGACTCGCGACGTCGGTAATCGCCTGCTCCGCTTTCCGGAGCTTCCCATCGATCCGTTGGGCCGTCGGGATGCACGGGCGCTCTTGGAGTCGGCCCTCCCGGCTCGGCTGGACGCATCCGTTCTCGAGCGCATCGTTGCCGAGACCGGGGGCAACCCCCTTGCACTGCTGGAGCTGCCGCGCGGGCTGACTCCCGCCCAGCTCGCGGGCGGCTTCGACCTGCCTGCGGCGCTGCCGTTGTCCGCGGGGATCGAAGAGAGCTTCCGCCGGCGGCTCGCGCGGCTCCCACTCGACGCGCGTCGCCTCCTTCTCTTGGCGGCAGCTGAGCCGGTCGGTGACCCTGCGCTTCTGTGGCGCGCCGCGCACCAGCTTGGAATCCCGGAGACAACGACGGCAGCCGTGGAGTCGGAAGGCTTGCTGACGCTGGACGGGCAGGTGGCTTTCCGTCATCCACTTGTGCGGTCAGCGGTGTACGGCGCAGCCGAACCGATCGAGCGGCGGGTGGCTCACCAGGCATTGGCGGATGCAACCGATCCGCAGATCGACCCCGATCGCCGCGCATGGCACCGTGCACAGGCTGTGTCGGTGCCCGACGAAGAGGTGGCCGCCGGGCTCGAGCAATCGGCGGCGCGCGCGCAGGCGCGCGGCGGTTTCGCCGCTGCGGCCGCGTTCTTGGAACGATCCGTGACGCTGACCGTCGACCCGAAGCGCCGAGGCGCCCGAGCACTTCGCGCCGCCGATACCAAGCGCCTCACCGGTGCTCTGGACTCGGCGCTCGCACTTGCTGCCGTTGCCGATCGCGGGCCGCTGGATGACTTGCAGCGTGCACAGCTGGACGTCCTCCTAGGTCGAATCGCCTTTGCAGGCAATCGGGGTAACGACGCCTCGCCCCTGATGCTCAAGGCCGCCTCCCGGCTCGAGCACGTCGACTTGAGGCTCGCTCACGAGACCTACCTCGACGCGTTGATTGCTGCCCTGTTCGCCGGCCGGCTTGCCGTGGACGCGAATCTCCAAGTCGTAGCCGGGGCGGCACGGGCAGCCCCACGCTCCGACGGGGCCGTTCCCGCATCCGAGCTCTTGCTCGACGGTCTCGCCCTGCTGGTCACGGACGGGTGGACAGCTGGAACTCCTGTTTTGAAGGAGGCGATCGAGGCATTCCGAGCCGACGACGACGTCGGTGTCGATGAGCAGCTGCGCTGGTCGTGGGCGGCCGGCGGAGCAGCCGGCGTCATCTGGGACTACGAAAACTGGGACATACTCACTGCACGCGAAGAGCGGCTCGCGCGCGACGCAGGCGCCCTGGCGGTTCTTCCAATCACGTTGAGCATTCGAGCCGGGGTGCGCGCGTTGGCGGGAGACCTGGCGGAGGCCGGCTTCCTCGTCGATCAGGTGCAGGTTGTGACAGACGCCTCCGAGAACCGGCGTTTCCCCAACGCCGCACTGCTCGTCGCGGCCTTCCGTGGTGAGGAACGCGAGGCGCGTCAGTTCGCCGAAGCGATCACCAAAGACTCGTCGGCCAGGGGCGAAGGTTTGGCTCTGGCCGTTGCCTCGTGGGCGACAGCCGTTCTCTGCAATGGACTGGCCCGGTACGAGGAAGCCTTTCGCGCCGCGACGGACGCGCTCGAAGATCCCAATGACCTGTGGTATTCGGGGTGGGCGATGGTCGAGCTGATCGAAGCGGCCAGCCGTACAGGCAAGCCGGAGCAGGCGCTGCCTGCCTTGGAGCAACTGGTCGAACGCACCGACGCGAGTGGGACCGACTGGGCTCTCGCCACGCAGGCTAGATGTCGCGCGCTGCTCTCCGGTGTCGACGACGCAGAAGCGCTCTACCAAGAGGCCATCGAGCGGCTTCTGCCGACCCGGCTGCGGCTCGACCTTGCGCGCGCCCGATTGCTCTATGGAGAGTGGCTCCGACGTCAGTCTCGTCGGGTGGACGCTCGCAACGAGCTTCGAACGGCATACGAGATGTTCACCGACTTCGGAATGAGTGCGTTCGCCGAGCGGGCGCGGATAGAGCTCCAGGCGACCGGCGAGCATGTTCGGAAACCCTCCGTGGACATGCTCGGACAACTGACGCCGCAGGAGGAACAGGTTGCGCGCCTCGCGGCGGAAGGCCACACCAACAGAGAGATCGCCACGCAACTGTTCATCAGCCCGAGTACGGTCGAGTACCACCTGCACAAGGTCTTCCGGAAGCTGCAAGTGACGTCGCGGGCGCAGCTGGCGCGTCGTATGCCCTAGTCGGCTGGTCGACTATGGATTTCCTGGATGCGAGTTGCTCTGGGTGAGTCCACGATTTGACGCGCCGTGGGCGAAACGAGTCAGTACAACCTCGACAAGGCGGCCGCGGCGGTGGCCGAATACCTCTCTCACGGGCCTCCCCTCGATGAGTTGCCGGTGGCCGATACGCGCAAGGCCATCGACGATGCACAGGCCGACGACACCGTTCCAGTGCCCGATGTCGAGGAGGCTTGGGTCACAGTTCCCGCGGACGTCGGCGACGTCCGAGCCTTGATCATCAAGCCGCGCGGTGCCAAGGAGCAGTTGCCGGCCGTGCTGTACATGCACGGAGGCGGCTGGATCTTCGGGAGCGTTCACAGTCACGGCCGCCTCGCCAGGGAGCTTGCGGTAGCGGCTGATGCCGCTGTCGTCTTCATCGACTACGCGCTCGCGCCCGAAGCCAGATACCCGGTGCAGATCGAGCAGTGCTACGCCGTGGCACGATGGGTCACGGAGCAAGGCGAAAGCTACGGCCTCGACCGAGCGCGAATCGCCGTTGCGGGCGACTCCGCCGGAGGGAACATGGCGACGGTGCTTTGCATCCTCGCAAAGCAGCGCGGCGACGTGAACTTCGTCCAGCAGTCGATGTACTACCCGATGACCGACGCGTTGACGAACAAAGACAGCGAGAGCTATCGGCTGTTCAAGGACGGCCCGTACGGAACTGCGGAGACGATGGATTGGTTCTGGAGCACGTACCTTCCGGCGCAGGATGTTCGTCGTGAGAGCACGGTCTCCCCGCTGCGGGCAACGGTCGAGGAGCTCACGGGACTACCGCCTGCCTTGGTCATCGTCGACGAGAACGACGTACTCCGCGACCAAGGCGAGGCGTATGCAGCCAAGCTACGCGACGCTGATGTGCCAACGGCGTGCGTCCGTTTCAACGGAACGATGCACGACTTCATGATGCTGAATGCGCTGCGCGACACGGGGTCGACGCGCGCCGCCATGGACTTGGCTGCATCAGCGTTCCGCCGGGCTTTCGGCTCCAGTTCTCCCTAGCCCTCGAGGCGAGACTGGGGCATTCATGGATGCGACAGACGGTTGGTGGTCGCAAACATGTTCAGCGTGAGACGTACACCGGTCGCCCGACGCATCCCTTCGAGGCGGGAGAAAAGAGATGTCCGCTGAAGTCGTGATGCATCCCGCAGTCGGCGTGGAGGACCGTCGCCGCTGGCTCGCGCTCGCTGTGATCGTGACGGCGCAGTTCATGGTCGTGCTCGACATTTCGATCGTGAACGTGGCATTGCCGTCGATCAAGACCGATCTGAACTTCTCGCAGGAGAGCCTGCAATGGGTGATCACTGCCTACTCGATCTTCTTCGGTGGGTTTCTCCTGCTCGGTGGCCGGCTAGCGGATCTGTTCGGACGGCGGCGCCTCTTCATGGCGGGGCTGGCCCTGTTCACCGTCAGTTCGCTGCTCGACGGGCTCGCCTGGTCCGAAGGCTCGCTGATCGCGTTCCGGGGCTTGCAGGGTCTCGGCGCCGCCATGATGTCGCCCGCTGCACTGTCGATCCTGACCACAACCTTCGAGGAAGGTCGCGACCGCAATCGCGCGCTGGGAATCTGGGGCGCCGTGGCGGGCAGCGGCGGCGCCGTGGGCGTGCTGCTCGGCGGCATCTTGACCAGCGCGTTCAGCTGGCCGTGGATCTTCTACGTCAACGTGCCCGTCGGTGCTGCAGTCCTCTTCCTCAGCCCTCTGCTCTTGCGCGAGAGCCGCGCCGATCTGCCCAATCGGTACTTCGACTTCGCCGGTGCGGCGACGATCACCTCCGGGCTGATGCTGCTCGTCTACGGGATGACTCACGCCGCTCAACACGGGTGGGGCACACCCGAGACCATCGGCCTCTTGACGGCCTCCGCGGTTCTGATCGCCTCGTTCTTCCTGATCGAGTCGCGCACGAAGGCGCCTCTGCTGCCACTACGCATCCTGCGGCTGCGGACACTCGCGGGCTCGAACCTGAGCGCTCTGATCGCGACCGCCGCGGTCTTCTCACAGTTCTTCCTGCTCACGCTGTACATGCAGCAGGTCCTGCACTATTCGGCGCTCAAGACCGGAGTCGCCTACATCGGGCTGACGGTGACGACCATCGCTCTTTCGGCGGTCGCGCAAGGACTCGTGACGAGGTTCGGAGTCAGGCGTGTGTTGCCCGTCGGGCTGGCGCTTTCGACAGTGGCCCTCGTGCTCTTCGCGCAACTGCCGGTTGACGGCCACTACTTCTGGGATCTGTTCCCAGGCTTCATCATCAGCGGGCTCGGGCTGGCCTTCGTCTTCATACCGATGTCGATCGGCGCACTCACCGGAGTCCGCCCCGCGGATGCCGGAATCGCCTCGGGGTTGATCAACACAAGCCAGCAGATCGGCGGCGCGGTCGGCGTCGCGGCCGCCACCACGATCGCGACCACGTTCACGAACCACTACGTCCACTCCCACGCCGGGACGAGCGCCCTCAGCGCACCGGCGCTCACGCACGGCTTCCAGATCGCCTTCTACGCCCTGGCTGCCACCGCCGCCGTGGGTGCCCTAATTGCGGCGGTTCTGATCGAGCCCCAACGGGCCCAGGCCGAGCCTGACCCGGAAGCCGGCGAGCGCCAGGTCGCCGCTGCTTCGCAGCACACCCCGGTCTGCCGGACACGCCGCGTCTTGGCGGCCGAGCCCCAGGGCAGCTGACCTCAACCTCATGCGAGCACGCAAAGGAGAAAAGCGATGACGAACGATCTCGGTGTCTGGACCGCCGACGACTGCGCGTTGGTGCTGATCGACTATCAGAAGGAGATGTTCGAGGTCATCCGCTCTGAGACGAGCGCCGACCTCGTCGAAACGCAGGTCCGCCTGCTGGCCAAAACGGCCAAGGCCTTCGGCGTGCCGATCGTGCTCACGACCGTGGGCGTCGGCGCTGGCTTCAACGGGCCGACGCTTCCCTCGATCGTGTCCGAGCTCGACGGCATCGAGGCGATCGACCGGTATTCGATGAACGCGTTCGAGGACGAGGCGTTCAGCGAAGCGGTGAAGGCGACCGGGCGTAAGCGACTGATCATCGGCGGGCTCCACACGGAGATCTGCCTGACGTTCGCGACCGTCCAAGCGTTGAAGGACGGCTACGACGTGATGTACGTCACCGATGCGGTCGGAGGACGTTCCCAGACAGCGCACCGCACTGCCATCGAGCGTCTCGCGCACGCCGGCGCGGTGCCGACGACGGCGCTTGCCGTGACCACCGAGCTGTTCCGCGACTGGGCGGGCCCGCTCAGAGAGCCGGCATTCGACACCATCTACTGGTACTTCCGCGAGATCCCGAAGATCACTGACGACGTCGGTGTCGCAGACGCCGAGAAGGCCGCCGCAGCCGCCTACGCGGAGCAGGCTGCCGGCGCAGCGCACTGATGCCGGGGAGACTCTCGGGCAAGGTCTGCATCATCACTGGCACGGGCGGGAGCATGGGACGCGCGACCGCCCTGACGTTCGCCCGCGAGGGTGCGCTGGTCGTCGGCTGTGACGTGGCGGTCGAGCCTGCGGAAGAAACACTCGAGTTGGTCACGACCGTCGGCGGGGAGATGGTGTCGCTCCAGCCATGCGTCCTCAGCGATCCGGCCGAATGCGCGCGACTCGTCGACCTGGCGGTGAGCCGGTTCGGCCGGATCGACGTGCTGTTCAACCTCGCGGGCAGGTCGCACTTCGGCTGGGTCGAGAGCGTGACCGACGAAGACTGGGACGCCGCTCGCCGGGACGAGGTCGACTTGATCTTCTACCCGACGCGTGCGGCCTGGCCTCATCTGATCGCAAGCAGCGGCGTGGTCGTGAACATGGCCTCGCTGAACGGACAGCTCAGCTTCAAGAGCCTCGCCTCGCTGTCGCACACGACGAACAAGGCGGCGATCATCGGGATGACGCGCCAGCTCGCGATGGAGGGGGGCGAGCACGGCATTCGTGTCAACTCGATCTCGCCCGGCCTGATCCAGAGTGGGGCGAACCGGGCCCATCTCGAGGAAGGAGCTGGTGGGTTCGCCCGCGAGATGATCGAAAGGACGCTCCTGGGCCGCCTCGGTGAGCCGGACGACGTCGCGAATCTTGCGCTGTTCCTGGCCTCGGACGAGAGCACGTACATCACGGGCATCGACGTCGTCATCGACGGCGGGATGAAGGTCTGGTGACTGGGCACCGCTCCGGTTTCTGGCCTGTCGCGTTCGCCTTCCTCATCGTCATGGCGTTCGCGACGCTGCCGAGCCCGCTCTATGGGCTGTACCGGGAGCGCGACGGTCTCTCGGCGTTCACGATCACGATCGTCTACGCGATCTGGGCGGCGGGTACGATCGCGGCGCTGATCGCCGTCCCGTTCATCGCCGAGCGCATCGGCCGCCGTGGTGTGATGTTCGCGGCGCTGGCGACGATGATCGTGGCCGCAGGCGTGCTCGTTGCGTGGAAGGCGCTGCCGGGGCTGCTTGTCGGACGCTTGATCACCGGGTTCGCGGTCGGGATGGCCGCCGGCACGGCGATCGCGTACCTCATCGAGTTGCGGCTCCGTGCGGATCCGAATGCGTCGCCGGTCGTTGCCCGGACGATCGGCACCTCAGTGAATGTCGGTGCGCTCGGGATTGGTCCGCTAGTCGCCGGCTGCCTCGCGGCGTGGGTGAGTCGGCCGCTTACCGTGCCCTACCTGGTCTGGATCGCGCTCGGGGTGGTCGCGTTGGTCGGTCTTGCGGCGGCACCGGAGACGGGTGCGCCGGCGGCAGCTCGAGCTCCGTTCTCGGTCAGGCTCCCCG
Organism: Gaiellaceae bacterium; assembly: GCA_035573355.1. GTDB lineage: Bacteria > Actinomycetota > Thermoleophilia > Gaiellales > Gaiellaceae > 3-1-20CM-4-69-9. The sequence goes on along the minus strand of DATMZV010000187.1, from coordinate 1,623 downwards.
CGCCGGCAGGCGCGGCGACGCTTGCCGCATTCGCGGCGAACGGACTCTTCGCCGGGCTGTCCGGGCTGCTCCTCGCCACCACCTTCCACCAGACCTCGCACGCACTGGCAGGGGCGACGCTGTTCATCGTCTTTACGGCCGGGGTGCTGTCGCAACTCGTGACGGCAAGGCTCCGGGCGTCGCGTGTGTTCGCGCTCGGCACCCTCTCGATGCTCGTTGGTCTCGTGCTCCTCGTGACCGCTGTGCGCCTCTCGACTCCGAGTCTTGCGCTGTTCCTCGTCAGCGGCGGCCTGATCGGAGCGGGGGCGGGCGCGGTCTACAAGGGGACGACCGGCCTCGTGCTGGACGGGACGGCTCCCGAGAACCGCGTCGCCATGACCGCGGAGTTGCTGATCGCGCTCTTCGTCGGGCTCTCCGTTCCGGTCATCGGCGCCGGAATCGCGCTCGACCGAGGTGCGAGCACGTCGAACACCGTGCTGGGATTCGCGATCCTCGTCGGCCTCGGTGTTGCGGGTGCTGGGTGGGGGCTGCTCGCGCGCCGGCCGAAGAGCTCGCCGCAAGCCGCTTGACGAACGACGGATGATCTCCTTGTGACGGAAACGCTCACGATCGTCGGTCTCGGCGGCTCGCTTGCACAGACGTCGCGGAGCCTGGCCGCTTTGCGGATCGCACTCGACGGGGCCGGTGAAGCCGGAGCCGCGACCACGCTCTTGAACCTGCGCGAGCTGGACCTCCCGATGTACAACCCGGAGGACGAACGTGAGCCACCTCCCGCCGCCTCGACCTTGATCGAAGCCTGCTACGGCGCCGATGGGATGCTCTGGAGCAGTCCGATGTACCAGGGGACCATCTCGGGGGCCTTCAAGAACGCGTTGGATTGGCTGCACGCACTCGGCCCACGCGAGCCGCCGTTCCTGCACGACGAGGTGATCGGCTTGATCAGCGCCGCCGGCGGAACCCAGGGACTGCAGGCGATCAACACCATGGAGTTCGCGGTCCGGGCGCTGCGCGGATGGGCTGTCCCCTACGTCGTACCCGTCGCCTCGGCCTTCCGGGTCTTCGACTCCGAGGGTCGAATCAGCGATGAAGGAATCGAACTGCAGCTCCGGACGTTGGGAGCCGAGGTCGTGCGTGTCGCAACTCGCTTCGCAAACCACGCAACGCCGCAGCGCGCCAGGGAATGCGAAGAGTCGGCCGATCGCGTCGCTGCTGCAGCCGTGTCGACATCGCGGCGGCCGTGAATTCGTCGTTGCAGTCCGCGACCAGCGGGTCGCTCGACAGCACGCCGCCCGCGGTTCGTGTCAACGGCGTCGTCAAGCGGTTCGGATCGACGACGGCCCTTGCCGGCGTCGACCTGGAGGTGCCGGAAGGAATGGTCTTCGGTCTGCTCGGGCCGAACGGGGCGGGCAAGACGACGCTCATCCGCATCCTGGCGACGCTGCTCGAGCCAGACGCGGGACGGGCCGAGCTGCTCGGTCACGACGTCGTCAGTGAGTCGGCGAGCGTGCGCGAGCTGCTCGCCCTGACCGGTCAGTTCGCCGCGGTCGACGAGCTACTGACGGGCCGCGAGAACCTGGAGATGTTCGGGCGCTTGTTCCGGCTCTCTCGAACAGAGGCTCGCCG
>DATMZV010000186.1:0-15932 GCA_035573355.1 Gaiellaceae bacterium | reverse complement strand
AGGTGCTGCTGACCGGGCTCGAGGGGGACGCCCTTCGGAACCGCCCAGCTCAGCAGGGTGCCGTCCTTCTCGAGCCGGAAGTCGTAATGCAGCCGCCGGGCATCGTGGCGCTGGACGACGAAGATCGGATCCTTCGCCTTTCCCTTCTTCGAACCGAAGGGCTCCGGCGTCTGCTTGGGGTCGCGTTTGCGCTTGTACTCGGAGAGCTTCTGGGCCACGTCCTAGGAAGCTTTGCGCTTCGGGGCCCCCTTGCGCTGCTTCTTCGTTCGTTCGACGGACTCGCGCAGCGCTGCCATCAGGTCGACGACCTCGGCCTCTGGCTCCTGCTCGGCCTCGGGGAGCGGCTGGCCCGCGGCTTTCGCCTTGATCAGATCGAGCAACTCCTTCCGGTAGGTGTCGTCGTACTTCTCCGGCTCAAACGGCTCGCTGAGGTTCTCGACGAGCGACTTCGCCATGTCGACCTCCGCCTTCCGCAAGGTCGGGCGCTCGACGTCGCCGTCGAGCCCCTCGGGCTTCCGCACCTCGTCGGCGTAGTACATCGTCTCGAGCAGCAACACCCCGTCGTAGGGACGAAGCGCGGCGAGATGCTGCTTGTTCCGGATGACGACCTTCGCGATCCCGACCTTCCCTGTTTCCTCTAGGGCGCGCGCGAGCAGCCGGTAGGGCTTCTCGGCACCTTCGGCCGGCAGGAGGTAGTACGCCTTCCGGAAATAGACCGGATCGATCTCGTCGAGGTCGACGAAGTCACAGATGTCGATCGAGTGGGTGAGCTCGATGTCGAGCCGGTCGAGGTCGTCGTCCTCGAGGGGTACATAGCGGCCCTTCTCGATCTCGAAGCCCCGGACGATCTCGTCGGGGTCGACCCGCTCACGATCGTCCCGGCGCACCTTCTCGTAGGCGATCGGCGTCAGGTCCTTCTTGTCGAGGAAATGGAAGCGGAGCTCCTTCGACTGCGTCGCGGGGAACATGCGCACTCCGACGCTGACAAGTCCGAACGAGATCGTGCCGCTCCAGATCGGGCGCATGCCGCCTCGATACCCGAAGAGGCCCGTGTTTCAACCAGCAACAGCGGGGCAAACGTACTACTTCAAACGAGGGCGCTTGTCCCTCGAAAGACTTCTCCACCCAGCGGGGGGGTCGACTCTTCGGGCCGGTTTTCCGGCCCGAAGTCGTTCCGGAGTCGGGGATAAGGCTGTGGATGTTGTGGAGAGGCGACACTCGTCACACGCCGCGAATCTGTCGAAAGCTTCGGGAAGCTAGCTTCTGTCCACAGGCTCGGCTGTTGACTCAGGCGTAAACGCCCAACGAGCGGAACTTGGCTCGGCGCCTGCGCTTCAGGTCGTCCGGGGCGATCGATTCGAGCTCTTCCAGCGACTCGCGGAGGCTCTCGCCCAGCAGGCGCGCCGCCTCGTCCGCGTCTGTGTGAGCGCCGCCCTCCGGCTCCGGGACGATCCCGTCGATCACGCCCAGTTCGAGGCAATGAACGGCGTCCGGCTTGAAGGCGGCCGCGGCCTTCTTCGCCTCGCCTGCGTCTCGCCAGAGGATGGCTGCACACCCCTCCGGCGAGATGACGGTGTAGATCGCGTGCTCTTGCATCAGCACCCGGTCGGCCACGGCCGTCGCGATCGCGCCGCCCGATCCGCCCTCGCCGATCACGCAGCAGACGATCGGAACCTGGAGGCGGGACATCAGCGCCTGCGAGCGGGCGATCGCGCCGCCCTGGCCGTGCTGTTCGGCGGCGACGCCAGGGTACGCGCCGGGGATGTCGATCAGGCTGACGAGCGGGAACTTGTGCAGGTCGGCAAGCTCCATCAGCCGCATCGCCTTGCGATACCCCTCGGGATAGGCCATGCCGAAGTTGCGGTCCGTCCTCTCCTTGATGTCACGCCCCTTCTGATTGCCGACGAGCGCAACCGTGCGACCGTCGAAACGTCCAAGGCCGATGACGAGCGCGTGATCGTCGGCCCGGCCGCGGTCCCCGTGCAGCTCGACCCAATCGTCGAAGAGCCGCTCGACGTAGTCGAGCGTGTACGGGCGGTCCTGATGGCGCGCGAGCTCGACCGAACGCCAGATCTCCTCGTCGGTCGGTGCGGCCTGGATTCGCTCGAGCTGGCGCTGCAGCTTCTCCAGCTCCCCGGAAACGCGCGCGCCTCCGAGCAGGTTGAGATTGCGCAAGCGCGTCAAACGCTCGCGTAGGCGCAGCTCGTGATCAGTCGCCATTGCGCGAGAAGAGGCGGAGGAGCCGGGCGACATAGGCCTTCAGCTCAGGACGCGGGACGATCGCGTCGACGTGTCCGAAGCGGAAGTTCTGCTCGGCAAGGCCGAAGTCGTCCGGGAGTTTCTCGCGTGTCGTCTGCTGGACGACACGCGGCCCGGTGAAGGCGAGCAGCGCACCTGGCTCCGCGACGATCACATCCCCGAGGCTCGCGAAGCTCGCGAGCACACCTGCGGTCGTCGGATGTGACATCACGCTGATCAGCGGCTGGCCGGAGTCGTGGAGATCCTCGACCGCGCACACCGTCTTCGGCAGCTGCATCAGGGAGAGGATCCCCTCCTGCATGCGTGCGCCGCCGGATGCCGTCACGGAGACAAGCGGAACGCCACGCTGGGCGGCACTGTCGCAGGCTCGGGAGAACTTCTCGCCGACGACGCTCCCCATCGAGCCTCCCATGAAAGCGAAGTCCATGACCGCGAGCTCCGCCGCATTCCCGTCGATCATCCCCTGGCCAATCAGGATCGCCTCGCCGAGACCCGTTTTCATCTCCGCCTCCGCCAAGCGCTCCGTGTAAGGCCGCAGATCGAAGAAGTCGAGCGGGTCCTCGGAGCGGAGCTCGGCCGCTTCCTCGACGAACGAGCCCTCGTCGGCAAGGGACGCGATCCGCGCACGAGCACGCATCGTGAAGTGGTGGCCGCAGTGCGGACAGACCCAGAGCGCCGCCTCGAGCTCGTCGTCCCGGTAGTGCGAGGAGCACGAGGGACACGTGTTCGGGTGCTTTCCCGGTGGCTCTGGGACGTTCCGATGCTCGATGGAGACGTCGATCCGGGATGACATGGAACTGACGAGTTTAGACAGGCGATGGAGGCGAGCCGGTTACAGCCCGAGCGCCGTTGCCAGGCGAGCCAGGGGCGGGACGTTTCCCGGCTCGAAGGTCGCGCCCGTGAATCCGGCGCCGAGGATGGTGGTGCCGGCGGCGATCCCCGCCAGAATCCGCTCCCCGTCGGCGAGGGAGACCCCGTCCGGCTCGGGCATGAAGACCGCCAGCTCCGACGGCTCGAGAACGTCCGCGTCGAAGGCGACGTACGTGCACGAGACACCCTCGAGTGCCCCTCCGATGCCCTCCTCACCGAGGTGGATGCCGTGAGAGCCGATGAACTCCACCTCCGGCGGATCGAGGTTGCGCGCACCGATGAGCACGACATCGTCTGCCTCGACCGCCCCGGAATCGATCAGCCGGCGCAGAGGCATCCCCCAGAGATTCCCGGACGGCGAGCTCTCCACCGTGTTGAGATCGCCGTGCGCGTCGAACCAGACCACCGCGACACGATCCTGTCTGGCGGCGAGACCCTCAACGGCCCCGATGTGCGAACAACAGCACCCGCCGAGAACGATCGGCCTTTCAGGAAGGTCCGCCGCGAGCGCAAGGTTCTGCTCCTCGAGGGTCTCCGCCTCGATCACAGCCGTCTCGGGGTACGGGAGCTCGAGCCAGGCTGCCTCCGCCATCGCCTCGCCGCCGTCGCCCCAAGCTTGCGGAACCCGCACAAGCCCTGCGCCGAAGCCACGGCCGCACGAGTGGCACTCGTACTCCGGGCCGAGTGCGACCGCCGTGTAGGTCTTGCAGTCCGGACACTTCGCACGGAGCCGGCTCACGCGAGCGCCTTCTCGAACGCAATCGCCTCGTAGGCGACATGCATGCCGGCGCGTTCGTACAGACGCGTCGCCCCGGTCGGGTTCTGTGCGTCGACACCGAGACCGATGCGCGGTTGGCCGCGGCGGTAGAACTCACCGAAGGTGTGGAGCAGCAGCGCGAGGCCGAGGCCGCGCCTTCGCCACTGCTTGCGGACGCCGATCGCACCCACCCAACCGACGCCGCCCCGGTCCGGGTCGCCGCGCAGGACCGCCGCGATCTCGTCGCCGTCACGCACGATGAACCACAAGGTCGGATCGAAGTCCGGCGCGTGCACGCGATGCTCGACCCACTCCTCGAAGGGCATCGAGATGAAGGTCCACTCGTCGGCGAACGCCTCGTTCAGCGCAGTATGGAAAGCAAGAGCGTCGTCCGGCTCAAACGTGCCGACGCGAAATCCCCCGGGCCACGAGGGCGCCGGCGGCGGCCCGTCGAGCTCGATCAACATCCGGTAGAACCGGCGTACCTCGCGAAAACCGCGCTGCTCGAACAACCGTCGGGCGGGATCGTCCGGCGCAAGACACCAAGTGCGTGCGACCGGGAGCCCGCGTGCGCGGGCGCGAGCCTCGCCGCTCGCAAGCAGCCACGCCCCGAGCCCGAGCCCCGTCTTCGTGGGATGGACGAAGCCGTCCAGCTCCGCGTTCTCTGCGTGTGCGAAGAGCCCGCTGTAGGCCGCGACCCGGCCATCCTGCTCCACGACCCAGGAGTCCTGCTCGAGGTCGGTGAGCCGCCACCAGTCCAGCAGGTCTGCCTCGGTCGAATCGGACCAGCCCTGAACCGCTTCGTCGGCCGCAACGACGAGCTCGTTGATCGCAGAGGCGTCCTCGCGCGTCGCCGCACGCACGCTGAAGCCGTCAGGGAGCGACAAGCTCATCGAGGGTGTCGGGGAGCGCGGCCAGATCGGCGAGCTCGCGGTTCGGGGGCGGCTCGTGCTGCTCGCCGTAGCGATTGATCCAGATCGACTGCAAACCGAGCTCGTTCGCGGGAACGATGTCGTGGTAGTGGCTTTGCGCGACGTGCACGTGAGCATCACGCGGAGCGCCGGTCTCCTCGAGGAACTGCAGCCAGTGCCTGTGGCGCGGCTTGTACGAATCGATCTCCGACGCGACGATTGCAAGCTCGAAGGGAACGCCGATCCGCGCCATCGACGCCTCGATGAAGTCGCGGTCGGTGTTCGAGAGGAGCGCGAGCTTCCAGCCGCGCGAACGTGCCTCTTCGAGGGATGCGCGAACCTCCGGAAAGGCGCCCCACTCGGGCAGAGCCGCTGCCAGCCCACCCTCCTCGGCCTTTGGTGCGCCGAGAGCCGCCATCGCCTCGGTCATCACCTCCCGGTAGCTTCGCCCCCCGCCGGCCTGCAACGTCGGTTCGAGCTCGTGGTAGCGCTCGAGCTGCGCGTCGGCGCGTTCCTCGCCGAAGACGCGCGCGAGCTCACGGCGGATGCCGCCGTTCCAGTCGATCAGCGTGCCGTAGCAATCGAACGTCGCCCAACGCTCTCTGGACATACGGTGACGAGCCTAGTCTTCGACGCGCTTCAACACGATCGACGCGTTGTGACCGCCGAAACCGAACGAGTTCGACACGGCAACGCGCACGTCCGCATCGCGCGTTTCGTTCGGGATGTAGTCGAGATCGCACGCCGGATCCTCGACCTCGTAGTTGATGGTCGGCGGCAGCTTGCCGTCGCGAATCGCAAGCGTCGAGAAGATCGCTTCGAGCGCTCCGCCGGCGCCGAGGCAGTGGCCCGTCGCCCCCTTTGTCGACGACACCGGAGTCTTGCGAGCGTTCTCTTCTCCGAGTGCGAGCTTGATCACGCGGGTCTCCGCGGCATCGCCGAGCGGAGTCGACGTTCCGTGAGCATTGATGTAGTCGATCTCGCCCGGATCGACGCCGGCGTCGTCAAACGCCATCCGCATCGCGCGGGCGGGATTCTCGCCGGTGGGATCGGGCTCGGTCACGTGCTTCGCATCGGACGAGATGCCGTAGCCGGCGACCTCGGCATAGATCTTGGCGCCGCGCGCCCGGGCACGCTCGAGCTCTTCGAGCACGAGCAACGCCCCCGCCTCGCCCATCACGAAGCCGTCCCGCCCCGCGTCGAAGGGGCGGCTTGCCCCCTTCGGGTCGTCGTTCCGGCGCGAAAGCGCGCGCATCGCTCCGAAGCCGGCGATCCCGACCTGGTTGATCGCGGACTCGGTCCCGCCGCAGAGCATGACGTCCGCCCGACCAAGCCGGATGTCGTCGAGGCCCTGGCCGATCGCCATGTTCGACGCGGCGCACGCCGTGCACTCGGACGAGAGCGGCCCGCGTGTCCCGAGCTCCATCGACACCCAGCCCGCCCCCATGTTCGGGATGATGCAGGGAATCGCGAACGGGTTCACGCGGTCGGGGCCGCGTGAGATCAGCGTGTCGTAACAGTCCTGGAAGGACTTGATCCCACCGATCCCGGTAGCGATCGAAGCGCCGACGCGGTCGCCGTCTGCCTTGATGTCGATGCCCGAGTCGGCCTCCGCCTGGCGCGCCGCGGCGAGGATCAGCTGCGCAAAGCGGTCCATGCGACGCGCCTGCTTGCGATCGATCCAGTCGGACGGGTCGAAGTCCTTCACCTCGCAGGCGAAATGGACGAAGTAATCCGTCGAGTCGAACTGGGTGATCGGTCCGGCCCCCGACTCTCCCGCAATGAGTGTCCGCCAGGTCGTCTCGGCATCGTTGCCGAGCGGTGTGACCGCCCCGATCCCGGTGACGACAACCCGTCTTCGTCCGTTGCTCGACATCTACATCCCCAATCCGCCGTCGACCAGAAGTACCTCGCCCGTGATGAACGAAGCCTCCTCGGAGCAGAGGAAACGTACCGCTCCGGCGATGTCCTCCGGCCGGCCGAAACGGCCGAGCGGCGTATTCGCGAGCATGAGCTCCTTCATCTCGTCGGCGATCACCTGCGTCAGCCGGGTGTCGACGTATCCCGGTGCCACGACGTTGGCGCGGACCCCGCGGTTGCCGAGCTCGCGTGCGAGGGCTTTCGTCAACCCGATGATCCCCGCCTTCGAGGCCGAGTAGTTCGCCTGGCCCGGGTTTCCGTGGAGGCCGACGATGCTCGACACGTTCACGATCGAGCCCGAACGGCGCTTCATCATCCCCCGGGCGGCGGCCCGGCACGTGTGGAACGTCCCGCTCAGGTTCGTCTCGATCACGATGCGCCAGTCTTCGTCCGACATTCGCGCGATCAACCCGTCGCGCGTCACGCCTGCGTTGTTGACGAGGATGTCCAGCTCGCCGACGGCGTCGACCAATGCCTTCGCCTGCTCGGGATCGGAGACGTCCGCCTCGACGGCCCGAGCTCCCGCCTCGCTCGCCACCTGCTCGGCCTCGTCCTTGCCGGAGCGGTAGCTAAGCGTGACATCCGCGCCCGCGCGCGCCAGCTCCAGAGCGATCGCACGCCCGATCCCACGCGAGCCGCCGGTGACGAGGGCAGCCTTCCCCTCGAGCGACGCGAACGCGTCAGCCAGAGGAGAGCGTCTCCTCGAGCTTGTCGATCTCCTCGGGAGTAGAGATGGACACGGTTTTCACGTTGCGGTCGATTCGCTTGACAAGGCCGGCGAGAACGTTGCCCGGGCCGACCTCGACGAAGGTGTGCACGCCCTCCACCATCAACGCCTGCGTCGCCTGGGTGAAGCGAACCGGCGCCGTCAGCTGCTCGACCAGTAGCGGCCCCATCCGCTTGGCCGATTCGACACGGGCGGTCACGGTGGACATGAACGGCGACGCCGGCTCGGCGAACTTGACGCGATCGAGCGCCGGACGCAGCCGGTCGGCCGCGCGCGCGACGAGCGGACTGTGGAACGCACCCGAGACGCGAAGCTTGATCGCACGACGGGCACCTTCCTGCTCAGCGGCGGCGCACGCCTCGTCGATCGCCGGATTCTCGCCCGAGACGACGATCTGGCCCGGGCAGTTGTAGTTCGCGGGCCACACGTTGAGGATCCGGCGGCAGATCCGTTCCACCACCTCGTCGTCGAGACCGAGGATCGCCGCCATGGAGCCCGGATTCTTGCGCGCGGCTTCGGCCATCGCGAGGCCGCGCTCACGCACGAGCACCACCGCTTCCTCAAATCTCAGCACCCCCGCGGCCGCGAGCGCGGCAAACTCGCCCACCGAGTGGCCGACCACGAAGTCCGGCTTGATGCCGCGCTCCCTGATCGCCGCCAGGACGGCCAGGCTCGTTGCGACGAGCGCGGGCTGTTGCACCTCCGTCTCGACGAGCTCCTCTTCCGTCCCCTCGAAGCAGAGGCGCTTCAGGTCCATTCCGGTGGCCGCGCTGCACCGCTCGAAGACGTCCATCGCCTCGGGCACGGCGGTGGCTACCTCACGGCCCATCCCGACCTCCAGCGATCCCTGGCCGGGAAAGCAGAAAGCGACGCGACCGGACTTCATCCTGTCCACTCCATCAGAGCCGAGCCCCACGTGAGGCCCGCCCCCATGCCAGTCATCAACACCAGATCTCCTTCCTTGAGCCGCCCTGCTGCCTGCGCTTCCGCCAGGGCAAGCGGAATCGACCCCGAGGACGTATTGCCGTAGCGGTCAACGTTAACGACCATGCGCTCCCGCGGGATGCCGAGCTTCGCGGCGGCGTGATCCATGATCCGGACATTGGCCTGGTGAGGGACGTAGAGGTCGACATCCTCGACCGAGACGCCGCAGCGTTCCAGGACGGCTTCCGCCGACGAAACGAGCACCCTGGTCGCGAACTTGAAGACCTCGCGGCCGTTCATGTGGACGAATCCGTTGGCAGAGGCGTCCTCGATCCGGCGCGACCCGCTTCCGGGTAGCGAGAGGTGAACGCCGCCGCCGCCGTCCGCCCCGAGCTCGAAGCCGAGGAAGCCCGGCTTGTCGACCTTCTCCAGGACGACGGCGCCGGCGCCGTCGCCGAAGAGCACGACCGTCGAGCGGTCGGTCCAGTCGAGGATCCGTGAGAGCACGTCTCCGCCGACGACGAGCGCGCGGTCCGCAAGCCCGGCCGCCATCATCCCGTAGGCCTGCACGAGGGCGTACATGAAGCCGGTGCAGCCGGCCAGCAGGTCGTAAGCGCCGGCGTCCTTGGCGCCGAGTGTGTCGGCGAGTAGCGCGCTCGAGGTCGGGAACATCATGTCCGGCGTGACGGTCGCGCAGAGCAGCAGGTCGAGATCGGCCGCATCCATCCCTGCCTGTTCGAGAGCGGCTTTCGCAGCCGGCAGCGCGAGATCGGTGAACGCCTCCTCGGGCGCTGCGATGCGGCGCTCGCGGATCCCTGTGCGCTCCATGATCCATTCGTTGTTCGTGTCGACCATCGTCGAGAGCTCGTCGTTCGTGACGATGCGGCTCGGCACGTAGGCGCCGAGGCCGGTGATCGAGATCGGCGCGCCCTGCGCCTTGCCGATCACTTCTGCTCCACCGCGAAAGTCAAGGTTGCGCGACAGGCAAGCTCTTCACCCACGCGCGCTTCGGCCTTCCCGCGCCCGATCGGTCCGCGCATGCGCTCGAGCTCGCAGCGCAGCTCGAGCACGTCACCCGGCCCGACGATGCGCTTGAAGCGGCACGCGTCGATGCCTGCGAAGAGCGCGAGCCGGCCGCGGTTCTCCTCCTCGCTCAGGACGGCGAGCGCGCCCGTCTGCGCGAGGGCCTCGACGATGAGGACGCCGGGCATCACCGGCCGTCCGGGGAAGTGCCCGCTGAGATACCACTCGTCGGCGCGCACGGTCTTGCGAGCCACGGCGCCTTCGCCCGGCCGCAGGTCGAGGACCTCGTCGATGAGGAGAAAGGGCTCCCGGTGGGGCAGGATCTGTTCGATCGCCTCGCGCCCGAACGGCGTCGTGACGGTCACGCGACATCCGACAGTTTGTCGCGCAGGCGGTTGCGGCCGCGGTGGGCGTAGCACTTGGCCGTTCCGACCGGCATCCCGGCGGCCTCGGAGATCTCCTCGAAGGAGAGACCGAGCGCATCCTTCAGCACGACGACGCGCGCCTGCTCCGGCGCGATCTCCGCGAGGCAGCGGTTCAGCTCGCTCCGCAGCTCCGCGCGATCCGCCTCGCGCGCCGGATCCGCGTCGGTCGCGGCGCGGCGGTCCTCGAGCAGCGGCTCGCAGGCGCGCGCACGCTGCCTGTTCGCCACGTCGCGGCAGGCGTTGATCGTCAACCTGTGGAGCCACGTTGCGAACTGGGATTCCCCGCGGAACTGCTTGATCTTGACGCAGAGCTTTGCAAGCGCTTCCTGCGCAGCGTCCCGCGCATCTTCAGGGTCGCGCAGCAGATGGCCGGCCAGCTTTTCAACGCGTGGGGCGTACCGCTCGCAGAGCACCGCCAGTGCCTGCGCATCGCCGTCTTTTGCTCGTTTCACCAGGATCGGATCGCTCAGCCGTGCGTAGACGAGGGGCCCTTCCGAACGGGAGGACTGCTGGATTGGACGGCGGCGGCCGCGAGGCAGTTGCATCTGTGCGCTCTAGTCTAGGAGCGTGGCCGATTCGCTCGCCCCGGACGCAGTGAGGCCGCTCCTTCGTGGCCGTTTCGGCAAGGTCTACCGCTACGCAGAAGTCACGCCGTCCACCCAGCGGATGCTGGCGGAGGACAGCGCCGAGGGGGCCGTCGCGGTCACAGAGGAGCAGACCCAAGGACGAGGCCGTCTGGGCCGGCGCTGGGAAGCGGCGGCGGGCTCGAGCATCCTCGTCTCCGTGCTGCTCGTCCCCCCGGTCGAGCCGCCCCGTCTGCCCGAGCTCTCACTCGTTGCAGGAGGCGCCGTCGCCCAGGCGATTGCAGAGGTCACGGGGATCGAGCCGGCGATCAAGTTTCCCAATGACCTGCTGATCGGCATGCGCAAGGTCGCGGGGATCCTGGCGGAGTCGAGCGAAGGCCGGGTGGTGCTCGGGATCGGAGTGAACGTCAACCAGACCGCGCAGGAGCTTCCGGCCGAGACACTCACCCCGCCGACGTCGCTACGCGTGGTGCTCGGCGAACCGGTCGACCGCGCGCGACTCCTCGCCGCGATCCTGTTGCACCTGGAGCGCGACTACGACGCCTGGACTACGGGAACCGCAGCGTCCGGCTGACGTTGCCGGCTGCATCGCGAGCAACGATGCGAACACTGCGCGCGCGAGGCGCACGAAAGGAGAACACTCCGGCGCGCACGGTGCGGGTGACGAGCTTCCCGTTCACGACGAGCCGGATGGTCGCGGGCTCGCTCACGCGGAAGCGCAGCTTGCGGAAGGAGAGCGCGCGCAGCGTCGGAGCCACGGTGTCGATGCGGAAAGACCTCGTGTGCACCACCGTGCCGAGCTCGTTGGTCGCGGTCAAAACGGCGGCGTACTTGCCGTCTTTCAAGCCGGACGGGGTCCAGGACACGGACTCGACTCCGACCTGAAGGTCGGCGGAGTAGACGGGTACGAGCGTCTTTCCCGCCTGAGCGACGTCGAGCCGGACGGACGCAGCTCGTGTGAGCTCGAACCCGAAAGTGAGCGCATCGGAGGTGCCGTCGCCGTTCGGCGACACCGCAGCGGGTGTGCCGGTGAAGGCGCGAACCGTTCGGTCGACGAGGATGGGAATCGCAGTAGTGACCGTCGCGATGCCGTCGGTCGCGCTCAGAACGATCTCGTACCGTCCGTCGGCAACCCCCGCCGCCGTGAAGCGGAAGGTCTGTTTCCCCGGTTTGCGCGTTTGGGAGAAGAGCACGGAGAGATCTCGCCCGTCGGGACCACGCAACGTTGCCGTCACGGTTGCGGGGGCGCTCAGCGTGTACGTGATGAGGCTCGAGTCGGTCTGCCCGTCGGCGTTCGGCGTGATCGTCCGCGGAACCGCCGTCGCCGAGCGGATCGCCAGGGCGACAGCCTTCGCGCCGATGCTGCCGGTTGCGCTGCGCACCGTGTCGCCCGCCGCGATCGTCCACGAGTACGAGCCCTGCGCAGCCGCTGTTGCGTCCCACGTCCAGTCGACGTCCTGACTCGTACCGGTGCCGGTCGCCACGATCGTCCCGGTCGAGTCCGCGACCGTCACGGTCCAGGGAAGCGACTCCGAGAGATGTGCGCGGAAGCGCACCTGCCCGCCGATCGCACCGCGGGCCGTAGGCCCATAGAGCTTTGGCAACCCGGTCGCCCCCGCTTGCTGCGCAATCGCACGGAGCTGGGCGTAGAGCGCAGCTCCGGGACACGTCGTGAAGCCAGTGTCGCGATGGCCTGAGATGGTTCGCAACATGACCGGAACTCCGGCCGCATAGCGCTCGTTGCCGCCGGAGACCCACGTCAGGCTCGACGTCGGATCGACGTGCGCGATGTCGAGTCGCCAGGCGAGCAGATTCGCAAGTGCCGTCCGCGCGACCTTCGGCGGCGCGCTCGAGCCGTAGCTACCGAGCACTGCGACCCCCACGGAACCGGTGTTGAACCCTTCGGCGTGCGCGCCGATGACCGGCTTGTCGACACCGCCGTACCTGCCCTCGAACACCTGCCCGTACTTGTCGACGAGAAAGTTGTAGCCGATGTCGTTCCAGCCGTTGCCCTTGACGTGGTAGATCTCGATCCCCCGTACGATCGCCGCGGATTGCGAAGCGGTGTAGGAGTTCGTGCCTGCGGTGTGGTGCACGAGCGCGAATTGCACGCTCGGCGCATAGCTGGGAGGCGCACGCCTGATTGCCTCGTTCGCACCCCAGACCTCGCGCGAGAGCATCAGGGGTGAACCGGCCATCGAGACCCGCCGCAGCGGAATCCGCACCTCAGGGCTACGAACGAAGTACGCCCGGAGACGATCGACAAGCCCATGCAGCCTGTACTGGATCGCATCGGCCGCACCGGTCCAGTAGGGATTGCCGATGCGCCAGCCCCCCTCCGCACGCGCCTCCGCCGTTCCGGCGTTCGGGAGGTCCTCCGCTTCGGGATCAGCACGCCGCCACGCGCTCCACTTCCCGGCCGCCGATCTCGTTCGAAAGGAAACGGCGCCGGAGCCGCGCCAGTGCAGCCCGACCAGATCGAACTCGGGTGTCGCCGCCGCGAGTGTCCGCTCGCCGTGCAACGGCACCTCGCGCATCGTCAGCGACGCGCCTGCGAATGCTGCGCCGGGCGCGGCGAAGAAGAGGAGCACGGCAGCGAGAAGAGGTTTCATGGCGACGGCGACCTGCTGCTCAGGTTGCCTGTACCCGCCTTCGGCCTCAAGGGCGCACGCCCTCCCCTGATAGAATCCTTACGAGTTGAAGAGGGCCTTTTTGCGGGTACTTTTGCTCGCCGGAGCGGTGCTCGCCTTTGCCCCGTCCGCCTCGGCTGCGGTTCCGCGCGTGCTGGCGATCCACTTCGACGCAGAGGTCAATCCCGTCACTCAGAACTACCTCTGCCACAACCTGAGTCAGGCTGCAAAGGACGGCTACGCGGCGGCGGTGATCGTGCTCGACACGCCGGGCGGCCTGCTCGAGTCGAAGGACAAGATCGTGCTCTGCGAGCTCAACGCGAAGCTCCCGGTGCTCGTCTGGGTAGGCCCCGACGGCGCGACCGCTGGTTCGGCGGGAGTCTGGATCGCGCAGGCGGCCGACTATCTGGGAATGGCGCCGCAGACCAACATAGGGTCCTCCACCCCGATCGACTCGGGCGGTAGCAACATCGGCTCGGATCTTCGCCGCAAGCTGATCAATCACGAGGCGGCGTCGCTACGGGCGCTCGCACAGAGTCACGGGCGTAATGTCCGCTGGGCCGACCGTGCGGTGCGGGTCGCCACCAACGCGACGGCGGAGGAAGCGCTGAAGCTGAATGTGATCGAGGCGGTCGCACCGACGCTCCCGTCGCTGCTCGAGCAGTCAAACGGCGTGAAGACCAAGCCCAAGGGTTACACCCTGCACCTCGCCGGCGCACAGATTCACGACGTTCACCTCGGCTTCTTCACGCGCCTGCTGAACACGCTGATCGATCCGAACATCCTGCCGCTGCTCTTCCTCGCGGGCCTCGCGGGGATCGGCTTCGAGATCTTCCATCCAGGAGTCGTGCTGCCGGGCGCGCTCGGGGCGGTCGCGCTCGTCACCGCCTTGTTCGGCTTCTCGGTCTTACCCATCAGCTGGGGCGGGGTCCTGTTGATCCTCCTGGGTGTTGCGCTGTTGGTCGTGGACGTGCACGTGCCGACACACGGCGCGCTCACGCTGGCCGGGCTGGTCAGCGTGGCGGTCGGGTCGATCATGCTGTTCCAGAACGCACCGGGCTACCACACCTCGAAACCGCTCGTGATCGGAGTCGCGGTCGCCCTCGGAGGGGTCTGGGCGTTCGCGCTCAGCAAGGCCGTTCAGGTAAGGCACCGGCCCGTGGAGGTCGGGCCGCAGCTGATCGCCGGCTCGGTCGGCGAGGTGCGAAGCGGCGGTCTCGTCTACGTGAACGGGGAGCTCTGGCAGGCGCGCACCTCAGGCGGCGAGGAGCTTCGCCTCGGGGAGCAGGTGCGGGTCGAATCGCTCGACGGGCTCGTACTCACGGTTCGTCCACTCGGCAGCGCATAGGATCGAGCCCGTGAATGCCGCGCTCATCATCGCCGCGATCCTCGTATTGCTCATCGTGCTCTTTCTCTTCGCGGCGATCAAGGTGGCCCGGGAGTACGAGCGCGGAATCGTGTTCCGGCTCGGGCGCCTGTTGCCGCAGCCGAAGGGGCCCGGTCTCTTCCTGCTGATCCCCGTCGTCGACCGAATGGTCAAGGTCGACCTGCGCACGATCACGCTCACGGTCCCCCCGCAGGAGGTCATCACCAAGGACAACGTCCCCGTCCGCGTGAACGCCGTCGCGTACTTCCGTATCGTCGATCCGAAGTCCGCGATCGTCCAGATCGAGAACTTCATGGTCGCGACCTCCCAGATCGCGCAGACGACGCTGCGTTCCGTGCTCGGCCAGCACGTGCTCGACGAGCTCTTGTCCGAGCGCGAGAAGATCAACGCGATCCTGCAGGGGATCATCGACGAGTCGACGGCACCGTGGGGAGTCAAGGTCTCAATCGTCGAGGTGAAGGACGTCGAGATTCCGTCGTCGATGCAGCGCGCCATGGCGAGACAGGCCGAGGCCGAACGCGAGCGGCGTGCCAAGATCATCAACGCCGAAGGCGAGTTCCAGGCCGCGGAGCGGCTTAAGGAGGCAGCCGGGGTCATGAGCGAACAACCCGTCTCCCTCCAGCTCCGGTATCTGCAGACACTGCTCGAGCTCGGATCCTCGCCGTCGACGACGATCGTCTTCCCCGTCGATCTGATTCGCCCGTTCCTCGAGAAAAAGGCCGGCGACACGACCTGAGCGGCGAGCTCCGCCGCGATGCCGACTCGGGCCGCGTGACGGTGATCGCGCCCGGCCGCGCGAAGCGGCCGGGGGCCGCGCGACCCGCGCTCGACCCTCCGTCTCCTGACGAGCTCGCCACGTGTCCCTTCTGCGCCGGTCACGAGGACATGACCCCGCCGCAGACCCTCGTCCTGCCCGAGACCGGCGAATGGCAGGTGCGAGTCGTGCCGAACCTCTACCCGGCGCTCGAGCGGCAGGAGGTCGTGGTCAACAGCCGCCGTCACATCCGCTCTCTCGCGGAGCTCAGCTTTGACGAAACCCAGCTCGTGGCGGAGGCCTGGCGCCGGCGTGCAAGGGACGAGCCCGGCAACGTGTTCGCACTGATCAACGAGGGTCGGGAGGCCGGGGCGAGCCTCCCGCACACGCACTCGCAGCTCGCGTGGCTACCCGAGCCGGCGCCTCGCCGGGCAAGGCCGCGCGGCGAGCTCTTGTTGGAGAGCCACCAATTGACGGTCAGCTGTCCCTGGGCGAGCCGCGTTCCCTATGAGACCGTGATCGCACCGGTCGAGCCGGACACCGATCCATTCGCAAGCACCTGGCTCGGACCGGCGCTCGAGGTACTCGCTGACGTGATCCGCAGGCTTCATCGCCTTGAAGGACCGGTGCCGCTCAACGCCTGGATCGAGCAGGGCGAGGGAGACTGGCGACTCGTGCTTTTCCCGCGCCTGACGATCCTCGCCGGGCTAGAGCTCGGGGTAGGGATTCACGTCAACACGCTCCCCCCCGAAGAGGCGGCA
>DATMZV010000185.1:0-4987 GCA_035573355.1 Gaiellaceae bacterium | reverse complement strand
GTTCCCGAATCGGCCTGAGCGGTTCACAATTGCGCCGCGCGTCCCCCGACAGGTAGAAGCGGACCATGCTCGTTCGTCTCGCCCACCTCGTGCACCGCCGGCGCGGTCGGTTCGTGGCCCTCTGGGCCGTGCTGACAGCATTCGGCGTCTTCGCGACCATGCAAGTCTCGAGTCGATGGTTCGAGTCGTTCTCGATTCCGGGCTACTCCGCGTACGAGACGAACCAGAAGACGGTGAAGACGTTCGGGACCGGAGAGCAGGCGCCACTCGTGGCGGTTTTCCACTCCAAGGGTGACGTCACGAAGGACGACCTGACGCCTGCGATCCAGAAGGCTGCAGCCGTCAACCCGGGCTCGCGTGTGAGCTCGTACTTCGATTCGCACAACGTCCTCTACGTTTCGCGCGATCGGCACACGACTTTCGCCGAGATCTATCCGCCCGGACAGAACACGTTCTCGAGCGAGCCGCACATCGGCGCCGTGCGGGCTGCGCTGCAGGCGAACGTTCCGCCGGGCGTCGAGGCATCTCTCACGGGCCTGCTCCCGCTCAACGACGCCTCGAGCGGCGGCAACAGCGGCGGCCCCAGCGTCCTGACAGAGGCGCTGATCGGCGGCCTCGGAGCACTCGTGATCCTTCTCTTCGTGTTCGGGACGATTCCGGCGGTCGCGATTCCGCTCGCGATTGCGGTCACGGCGATCCTCAACACGTTCACGGTCGTGTGGCTGCTGACCTACCTCACGAACGTCTCGATCATCGTGCAGTTCCTGATCGCACTCGTCGGCCTCGGCGTCGCGATCGATTACGCCTTGCTGATGATCTTCCGCTTCCGCGAGGAGCTCGCTGCCGGTGAGGACGTCGAAACCGCTCTGGTCGAGACGATGACGCATGCCGGCCGGTCGGTGATCGTCTCCGGTTCGACGGTCGCCGTCGGGCTGCTCAGCATGGTGCTCCTCCCGTTGCCGTTCATCAGATCGATCGGGATCGGCGGAATGCTCATTCCCGCTGTTTCGGTGATCGTCTCGATCACGCTTCTCCCTGCGCTGCTCTCGCTACTCGGGCATCGCATCAACAAACTGCGCGTGATGCCGAAGCGCTTCGTCACCGTCTCGGATCCCGAGAGCGGTTGGTGGGGCAGGTGGGGGCGCCTCGTCGTCCGCAGGCCATGGCCGATTGCCGCGGTCGGCATCGTCATCGTCGGCGTGCTGATTTCGTATGGGCTCCAGCTCAATCCAAGCGAGGCTCAGGCGAAGGACTTTCCCGGCAAAGGCGATGCGATTGTCGGGCGTGACCTGCTTTCGAGCGCAGGTATATCGCCGGGCGTGATCAAGCCGTTCATCGTTCTGACGTCCGTTGGGGAGGCGAACCGGGTCGCGGCGGATGTCCGCGGCGTCGAGGGAGTGGTCGGTGCGACGGCTCCGGCGAGCTGGCGCAAGGACGGTCTGGCTCTCGTCGAAGCGATCCCGAGCGTCGACGGCTCTAGCAAGGCGGTCCGCGGGACGATCTCCCGTGTGAAGGCCGCTCTGCCCCCAACTGCAAGTCTCGGCGGCGTCGCGCCGGAGGACCGAGACTTCGTGCACGCGGTCTACGGCAACTTCCCCTACGTCCTGCTGTTCGTCATCCTGCTGACCTACGTTCTGCTCGCGCGAGCGTTCCGTTCGTTGTTGCTTCCGCTGAAGGCCGTGATCTTGAATCTGGTCTCGCTCGGAGCGGCGTACGGAATCATCGTCTTCATCTTCCAACAGGGTCACGGCTCGGAGGCCATCTGGGGGGTGCCGGCCACCCAGGCGATCATCGCGTGGATTCCGCTGATGATCTTCGCGTTCCTGTTCGGGCTCTCGATGGACTACGAGGTCTTCATGCTCACTCGGATGCGCGAAGCGTACGACGAGACGAAGAGCACCAACCAAGCAGTTGAGCTCGGGCTCGCTCGCACGGGCAAGCTCGTCACGAGCGCCGCGCTCGTGTTGATGTTCGCCTTCTTCGTGCTCTCGACGAGCCCGGGCACCGACATCAAGCAGTTCGGCATTGGCTTGGCTGCGGGGATCATCTTCGATGCGACCGTGATCCGAGCCCTGCTGGTTCCGGCAATCGTCGTCCTGATGGGCCGCTGGAACTGGTGGCTGCCGGCCTGGGCCGCGCGTGCCCTCCGCACCCGGCCGAGTGACCCGGCGCCAGAGGTGCGGCCGGCAACCGAGCCGGCCTGACCGACCTCGCTGGCTGACTCAGAACGACAGGCTGTTTGCCGCGTGCCGGGCGAAGTCGATCAGCGGCTGGACCGCGAAGAACGAGCCGACCGTGACCACGAGGCATGCGACGACCGCCGTCTGGAGCAGCGCGTCGCGCGGCGGGGAGCCGCCGATCGGCGCGAGCTGAAGGTCCTCCGTGCGCCGCATGAACATCGCGCGAACGAGGCCGAGGTAGTAGTAGAGGCTTACGAGCGTGGCGAGCACGCCGACGATCACGAGCCAGGTCCAACCGTGCTCGTAGGCGGCGGCGAAGGCGTAGAACTTGCCGACGAAGCCGCCGGTCAGCGGGAATCCGGCGAAGCCGAGCATGAACGCCCACATCGAGACTCCGAGCAGCGGCCGTTCCCAGCCGAACCCGGCCATGTTCTCGAAGGTCACCGGGACGCCGAGCTCGCGCTCACGCGCAGCGACGACGGCAAACGAGCCAAGAGACATCGCCGCGTACGGAATGAGGTAGTAGAGGAGCGCCCGGGCGCCGAGGTTCGAATCTGCCGAGACCGCGATAAGCATGAAGCCCGCTTGCGAGATCGACGAGTACGCGAGCATCCGCTTCACGCCCTTCTGCACCAGTGCGGCGAGGTTGCCGATTACGAGTGAACAGACGGCGATCGCCGCCAGCGCGACCGTCCAGAGGTGTGCCTGGCTCGGGAACGCCGTGACGAGCACGCGAAGCGTGACGACGAGCGCCGCCGCCTTGGTCGCGGCAGCCATGAACGCGGTCACCGGGGTCGGCGCGCCTTCGTAGACGTCCGGCGTCCACATGTGGAACGGCGCGGCGGAAGCTTTGAAGGCGAGACCGGCGATGATCATCGCGAGACCGAAGACGAGCAACGAGTCGTGTGCTCGTCCCGCTGCCGAGATCGCATCGAAGTTCAGCTGCCCGGTGGCACCGTAGACGAGCGCCGAGCCGAACAGCAGGACCGCTGAGCCGAAACCGCCGATGACGAGGTACTTGAGTGCCGCCTCCAGACCGCCGAGCCGGTCTCGATCGATCGCGCAAAGGATGTACAGGCAGATCGAGAACCACTCGAGCCCGAGGAAGAGCGTCATCAGGTTGTTGGCGCCGACAAAGAACAGCATCCCGCCGCCGGCTGCGGCGAGGAGCGCGTAGTACTCGCCGTGGTGCTCGCGCATGCGCTCTCTGTAGGAGACCGCAGTAGCGAGCAGGCCCGAGCCCGCGAGGATGATGCCAGCGAACTGGGCAAGACGATCGCGGCGGAACGCGTCCACGACGACGCCGTGTCCGTGCGGCGACTTGACGTAGAGCGCGATTGCGAAGCCGGTTGCCGTCGCATAGCCGAGCGCGCAGAGCGAGGCTGCGACCGGCCTGCGCAACGGACCCGGGACGAGTACCGCCGAGAGGAGCGCCAGCGCGGAGGCGGCGAGCAGGCTGTTGACCCCGGCGAGCGCGAACCAGTCGATGTGCGGCCCGTGAATCACTTGAAGCCCTGGGACACGTCGGTCTGACCGCGGTCGTTTCGGAAGGAGTGCTCCGTGATCGCCGCGGGCCACGCCGAGAGGGCGAGCAGACAGGCCACGAGCGGGACGACCACGCCGAGCTCCGCCGGCCGAAGGTCGAGCGCGGAGTCGGAGACGGCGGGCCCGACGTCGCGGTGGAGAACAGCCGAGATCAGCCGCAGGACGTAGGCAGCGGCGAGGACGATCGCAACTGCGCCGACGACCGACCATCCCCAGCCCTGACGGAAGACGCCGGCGAGGATCAGGAACTCACCGGCGAACGCCGACGACAGCGGGACCGCAAGTGCGATCACTCCGGTGGTGATCAGCACTGTCGCGAGCGCCGGCCGTCCGCGCGCCATCCCCCCGAGCCGCGTGAGCTCACCCGTGAGCGTTCGCCGCTCCACCATGCCGGCGAGCAGGAAGAGCGCGGCCGACACGAGCCCGTGGTTCACCATCTGCAGCACGGCGCCGTCGAAGCCGAGGTCGTTGACCGCGAAGAGGCCCATCGTGATCAGGCCCATCTGTGCGAGCGACGAGTACGCGATCACGCCGCGGATGTCCGGTGCGCGAAATGCGAGCAGTGAGCCGTAGATCAATCCGATCGCCGCGAGGGCGAGGATCGGGGCGCGGTAGTGCTGAACAGGCTCGGGGAACTTGGCGATCGCGATCCGTAGGAAGCCGTAGGCGGCCGCCTTCGAGACGACGCCGGAGAGAATCGCGGCGACCTCGGGAGACGACTCGCGGTAGGCGTCGGGGAGCCAGCCGTGAAGGGGAAAGAGTGGCGCCTTGATCGCGAACGCCGCCACGAATCCCAGGAAGATCCAGTCGCTAGAGCTCTGGCCGATCTGCGTCAGGTCGAAGGTGTTCTGCGAGAGCCCGTAGACGATGATCGAGGCCAGCATCAGCAGCGAGCCCGCCATCGTGTAGAGCAGGAACTTGAGGGTGGCCCCCAGCCGACCGGGCCCGCCCCAGACGCCCACGAGGATGTAGAGCGGGATCATCATCGCCTCGAAGAAGGCGTAGAAGAGCAGCAGATCCTGCGCCGTGAAGACTCCGATGATGGCGCCGGTCAGGAACAGCATGAGCCCCATGTAGGCGCGTACGCGGTCGCGGCCGACCCAGAACCCGTATGCGATCGGTGCCGCCATCGCGACGACCGTCAGCCCGACGAGCCAGACCGAGAACCCGTAGACGCCGACGTGGTACGAGACGTGCAGGTCGCTGAACCAGTTCCGCTGCTGAGCGAACTGAAGGCCGCCCTTTGCGAAGTCGTAGCGGAC
>DATMZV010000184.1:0-4467 GCA_035573355.1 Gaiellaceae bacterium | reverse complement strand
ACAGCACTGCGGTCTGCGCGCGAGCTCGACCGCGGCCGCGTCATCTGCGTCTTCGGCGCCGGCGGGGACCGGGACCGCTCCAAGCGGCCGCTGATGGGTCAGGTGGTCTTCGAGCTCGCCGACGTCGCGCTCGTCACCTCCGACAATCCGCGCGGCGAGGATCCCGCCGCGATCGCTTCCGAGGTTGCCGGAGTTCTCAAGCTCGACATCGAGCTCGATCGGCGCCGTGCGATCGAGCGGGCGCTCGAGTCGGCACGAGCGGGCGATGTCGTTGTGATCGCGGGCAAAGGCCACGAGCAGGGGCAGGAGATCGCAGGCACCAAGCTCCCCTTCGACGACCGTGAGGTCGCACGCGACGCGCTGCGGGCGCTGAAGGCACCGGCATGATCACGCTCGAGACCACCTTGCTGGAGGGACTGGGCCGTGCAGAGGTACGCGCGGACCGCTTCACCGGTGTGCAGGTCGATTCGCGGCGCATCCTTCCGGGCGACCTGTTCGTCGCCGTCGGCAAGGGCACGGACTTTCTCGACGACGCTGTCACCAACGGCGCGGTTGCGACGCTCGTCCCCGACGACGCGTTCGCTGCGCTCGCACGCCTCGGTGGCGCCGTTCGCGAACAGAGCTCGGCACGCGTCGTCGCGATCACAGGGTCGATGGGGAAGACCTCGACGAAGGACATCCTGGCCGCCCTCTGCATGCCGACAGCGAGGACGATCGCCGCCGAGGCCAGCTACAACAACGAGATCGGCGTGCCGCTGACGCTCTGCCGGCTCGAAGAAGACACCGAGGTCTGCATTCTCGAGCTCGCGATGCGGGGCTTCGGCCAGATCGCCGAGCTCGCGGCGATAGCTCGCCCGGAGATCGGGGCAGTGACGAACGTCGGGCCGGTACACCTCGAGCTCGTCGACTCACTCGAAGGCGTTGTCCGGGCGAAGGGGGAGCTGATCGCAGCGCTTCCACGGGGTGGGACGGCGATCGTCCCGAGCGACTTCCCGGTCGCGCGCGACGATATCGACGTCGTGAGAATCGGCGAGCCTGCCGCCGCGCGCGTCGACGGTCGCACGGTCGTCGGCGGTGTCAGCTTCAACTTCACGGCTCGCCACCAGGTGCAGAACGCAGCGACGGCGCTGGCTGCTCTCGACGCGTTGGGCTTGCCGCGGCCTGCAACCGTCGAGGTCGACTTCGCACGCTGGCGTGGAGAAGAGGACGAGCTCCCGGGCGGTGGCCTTCTGATCAACGACGCGTACAACGCGAATCCCGTCTCGATGCGCGCTGCTCTCTCGTATCTCGTGGAACGAGCCGGGCCGCGGCGGCGGGTCGCGATTCTGGGCGACATGGCCGAGCTCGGGAGAACAGGCCCGCAGTACCACCGGGAAGTCGGCGAGGCCGCCGCCGAGCTGGGCGTGGACGAGCTCCTGGCCGTCGGCCAGCTCTCACGCGGGTACCTTGAAGGCGGCGTTTCCGGACGCTGGGTGGCGAATGTCCACGATGCGCTGCGGCAGGTGGACGAGCTCGTACGTCCCGGCGACGCCGTCCTCGTGAAAGCATCCCGGGCCGTCGGTCTCGAAGCTGTGGCAGAAGCACTCACAAAGATCCCAACCCGGTGACGCGCCAGTGATCCGCGTCCTGGCCGCAGGCGTGGTCGCGATGATCGTGTCGATCGTCGTCGGCCCGAAGTTCATCGCCTTCCTGCGAAAGAACGAGTTCGGCCAGCACATCCGCGAGGAGCTGCCGGAGGCGCACCGCATCAAGCAGGGGACCCCGACGATGGGCGGCCTCCTGATCCTCGTCGTCGCCACCGGCGCGTTTCTGGCGGTGTCGAAGTACAAGGTTCCTGCGCTCACCGTCCTCTTCGTCACCCTTGGCTGCGGCGCGATCGGGTTCCTCGACGACTTCATCAAGCTCACGCACCGGCGCTCGCTCGGGTTGCGCGGGCGTTGGAAGTTGCTCGGGCTTGCCTTGATTACGGTCGGCGTCGGCTTCGCAGCGGAACACCAGCAGCTGCCGACGAGCGTGTTCATTCCCATCGTGCACTGGAACCTCGAGCTGTCGTGGGGGTGGTATGTCCTGCTGTTCCTCGTGATTGCCGGCACCACGAACGGGGTCAATCTCACCGACGGCCTCGACGGGCTCGCAGCCGGGACGGGGATCATCGCGATGCTCACCTTTACGGCGATCTCGGTCGTGACCTACATCCGGTCGGGCAACCCCGGCGGACGCTTCGACAGCAGACTCGATCTCGCGATCGTCGGCGCGGCCCTGATCGGGGCCACCATCGGCTTCCTCTGGTACAACGCCTTTCCTGCAGAGGTGATCATGGGCGACACGGGGGCGATGGCGATCGGAGGCGCCCTCGCCGCGATGGCGATCTTCACTCAGACGATCTTTCTGCTCCTGTTCATCGGCGGCATCTTCCTGATCGAGGCGCTGTCGGTGATCGTGCAGGTGATCTCGTTCAAGTACTACGGTCGGCGTGTATTCCTCATGGCGCCGATCCACTACCACTTCGAGATGAAGGCGTGGTCGGAGACGAAGATCATGGTGCGTTTCTGGATCGTCACGGCGATCCTCTGTGCGATCGGGTTCGCCCTCTTCTACCGCGACTTCACCTTCTTCCGACGCTGAGCAAGCCGGGTGACATCGTCGTCGTCATCGGAGCGGAGGCCGAGCTCATCGCCGCGCTGGCGGCCGACGTTGCTCCTGACGGTGACGTCGTCGTCGTCGACTGGTCCGTCGATACGCTCGAGCGTCTCAGACACGCGTCGCCGGAGCCCGATGTGACTTACCTCGTCGGGGACTCGGAGGTGTTGCCGCTTCCAGACGAGAGCGTCGACGCGGTGCGGACGATGAGCCCACCGAGCGCCCCGTCTTCCTCGGAGTTCTTTCGTGTGCTTCGCCCGGGCGGGCAGGTTTCGGTCGGAGGCTCCACCGAGTCCGCGTTGAACTTAGGCGCAGGCATGCTCACAAAAGCCGGATTTGTCGACGTGGCCGTCGTCTCCGACGACGGCGGTCCCTCGCTCGACGCGCGTAAGCCGTGAAGCTTCCGCGCCGGGCGCTCGTGCTGGGGCTCGCCCGCTCCGGTCAGTCCGCCGCGCTCGCTCTGGCCCGGCGTGGTGTGCCGACGGTCGCCGCCGACCGGGCGGCCGATGTCGAGACCGGCAGGCTTGCCGAAGCCGGCGTCGAAGTCCACCCGGGGAATGAGGAGGAAGGTTTGCTGGACGGCGTCGAGCTGCTGATCAAGAGCCCGGGCGTGCCCGGGGAGTCGCCCCTGGCGGCGGCTGCACGGTCGCGTGGGATCCCGATCTGGAGCGAGGTCGAGCTCGGCTTTCGCCTGTTCCGGAACCCGTTCGTCGGCGTCACCGGCACGAACGGCAAGACGACGACGAGCGAGTTGCTCGGCGCGATGTTCCGCGCGGCCGGCCGGCCGGTCGCGGTCGCGGGCAACGTCGGCCGTTCGTTGACGAGCTTCGACGGCGCACTCGAGAGGGACGCGTGGATCGTGTGCGAGTTGTCGAGCTTCCAGCTCGAGGACATCCATCGGCTACGCCCGCGCGTTGCGGTCCTGCTGAACCTCGAGCCCGATCACCTCGACCGTCACGGCACGTACGACGCCTATCGCGATGCCAAGCTGCGCATCTTCGAGAACCAGACCGAAGCCGACGTCGCTGTGGTCCCGCGTGGCTTCGGCGCCGTTCCCGGGGGTGGGGACCGCATCGAGTTCGCTGCCGACGACGACCTTCCGGCAGAGCCGCTGATTCCGGGCAGGCACAACCGTGAGAACGCCGCCGCGGCGACCGCGACTGCGCGGGCCGCGGGCGTAGAGGAGGACGCGATCGCCGAGGCCTTGCGGACGTTCCCCGGCGTCGAGCACCGCCTGGAGCTCGTCGGCGACATCGACGGCGTCCGGTTCGTGAACGACTCGAAGGCCACGAACACGGCCGCTGCCCGTCGCGGCATCGCGGCGTATGCGGGACAGCCGATCCGGCTGATCCTCGGCGGATCCCTCAAGGGCGAGTCGTTCGACGAGCTCGCCGAGAGTTTGCCCCCTTCGCTGCGCTCGGTCGATCTGATCGGCGAGGCGACCGAAGAGCTGGCCGCAGCGCTCGGACGGGCCGGACGGCCGTACCGCCGCTCCGGCGATCTCGCGACCGCAGTCGGGGCGGCAGCGGGCGAGGCGGAACCGGGCGACGTCGTTCTGCTCTCGCCGGCGTGCGCGAGCTTCGACCAGTTTCGCGACTTCGAGGAACGCGGCGAGACATTCCGGCGGCTCGTCGGAGAACTGTGGTGAAGGCGAAGACGCAGATCGAGTCGCACCTCCTCGTCCTCGTCACGCTCGGATTGGTCGCCTTCGGCCTCGTGATGGTGTACAGCGCGACGTCCGCGCCGGCGGCGCTCGAGAGAACGGACCCGATGTCGTATCTCAAGAAGCAGGGCGTGTACGCACTGATCGGAGTCGGCCTGATGATG
>DATMZV010000183.1:0-2123 GCA_035573355.1 Gaiellaceae bacterium | reverse complement strand
TCTCCTTCGGGACGTAGAACGCGTCGTCGTGCACGGCGTGCCCTTCCATTCGCAGCGTCACCGATTCGATCAGCGTCGGGCCGCCGCCGGCGCGGGCCTTCTCGATCGCGCGGCTCGCCTCTCGGTAGACGGCGAGCACATCGGTGCCGTCGACGACGACTCCCTCGAAGCCGTAGGACTCGGCGCGGTCGGCGACGTGGCCGGTCGCGAACTCCAGATGCGTCGGCGTCGAGTACGCCCACTGGTTGTTGTCGCAGACGAAGACCATCGGCAGCTTGCGGACGCCGGCGAGCGTCATCGCCTCGTGGCAGTCGCCGCGCGCAGACGCTCCTTCACCGAACCAGCCGACGGCGACGCGCTTCTCCTCCCTGATGCGGAAGGCGAGCGCGCAGCCCACCGCTACGGGGAGCATCGCCGGCAGGTGGCTGACCATTGCGATCAGCCCCAGCTTCGAGTCGGCCATGTGCACGTTCCCGTCTCTGCCCTTCGTAGGCCCGTCCGCCCGTCCCATGTACTGGGCGAAGATTCGCCACGGCTCGACGCCGCGCACGATGTGGACGCCCATGTCGCGGTGAAGCGGCGTGCCGACGTCGTCGGCGCCCATCGCGGTCGCGACGCCGACGGAGCCGGCCTCGTTTCCCCGTCCCGTATAGAAGGAGCCGGGGATCTTGCCCTGGCGATAGAGGATGTGGCCGCGCTCCTCGATCCCGCGGGTCATCAGCATGTTCCTGTAAACGCCGAGGAGATCCTCGCGGTCGAGTCCTGCCTCTCGAACCTCTTTCAGCGAGCCGACCGGCTCGGCTTCCCGGGCGATGGCCATAGCGGTGGCACTCTAACGACTGGGGTTACCATCGCTCCGATGGGAAAGGCCTCGGACTGGCTACGCGAAGAGCGCCGCAAGGTGCTCGGCGACTGGGTGGCCTTCTGTCTCGGCTGTGGCGCGGCGCGCCGCTGGTTCGACGACTTCGAGGCCGACGTTCCCGAGCAGTGCCCGCAGTGTGGGGGCGTGATGCTGCGCCGCTGTCCCTCGTGCAGCGCGCCGTTCAGCTCGATCTTCGCGGTCGACTGCGAGTCCTGCGGGACGCAGCTGCGTGATCCCGAGCTGTTCGGAACGAAGATCCGCCGCCGCTAGCGGATCTGGCTGAAGCGGATCACCGTCACCGTGTCGTCGGGCGTGACCTCGCGGTTGTAGAGCTGGCTGAGGAAGGACGCCATGTCCTCCGTGCGCCGGATCTCCGGGTTGTCGTGCTCGACTTCGCGAGGCGAAAGGTCGGCGAGGAGCTTCACCTCCACCTTGTCGATCACTGCGTTGAAGACCCGCTCACGTGGACTGAACCGTGCCCCCGCGAGCACCTGGACGATCATCCCCTTCCGGTACTTCGCAGATTTGTCGCCGAGGCGGATCGTGGCCGTCTTACGACCGCTCCTCAGCTGTTCCGCGACGATCGGTGAGTAGAAGTTGAGTGCGTACATCGCCTCGTTCACGCGGGTTGACGCGGGCGGGTGCGCCGGCGGATGAGGAATGCGGTCACGATGCCCAGGACCCAGCCGGTGATCGCGCTGATGATGACCAGCCAGACGAGCCCGGTCTTCGTGCTCCCGAACACGTAATCGAGCTTCACGTGGCGCGTGTTGCGCGCGATCAACAGGATCAGGAAGACGAGGGTCGCGAGCGCGATCGCGAGCGAGAGGTAGAGGCCGGTCCGATGCGAGTAGCGAACCCCGCGTTGCAGCCGGGATTCCGGCACATAGGCGGGGGTCGTCCGCTCGGGCTGCTCCGGCTCGCTCACGCGCGGAGCCTAACGCGAGAGCCGCTCGAGCGCCTTTGCCGCCATCTCCCGCTCGCCTTTGTAGGCGAGGAGCCCGGGCGCCTCTTCGAGTGGGAGCCAGCGAGTCTCCGCGACCTCGTGGGCGTGCTCGGCAGGGATGTCGCCGAGGCGACCGGCCCGGTAGCGGAAGAGGAAGAAGCTGACCACCTTGAAGACCCGTTCCCCGGCCCAGGTGTAGACGTAGCGGACGTCGCCGAGCTTCTCCACCGGGGTTGCCTCGACTCCGGTCTCCTCCTTCACCTCGCGAAGCGCCGTGAGCTCGGCCCGCTCGCCGGGGCCGATCAGGCCCTTCGG
>DATMZV010000182.1:0-4317 GCA_035573355.1 Gaiellaceae bacterium | reverse complement strand
CCTCACGCCGAAAATAGGCCACGGTCTCGCGGGTGGTCCGCACGGGCAGATCCGGAAAGAACCTCGTGACCCAGGGCCCCGCAGTAACCACGACCGCAGAAGCGTCGAGACCCTCGATCGAGTCGACGTGCCTCCCTTCCTCGAGGCACACCCCTCGAGCAAGAGCACAGTCGACGAACGCCCGGTGCGCGACATCGGCACGGACGATCCCCGCCTCAGGCTGGAAGAGCGCGGTCCAACCGTCCGGTACGCCGACGGGCCAGCGTGCCCGCGCCTCCGGGGCATCGAGCAGCTCGTACTCCGCGCCCGCGGCGTCGAGCGCCTCTTGCGAGCTCCGGCCGGAGTCCTCGACGAGCTCGAGCAATCCGTTCAGCTCGAGCAGCTCCCGCCCGGACTCCTGCTCGAGCTCGCGCCAGCCGGCGAAAGCCTCCTTCGCCAGCTCTACGAACTCCACCTCGGGATACGCGAGCCGCACGATCCGCGAGCGGCCGTGACTCGACCCGCGCTCATGCCCGACGTGGAACTGCTCGACGAGCAGGACGTCGCGACCGTCGCGCGCGAGCGCATGGGCCGTCGCGGATCCCATGATCCCCGCCCCGACGACGATGACCTCGGCCTGCACAGGCCTATCTTTGCCGTCAGCGGAGCGGCAGTGCGATCTCCATGTGCAACGCGTCGCCGAGGCCGTTGAGATAGATCTCGCGTGGCGGCCCACCCGGCTCGCGGCCGTGCTCCTTCGCCCAGCGATACACGGCCTCGTAGGCACCGAGGATCTCCGGGAAGGAGCACTGCTGGCCGGCGATCTCGGTGAAGGCGACTTCGCCGGCAGGCAAGCGCTTGTCGCCGTCGCGCTGCGGAACGCAGACCTCGACGGGCCCGTCTTCCTCGTTGTTCACGGCCCCGTGATAGAGCACGAACGGGTGGCCGCCCTCGGCCTCTCCCAGCTCCTCGAACGTCGAGACGATGAACGGCTCCAGCTCGGGAACGAGGACTCGCTTCGTGCGACCGACGTACGGTTGCTCCGAGACCTGCCTGGTGAGAACGTCGTACATGGGCTCCTCCTTCAGGATGCGTTTGACGTAGCGGAGAACCCGGCGCCGTTCGGCGAACTCGTCGGTCACACGCCGCTCGTACGCCTCGAGGAGCTCGACGCTCGGCTCGCGGAGGAACGCGCGGATCTCGGCGAGCGGCATCCCGCCGCGGCGCAGCAGCGCGATCAGCGTCGCCTCCCGCACCTGCTCGAGCGTGTAGTAGCGGTAACCCGAGGCCGGGTCGACCCACGCCGGTGGCAGGAGGCCCTTCTCCCCGTACAGGCGGAGAGCCTTCTGCGAGAGCCGCGACGCGGAGGCGAACTCGCCGATCGACATGAGGTTCTCCATGTCGTTCAACACGATGGGCCCTGCCCCAGGGGGAGAGTCAAGCGACACGGTTGCGCAGGATGCCGATGCCCTCGACCTCGAGCTCGACGACATCCCCGGCTTGCAGCCAGCGACCGTCGCCGTGCTCGAGGATGCAGCCGGTCCCAACGGTCCCGGAGCCGAGAATGTCTCCGGGCCGGAGATGGGTATTCCGCGCCGCGTGCGCCACGATCGCGTCCCACGAGTGGTACATGTCCGCCAGATTCCCCCGCGAGCGCTCCTCACCGTTCACGCGCGCGACCATCGTCCCGCTCGCGCCGTCGAACTCGTCCGGGGTCACGAGCAGCGGCCCGATGCTCGTGGCGAAGTCCTTCCCTTTCGCCGGGCCGAGGCCGACCTTCATCTCGGCCCGCTGCAGATCGCGCGCGGACCAGTCGTTCATGACCGTGAAGCCTCCGATCCTGGCGTCTGCCCCGATGATCGCCGCGACTTCGAGCTCGTAGTCCAGCTCGTTCGAATCGGGCGGAGCCGGGATCTCGTCCTCCGGGCCGTAGATCGCCGCCGGATTGGAGAAGTAGAACACCGGTAGCTCGTACCACTCGGGCGGCACCTCCTGGCCGCGGAGGGCTCGGGCCGTCTTGACGTGCTGCTCGAACGCGTAGAAGTCACGAACCGAGGGCGGGTGCAGGACGGGCGGACGGAAGTCGACGTCGGTCAGCGGATATTCGGCATGCCGCCGCGCGCCTCCGCCGCCGGTGAAGTACGCCTGCAAGGTCTGCGCTGCGAGCTGCACGACGGTGTCGCCCTCGACGATCCCCGGCCAGCCGCGTTCGAGCTGAAGGTCACGCGGCGTGAACATGCAGAGCTTCACGCCTACGGCTCCGTGTGCACGATCACGTCGGCGATGTCCGGACGGGCGCGGCGGATTCGCTCCTCGATCTCGCTCGCACGCGCATGTGCTTCCGCAAGCGGGCTCGCCGCATCGAGGCCAAGGGTCAGGTAGGCGATCGTCCCATCGTCCGTGCGCACGAAGCGGATCTCGCGCGGCTCCAGGCCCGTAACGTCGTGGACGATGCGCAGGACGACGTCTCGCTCGGCGGTGTCCTCGACCATCGGTCGCCCTTCCGAGGGTTCTGCGAGCGGCTCGATGTGCGTCTGGACGTCGTCGACCTCGGGCACGGCCTGCGCGATCGCCGCCTCGACCTGATTCGCGACCTCGTGAGCCTGCTCCAGCGTTAGCTCCCCGGGAAGCTTCAGATGCAACGACACCTCCGTTCGCCCGCCGACGTCGAGAACGCTCACGTTGTGCACTTCGCGCACGCCTGGCACGCCGAGCGCGGCTGCATGTGCGCGGTCGCGAATGGCAGCCTCGTCGTCCTGCGGCTCGACGTGAACGACCACGTCGCTGCCGGGCAGGGCTTCGTTCAGTGCCTCCTCCACCTGGTCGGCGGCCGCGTGGCCCTGGCCGACGGCGGCGCCCGGCGGGACACCGATCACGACGTCCATGAACTGACGCGGCCCAGCCTGGCGCATGCGCAAACGGCGGAGAGCCACGGGAGGCTCGATCCCGGCGATCGCCGCCCGGGCAGCTTCCTCGGCGTCTGCAGGGGCGCGGTCCATCAGGACGTCGACGTTCCGCTTCATCAGGCGGATGGCTGCGAGCGAAACGAGGACGGCGACGAAGAGCGCCGCCGCGGAGTCTGCACGTGGATGGCCTGCGTGCACGAGGACGAGCCCGACCAGCACCGCGACCGAGCCCGCGAGGTCGCTGGCGAAGTGGAGCGCATTCGAGGCCAGCGCCGCGCTGTGGTAGCGGCGTGACGCCCGCCGGAGCACGACAGTTCGACTGAGGTCGACGGCGATCACGATCGCGATCACGACGAACGCGTACCACGTTGCTTCCACCGAGGTCGGCCGGTCGCCAACGAGATGCGTGATCGCGCGCCAAGCGATGAAGCCGCTCGCGGCAACGAGAATGGCCGCCTCGGCAAGCGCGGAAAGATGCTCGGCCTTGCCGTGGCCGTACTGGTGCGACACGTCTGCCGGGCGGACGGCGACACCGACCGCGAAGAGCGTGAGCAGCGCCGCAACCAGATCGGTTCCGGAGTGCAGTGCCTCGGAGATCAGTCCGAGGCTGTGCGACGCCAGGCCGGCGCCGAGCTTGAGCGCGATGAGCACGATGGCCGCGACCACCGAGACGAGCGCCGCTCTCCGTTGCGGATGCATTCGGCTAGTAAAACGGAAGAGCCCGCCGAGGCGGGCTCTTCGTCGATCTTTCGTCCCGAAAAGCTACGAGCTGGCGATGTCGCCGTGGAAGCTCTCCTTGAGCGTCGTGCCCGAGCCCTTCCCGCGGTCCTGCCAGTGGCGGACGATCAGCCGGGGCCGATTTCCGCTGCGATTCGGCGCGGTGTAGTTGTAGTTGAACTTGCAATCGGTGCTGTTCGTCGCTCCGTCACACGAGAAGGCAGCGGCCGGACCGAAGAACGCAGTGAGGAAGTCACTGGTGAAACAGGCAGCGGCGCAGGTCGCGTTCTTGTTGAAGACGCCGCCGGTGATCGTGCCTTCGAGGTAGCCGTTGAAGCGGCCCGTCACGCCTGCGCGAATGAGCTTGCCGTGCTTGCTCTTGTTCGCCTGGCAGTTGCCCGGGCTGTTCCCGGCCATCGTGGTGAAGGTCCCCTTGTCGACACGGCGCAGGCGGAACGTGCCGTTGCCATTGTCATGGATCTGGTACGTGCGCTTCTCGTTCAGCGTCGCCCACGGCTCCGTCCCGTCGCACCGACGGTCGGTCGTCGTCAGGGTGAAGCTGAACTTGTTCTTTCCCTGAGCCTTGCCCTTGTCTTTGTCCTTGCCTTTGCCGCCCGGATCGGCGAGGCCGGACGCGGCGAGCGTCAGGGCTCCGACGACCAGGGCGAAGATGATGACCATCCGGCGCATGTGCTTTTTCACTCCCTTTGCCTGG
>DATMZV010000181.1:0-19340 GCA_035573355.1 Gaiellaceae bacterium | reverse complement strand
GGGAACGACAGCAGATCGAGCGTCTGCAGCGCGAGGCGCAGGTTCTTCAGGGTGGGCACGTCGAGCGAGCAGAGCAGCATGAGCTCGTCCGTCCGGTCGAGCGTGGCCAGCATCGGACCGTGGAAGAACGGAGACGTATCGACGACGATGACGTCGAACGACTCGCGTGCGACCTCGAGCAGCCGGCCTAGCTTGGCCTCGGTCACGAGCTCCGCGTCTTCCGGCCGAAGCGGCGCGGGCAGAACTTCGAGCCCGCACGCGTGCTTCGTCGTGTAGCCGGCCAGCTTCTCGCTGTCCAGCTCTCCCGGAGCGACGACCAGGTCATAGATCGTCTTCTCCGGTTCGACGCCGAGCATGATCGCCGCGTCGCCGAACTGGAGGTCGAGATCGAGGAGCAGCGTCTTGCGGCCCTCGTACTTCGCGCAGGCGGCGGCAAGGTTCGTCGCGATGACGGTCTTGCCCGTCCCGCCCTTCGGCGAGAACACGGTCACGATCTTGCCGTGCCGGCCCGGGCCACCGCCGGAGTCGTGATGACGCCTGGTCGAGTGCGTCGCCTTGCGAATCGCGAAGACGACGTTCTCGACGAGCTGCGGGAGTAGCAGCACGTCGGACACGTCCGACTCGAGAGCCTGCTCGAGCAACCCCGCCGAGCCGTTCGACGCGACGAGGAGAATCGGGGCGCGGGTGTGCTCGCGGATCGAGGCAAGCTCGTCCGCGGGCAGGCTCGCGCCCCGCGTCGCGTGGAGGACGGCGTCCAGGTGGCCGCCCGCCAGCGCGCCGGCGCCGTCAGCGACGCCAACACTCGAGCCGACCATTTCGATCTCGGGGTGGTTCGTGAGCGAATCGCGCAGCTTCTCGAATCCCTCGCAGGACCCCGTCGCGTAGATTCGGACGCGCTCACGCTGAGTTGTCTCTGTTGCGGAGCTCATCGTGGCCTCCTTCCGGGTCCGTCGAACTGCAACGTGTGCGAGTCCTGAACCGTGTTCGAGCTGTCCAGAGCGTTGTTCGGCGGGCGCAGCGTGAGGAAGTACCCCTCGCCGTTGCCTTCGCCGTTCTTCTGGATCCAGAGCAGCTTCTGGGCCTGAGCGTCCGTGACGCGCAGCTGGACCGACTCGCCGCCCTGGCCGGGAGTCGTGACCTTCGACGACGCCGTGCCTTCCGGCGCCCGGAGCACGAGCACGTCGCGAATGACGACGCGACTGACCGTCGTCCCGCTTCCACCGTTCGAGCCCGAATTGCCAACGATCCAGGTGCCCACGACGTCCACGTGGTCACCGTTCTGGATCGTGCCGGCGAGGAGCTGATCGGAGGTGCCTGGAAGCTGGTACGCACGCTGCGTGCCCTTGATCTGTGCGCGAATGCCCTGCTCACTCGGCGGGGCGAAGCGCCTGGTGCTGACCTGCTCGCCCTCGTACACGTCCTGGGTAGCGACGTACTGGGAGAGCTGATCAGGCGTGGAGATCGCGCCCGCGACGATTGACTTCCGCGGGACGGTCTGCTCCTTCAGCATCTTCTGATCGATGACATCCGCGCCAGAGGTTCCAGCCGGGATATCGCGTGCGGCGACGAGCACCGTCACTTTTCCTTCTCCGCGCTGGACGTGGCGCTTGTAATTGACGACGTAGACGCTCGTCAGGATGGCGGCTAGTGCGGCCAACCCGATGGCGATCCCGATGTTCTTGACGCGGTAATTCATAGTCCTTTCTCTTTTCCTGAGAGGGGCCTGTGGACTAACGAGCTATCGGCTGAATCAGCCGATGAGTTGAACTGACTTGACTCCAAAGGTGCTGGGGATCCCGGATCCGCTCGAAGCGAGAATTCCCTGGGCGATGTACTCGGTGAAATACCCTTCGAGTGTTGCGCTGTTCCCGTGCGTTGTTTCCTTCGTCAGGTAGAACCCGATCCAGCCGATGATGTCGTACTCGGCGTTCTGGCCGGTTCCGTCCAAAGTCTTGAAGACCGGGAAGAGCAGAACCGTGCCAACACGGTCATCGAGCGCGCCGTTGACGTTCGAGGAGCTGAACTTCGCGCCCGGATCGGACCGGTACTTGCCGATGCCGAGATACTTGTCGAAGCCGTGGAGGATCCACTCGCCCTCCTCGCTCGAACCGGGAGTGCCGTTGCCGCCGTCCAGGTTCAACATCCCGAATGCGCCCGGCGCACCCATGTCGTTGAAGTCCATCGTCGTGTTGACGTTGAAGGTCGGCGTGTGATTGCCGTTGCAGTTCTGGATCAGCGGGTGGTTGCACGAGACCACCATCGGGGCGACGTTACGGACCTGCTGCGGAGAGTCTGTCCGCGCCTTCGCAGATGCCTTGATCCCCGCGGAGTCGATTCCGATGACCTTGCTGAAGATTCCTGGCTCGTTCTTGGCGGCGTCCACCGAGATCGTGTCGTTAGAGGTGTACGTCGTCGACACGACGATGTTCGCGGCGAGAACGTTTCCTCCGTTTTGGTCCGCATAGTTGAGCGCCAGCGACTTCGCGCCGGCGGGATCCGCGGGCAGCATCTGTGCACCCGCGAGAGCGGCGGCGTCCGCAGTCTGCTGAAGCCTGCGGTCGCTACGCATCCAGAGGCCGACGTCGAGCACGAGTGCCGCCATCCCCATGAGCACCGTGAGCGAGATCGCCATGAGGACGATCGCCTGGCCGTCCTGGTTCTTGCAGTTGCGGCTCATTCCACACGCTCCTTCATCGTGGAGTCAAAACGGCCGCTTAGGACGTTCCAGTTGAGCAAGCTGATGTCGTACGGATAGTCGGCGTACACCGTGACCACCGACCCGGGATCCCAGGTCGAAGTGCATGAAAGATTTCTTCCGAGCTCCGTCGTATTGAGACTTCCGGCCGAGGCGAGGACTCGGGCACGGCAGGCGCCCGCTGGATCTGACGAGTTCCGTGAGACCGCTGCCACACGTGCACCGGCCCGCACCGCATCGGTCAGGCTGATGTAGTTGTTGAAGGCGACGCCGAACTGTGCGATCCCCAGCAGCAGCACGAGGAGGACAGGAAGGACGAGGGCGAGCTCCGCCATCGTCTGTCCTCGTTCCTCTTTGATTTTTGCTGTGTTGATCTTTTGCGGCATGGGGGTCTCCGGTAGAAGTGCGGGGCCCTTGCCGTGCGGCAAAGGCCCCGCTCAGTCAGCGGTTTAAAGGAAGCCAGTAACGCGGCTAATTGCGCCGCTGATACCACCCTGGAGCGCAACGAGTGCCGCGACCACGATGGCTGCGATCACTGCCAGGACGACGCCGTACTCAGCCATCGTCTGACCCTCCTCGACCGAAAGCCGGGCGCGGAAGTAAGTAACCAGATCCGTGAACGTCACGATGATTCACCCCCTTTCCACAACTCGAGCGCGCGCTGCGCGCAAATCGAAAGACCAGAACAAGTTGGGGAGAAATCGACTCGAAACCCAGCGACACTGGAAGACACGCGTCGAACGTCCTTTCTCTGTCTTTCGGCGCGCCGCTTCGCCTTGGTGGTCAATCTCGACCCAGTCATCGTCGCTTCGGGCCGTCCGCGTATCCCTCTAGTGGGTGATCCATGCCGACGTTCCCTTGAGTGAGGGAGAGGGCCGGGGCTTCTGCGTTCGATAGCTACTGCACGCAAGCGGCTGCGGAAAAAGGCCCAATCCGCGCCCCTAGTGGCGGCCAGGGGCTCAAACACAAGGAGCAAACGGCAATGCCACGTCGGTTCATTCGCAGAGAAAACTGGGAGTTCGGCGGCGCACCGCCCGGCTCCGAAGAGACCACGGAGCCCAGGTCGCGCAAGCGGCGGCTCGTTTCGACGCTCGTCTTCACCACGATCTTCTTCTCGGGCGCGTCACTCGCTGCAGTTGCGGGTGACCAGCTCAGGCCTCTCGTCGCGAACGACAGCCAGGAACTCGCTGCCGACACGACAACCACCACAGAGGCGCAGCCGACTCCGGCGGAGACCACGGACGCCTCGGCGCCCGCGGCCGCCCCGGCGGACGAGTCCACGGCCCCGGACGCAACGGCACCTGCCGATGCGACCGCAGCGCCGGCGGATGCGACCACAGCCCCGGCCGACTCCGCAGACGCTGCGACGACCGACGATGCTCTGTCGCCGGAACACGCCTCGAGTGCTGCGCGTGCTGCCGCCCCGGCTCAGCCGGCTGCTGCTAACCAGGACACGAACGCACCGAAGCCGGCCGGAAAGGCGGCGCGTGCCTGGAAGAAGACCCAGCTGCGCACGCTGCTCCTGCCGAAGCTGAAGCCGGCCTCCAAGCCCGAGATCGAGGGCCCGGCCGATGCAGCCACGATCTGGCTCAACTCGCAACTGCCCGACCCGACCCCGCCCGCACTCCGGCTTTCGCCGAAGTTCGCTACGAACCTGAAGGCGGCGGCGAACGGAGCAGGGCTCGACTGGGCGACGATGCTCGGAATCCTCCGCGCGCGCGGCGCGTCCGGCCATGAGCCGGCCGACCGCACGACGCTTCGGAAGCTCGCCGGACGCCTGGCGACCTACGGTCCCGCCAAGGGCGACTGGGCACGCATCGTTTCTTACTCGGGCGACACGAGCTTCGCCGACAAGGCTGCTGCCCTCGCGCGGTATGACCGCGCTGTTGGCCTCGACGGATTGGTGAACGGCCTCGAGGCGGCCAAGAGGTCGATCGCGAGCCGCTTGCTGTCGGACTCGTCAGTGTCGATCTACGCTGGCGGGCGCAACGACATCGTTCGGAACAGGGTCGACGTTCGCGTCCTGACCGTGATCGCGTATCTGCGTGAGTCATTCGGGCAGGTCAGCGTCTCGTCTCTCATCACCGGCCATCGCCTGTATGCGCGGCCCGGCGTGATCTCGGCGCACATCTCCGGGCACGCGGTCGACATCTCAGGCCTCGGCGGCACCCCGATCCTGGGCCATCAGGAGCCCGGCGGGATGACCGAGCGCGCCGTGCGCGACCTGTTGCTGCTCCCGGCGGAAGTCATGCCGCGGCAGATCATCTCGCTGCTCGGCATGGGCGGACCGTCGTTCCCGATGGCCGACCACTACAACCACATCCATCTCGGGTTCTAGTGGCGGAAGTCGTGCTTCGGCGCGAAGACGGAAGCATTGTGTGTGAGCGCTGTGTCCTCGCGGACACAGCGCTCATGCGCATGAAAGGACTACTCGGCCGGCGCGACCTGCCGAGTGGTGAAGGAATTCTCTTGAAGCCGGCGTCGTCGGTGCACATGGCCTTCATGCGCTTTCCGATCGACGCCGTGTTCCTCGATCGCGACCTCCGAGTCGTGAAGATCGCAGCGGATCTCAAGCCATGGCGCGCTGCAGGCAGTCGTGGCGCGAAGGCCGTACTCGAGATTCCGGCCGGCGAGGCCAAGCGGCGCGAGCTCACCGTCGGAGATCGCCTGATCGCCGACTAGTCGCTTGCGGCCACGGGCGCTCGCCGCAGACGGCGCGCCGCCTCAAGTGCATGGCAGACCGCGCCGATAGGCAGGGCAGCAGTCCCTGACCACGCCGCTTTCTGGAGGAACGCAGACAGCATGATCCGCCGCTCCGAGGAGAGCCGCTCGGTTGCTCGCGAGCAGCGCGCAGGACCGTTCCGCCCGAGCCGCGGCATGGTGGTAGGAGCCGTCGTCGGGTTACCCGCAAGCGTTGTGCTTCTCCTGCTGTCGCTTCGGCATCTGAATACCGATGCCTTGCAAGCGTCCCTTCGAGCCGCCGATCCCCGGACTCTCGCCCTCGCGGTTTGCACGGTCTCGGTGGTTTATCCCATCCAGGCCGCCCGCTGGCGCCTCATCTCGATGGCGTCACCACCCCTTCCTCTCCGCCGCTTCGTCGAGTGGGTGGTGGGAGCAATCGCCATCAACAACGTCGTCCCCGGGAGGCCGGGTGACCTCCTCCGTGTCGAGTGGCTCTCCCGCGGAGCGCGGATGCCGCGTACGCCTGCTCTAGCCTCAGTCGCTGTCGACCGAGGCTTGGACGTGGTCGTGCTCGTTGTAGCGCTGGCTTTGACGTACCCCGCCGCGCAGCACGCGCTCTGGCTCAATCGCCTGGAGCTCGTCGCCGGCTTTGTCGGCGTCGTCGTCGTGATGCTGTTCGTCGCTGCGACCGTCTACGCCCGCCGCAGCCGAGTCTCGCCGGCCGGACGCGTGCGCCGTGTGCTCGCGAGCGCCGGGCGCGAATCGGGAAACCGCCTACACGGCTGGCGCGGGGTCGGCGCCGTGCTGCTGAGCGTGCTCGCTTGGGGCGCCTGGGCCTTGAGCGCCTGGCTTGTCGCTTCGGCGCTCGGGATCGCGCTCACTCCCCGCGAGATCGTATTCGTCAGCTCCGTGCTCAACCTCGGCGTCGCAGTTCCATCGTCGCCTGGGTATATCGGTACGTACCAGTGGCTCGGCGTCTCGGCGCTCAGCCTACTCGGGGTGAACCACACCGAAGCCTTTGCGTTCTCCGTGCTGATGCACGCCTCCTGGTTCATCCCGACGACAGTTGCCGGCGTCGTCCTTGCTCTTCGCAAGCTAGCGCCCGCCCTCGGAAGGGTTCCTTCTCGCGACGGCGTGCGCTCGGGTGCGTTTCGGTGACGACGACGCGAGAGCTCTCGCTGCCTCGCGACGGGGAGGTACGCGTTTCGCCGCGAGGTCTCCGGCAGGCCCTCAGCGCGCTCGGTGCTCCGCTCGTGTACGCCTTCCTGCCCGCAGTCCTGCTCACCGTGATGGTTGCCGCTTCGATCAACCATCACTTCGCCTTCGACTTCCATCAGTTTTGGCAAGGCGGCCACGACGTGATCGAGGGCCGCTCGCCGTATCCCCCAGCCCACTCCCTTCCGGCGGGAGGCGACCCGACCCTCGACGCGGTTGCGATCCAGGACACCTTCCGCTTTCCGTACCCGGCTCCCGCGGCACTTGGAATGGCCCCGTTCGGCGCGCTTCCATTCTCCGTCGCGGCAGCCCTCTTCGTCCTCCTCTCGATCGCCGCCGTCTTCCTGGCGCTGCGTTTGCTCGGTGTCGTGGACTGGCGGTGCTACGGGCTCGTCTTCGCGTCGATCACCACACTCGGCGCCGTCAGGCTGGGAACCTTCACGCCGTTCCTGCTGTTGGGGCTAGCCGTCGCCTGGCGGTTCCGGGAGAAGAAGCTGATCGTTGCCACCGCAGTCGGCGGCCTTGTTCTCCTGAAGCTCTTCCTCTGGCCGTTACTCATCTGGCTGGTGGTTTCGCGGCGCGTCGGAAGCGCAGCCCTGGCGGTCGCGATCGCAACGGCGATAAGCGTCGCTAGCTGGGCGGTGATCGGCTTCGGAGACCTTGCAAACTATCCGGAGTTGCTCTCCAGTTTGGCCTCCTCGGTAGAGAGCAAGGGCTGGTCGGCTGTTGCGCTCGGCCTCGCGCTCGGCCTGTCGTCAGTCGCTGCAAAGGCGTTCTCGTTCGTTCTGGCCGGCTCTGCGCTCGCGGTCGCCGCAGTCGCGCCACGCGAGAGGCGCGATCTCTGGTCCTTCACGGTCGCCATTGCCGCGGCGATTCTCCTCTCGCCAATCGTCTGGCTCCACTACTTCCTGCTGTTGGTGGCGCCGCTCGCGATCGCCTTCCCGGCGCTAGCGCCTGCCTGGTTCATCCCACTCGCCTTGTGGGCGTGGCCGTTCCAGGAGACCGGTGGGGACATCTGGAAGATCGCGCTCGGGATGGCGGTGCTTGCCGCCGCGTGTGCGACAACGCTCCAGTCGACCAGGCGCCCGCTCTGACCAGACGCTAGGCGCCTGCCAGGCACCCATTGCGCCTGTACAGCACTGCCTTCGCGTCCCGATCGACCTCTCGGAACGCCGGACTCTGCGCGAGTCGGCGCTGCGGAACGCCTCCGATCGTCACGAGGATCGCGCAACTCTGTCCTGCGAGCAGGCTGTCACCCTGTGCACGGCCCTCGAGCCAGTCGAGGTAGACGCGCTGAGCAGGCGAGCTGAACGCGTCCAGCGGATTGCCGATCCAGATCCTTTGTCCAGCGAGTGCCAGCCGCTCGGCGTTGATCGGGTCCGCGAGTACCGGTTTGTCGCCTGCGGCGGCCGCGGTGTGCCGCAGCAGCATTGGACCGGCCGCGGTCTGTACCGGCTCCCGCGCAACAGCAGCGACCGCACCGACCCCGAGCAGAAAAGCGCAGAGAACCACGATGCGCTCGATGCCGCGCCCGCGGCCGGATCCGAGTCGAAGCGCGCCCGCGGCCGGAACGGCGACGAACAGCGCAAACCAGACGGTGTTGCGGTTCGCCATGACCGCCATCGTCCCCAACCCGGCGAGTGCTGCAAGCTCCCAAGCAGCAGGCCGCACCCGCAGCACGGCAACGCTGAGCGGAATTGCGATGACGAGAAACATGACGTCGAAAAGGGCATGAGGCGAGAGCGGTGCCCAGAGGCCGGTCCCGCGGGCCGCTGCCTGGCCAGTCAGCACGCCGTGGTAGTAGGCGGCCGTGCCCAGGAGCGCCGGCGTCGCGAGCAGCGCGGCCGCCGAGGCGACAAGCACACCTACTGCTACCCCGGGTTGCTGACGCATGCGGTGGAGCAGCAAGTAGGCGGCTGATACGACGACTCCAACAAGGACGCCGCCGTGCAGGTTCGACCAAAGCGCCACGAGGGGGACGATGAGCCAGATGCGCCGCGACGGTGCTCGTGCCTCGGAGCGAAGCAGGAGGACGAGGAGAGGGAAGAGCGCCAGAGAGAAGACCTGTGCACGGACCACCAAAAATGCAGGAGCGGCTGCGAGCACCGTGCCGATGAGGACGAGGCCGCGGGAGGAGTCTCCGGCCCCGGCTGCACGCATGTCGCGCCCGAGGAAGACGAATGCCGCAGCGACGGCCACAACCTGTAGAAGGACGAGCCCGCGATCCGAGAGCGCCACGTAGAGAGCGTGGAAGACGAGCTCCCCGAGCACAGGTGCGTTTTCCCAACCGGCGGAGGGCGCGGCGGCGTACGGCAACCCGTCCGGGATCGTCCGTGCGGTCGCGATGTGCTGCCCGACCGCCGCGAGCCAGCGTGAGTCGGCCCCAATCTGAGCCAGCAGTGCCACGATGGCGGCGGCTGCGGCGATGGCGAACCAGGTGAGACTCGACAGCTCCCGCTGACAATCGAGGTCTACTGTCTTCTCGGCGCCGGGCGTCAAGAAGCCAGCCGTCGAAATCTCGCGAGTTCCCATTGGCGGCGCGACGTGGTCGCGAGATTGCTATCGGCAGCTCAATTTCCCGGCTTGAGCCGCGATGTCGCGTCACACACTTCTCAGGCGGCCTTACGGTCGGCGATCGACTGGTCCCCGGCTAGTCGCCTTCGACGACGTCGCCTGCGACAGCAGCCATTCGGTGCGGAGCTCCCGTGTGCGCTCTTCGAGATCGGCGAGCAACGAGCGGACTTCGTCGAGCTGCGGGCGGAGCTTCTCGACCCGGCGGAGCTCCGACGCGATCTGCGCCAGGGAGCTGGCAGGGCTCGCGTTCAGCCTACGTAGCCGCCGCTCGCTCGCTTCCATCTGGCCGGTGACCGTCAGCTCCCATGCCTCGGCCTGCTCCTTGAGGGCTCGCAGCTCGGTCTCCGTGGCGGGCCGGTGGTCCAGGACCTCCCGGAGTCGTTTGATGAGGGCGAAATCGAGCGGCTCGGGCATAGACGGCGGCGCAAGCCTTTCAAATGCGGGCGGAGTACGCTCGGCCGGTCGTGAAACCGCCTGCCTACGAGTATCACGGCCTGATGGCGGAGGCCTGGGACCTGCTCCGCGGTGACACCTCCGGCTGGGAGGACCGGCCCTTCTACCTCGAGTTGATCCGGCGCTTCGGGGAGCCCGCCCTGGACGTCGGCTGCGGCACCGGGCGGCTGCTCCTGGACTACCTGGCCGAGGGAATCGAGATCGACGGCGTCGACGTTTCTCCCGACATGCTCGCCGTCTGCCGGGCGAAGGCCTCGGCGCTCGGACTGGAGCCCGCGCTGTACGAACAGGCGGTCGAGGACCTGCAACTGCCACGCCGCTACCGGACGATCATCGTCCCGTCGTCGTCGATCCAGCTCGTGATCGACCCGGCGACGGCAGAACGCGCGGTCGTCCGGCTCGCGGAGCACCTCGAGCCCGGAGGCGTGCTCGTGATGCCGTTCATGACCCTCGAGGGCGACGAGAGCTGGACGACGGAAGCCGTGCGGCCCAACGGCGCACTCGTGCGGCGCACGGCTCGGTCCCACTACGACCCGGTGACGCAGCTCGAGGACACCGACGACCTCTACGAGGTGGTCGTCGGCGGTGAAGTCGTCGCAGCCGAGCGCCACGTGCAGAAGCCGGCGACCCGGAGCTACACGCTCGATCAGGCCCGTGCCCTCTACCTGCAGGCCGGGCTTGAGGTCGAGCGAGTCATCGATGAGTTCAGCGACCGGCCCTTCGAGGGCGGCAGCGTGTTCACGATCATCGGCCTGCGCCGATGACGAGGGCGGAGATCCGTCCGCTGCGCGACGACGAAGTGGCGACATATGTCGAGCTGCGCAACGCAATCGACCCGCGCACGGCGACGATAGCCGGCTGGGTCGAGCAACACCGCAGCAGTGAGACAACCGTGCGCATCGTCCTCGCGCACGAGGGTGACGACGTCGTCGGCGTCGGCAGCGCTCAGGAGGAGGCCGACCGTCGCGGCCTCGATGTCGGCTGGCTGTCATTCGGCGTCGTGCCGGAGCACCGCAGCAAAGGAGTCGGCGGAGCGCTCTACCGCGAGCTGTCGCGCCATCTCCGCACGCTCGGGAAAGCCGTGTGCGACACGTCCGCCTGGACTGACGACGAGACGACACTCGCATTCCTGCAGAACCGTGGGTTCGCGGAGATCGATCGCTTCGAGTTCGTGCGGCTCGACCTCGGGGCGTACGAGCCACACGAAGCCGAACCACCGCCCGGCGTGACGATCGTCCCGCTTGTAGGCCGTCCCGGCTCCGAGCGTGAGCTGTTCGAAGTTCATCGGGAAGCGATTGCAGACCTC
Organism: Gaiellaceae bacterium; assembly: GCA_035573355.1. GTDB lineage: Bacteria > Actinomycetota > Thermoleophilia > Gaiellales > Gaiellaceae > 3-1-20CM-4-69-9. Next base: position 8,415 of record DATMZV010000181.1, on the reverse strand, counting down.
CCGTCGACCGACGACCTGACGCCCGATTACGACAGCTTCTACGGCTGGGAGCTCGCGCACCCCTCGCGTCGCTTCGACCTCTCCTTCCTCGCGCTCCACGACAACGACGTGATCGGCTACACAATCCTCGGAGCGGTCCCAGCATCAGACGACGCAGAGAACGTCATGACAGCGGTAAAGCGCAACTGGCGCCGCCAAGGAGTCGCGTCGGCCCTGAAAGCCGCTCAGCTCGCGGCCGCAAAGGCTGCCGGCTTCAGCGGAATCGTCACGCTCAACGAGTCCAGGAACGAGCCCATGCGCCGCCTAAACGAGCGCCTCGGTTACACAGCACAACCAGCGCAGCTCCGCATGCGAGGCCCACTCGCATGACAACTCGCCGCCGCGGCGGGCTTGGCCCGTCGCGGCCGCAACCGCACGCCGTTAGCGCGGAACGTTGCGGAATCATCATGCCCGCGAAGCGGGCCGGATTCCGCAACGGGAAGGCGCCGACCAGAATCGAACTGGTGTGCGAGGCTTTGCAGGCCTCTGCCTAGCCACTCGGCCACGGCGCCGCTTGCGCGGGCCATGGTATCCGGAGGTTAAGGAACCCAGCGTTCGAGCGACGGCGTGAGTTGCAGCTCGTGCGTCCAGCCGCGCGGGCTCTGGCTGTACAGGTACTTGACCGCCTTGGCGACCTCTTCCATCGAGGCGGAGTTCTCCGGAGCCGCATCTTCGAGCCAGCCGGCGGTCTTCTCGCTCTCGATCACGGCGTCGACGATCAGCAGCGCGGCATGGACGCCCTGTTCGCGCAGCTCTGCGGCTTGCGCCTGAACGAGAGCGCGGGTCGCAAACGCGGCGGCCGCCCACGGCCCGCGCCCGGGATTGCCCCGGCGCGCGGAGCCTCCGGTCACCTGCACGAGCGTTCCTCGACCACGCTCGGCGAGTACCCGGCCTCCGACGCGGAGGATGTTGAAGATGGCCGGCAACAACTCGGTCATGTACGGCTCGAGGCCATCCGGTGGCGCCTCGTGGATCGGACCGCCGAAACGGGGTGTTGTGGTGATCGCGTTGACGACGAGGTCGACATCACCGACGTCGGCGAAGACTCGCTCGACGTCATTCGGCTTCGAGGCGTCTGCGATGACGCCCACCGCGTCCGGGACGTCCTCGACGAACAGCCTGATCGTCTCCTTCGTCCTGGCGACTCCGGCGACGCGCCAGCCGTCCGCCGCGAATTCCCCGGCCAGGACGCGCCCGAGCTGTCGTGCTCCGAAGACGAGGAGCGTGGGCACCTACGAACCCTAACCGCAGGCGAGCTTGGCGCCGCCCGCGATCGGACGGTTGGACTCCATCACCTGGAAGCACCAGTAGCACCGCGGCGCGACGATCGCCGCAGCGAGGTCGATGAACCGCGCCCGCTGGTGAATCGGCAGAGCTTCTACGGCGACGTCACGTTCGAATTGATCGACGGCCTTGTTGACGACAGGGTTTCCGTACACGGCTTGTCCTTTGATCGTCTTGATGGCGACGCGTAGCTGTTGCAGGTCTCGCTCGAGCCGCTTGCGCTCCGCGGCCTGCTTCGCCTTCGACAGGCCGTTGCAGTGTCTCGGCTGGTTTCCCTGGACCTCGACCGTCTGGACTGGGTAGGTCTTGATGTCGACGGAGTTGGGCTGCTTCGCCTCAGCGCCGCAGCCCGAAAGGACTGCCGTCACGGCCGCCAACGCCATGAATCCGACCCCCCGGCCCATGAGGCCAGCGTACCCCGAGGCTCAGGCTGCGACTCCCGAGAACTGCGGGATGATCTCGTCGCCGTACGCCTTCAGCGTGTCCTCCTGCCCGTGGGTCATGAGGTAGACGTTGAACTGGTCGACGCCCACCGACTCGAGCTCCTTCAGCTTCTTCGTCGCGTCCGCGACCGTGCCGAGGACGCAGAAGCGGTCGACGATCTCATCGGTCACGAACTCACCGTGCGCCGCGCCGACGCGCGAGTGATCCTTGTAGTCGTAGAACTTCCGCGCCTTCACGAACTCGGTCAGGTCCTTCGGGATCTCCGAGTCGTCGCCGTAACGCTCGATGAGATCCATGACGTGATTCGAGACCATCGCCGGGAACCAGCGTGACTGCTCGCGCGCATCGGCGATGTCGTCCGAGATATGGCTCGGGGCACCGACGATGCACTTGAGCTCGGCCGGATCACGGCCTGCTTCTTCGGCGGCGCGGCGGGCGGTGTCCATGATCCACTGGATGATCACCGGATCGGCGAGCTGGATGATCACGCCGTCCCCGACACGGCCGGCGACGGCCAACGCCTTCGGCCCGTAGCCGGCGACCCAGATCGGGATGTCAGGCAGTTCCTTACGCACCCACTTCAGCTCGAGCTCCTTCTCGTTCCAGTCGACCGCGCGGCCGTTCATCAGGTCCTTGATCATCGCGCAGCGACGCTCGAACTCAGCGACCTTCACGGGCTGCAGGCCGACGACACGGCGCGAGGAGTCGCCGCGGCCGATCCCCATCACCATCCGGCCGTCGGAGATGTCCTGCATCGTCGCGTACCAGCTCGCGGTGATCGTCGCATCACGGATCCCGGGATTGGTGACGAAGTGGCCCAGCTTGATCTTGCTCGTCTGCGCGGCGGCGAGCGGCAGCGTCGCGTAGGACTCCTCCCAGAGGATGTGCGAGTCGTAGGTCCAGGCGTACTCGAACCCATGCTGCTCGGCGAGCTTCATCAGCTCGATCATCCGCTGGTACGGCGGGTCCGGCAGAACGGTTACGCCGAAGCTGAGCATCGATCCTCCCGGGTCGCTGGCAGGGGACGAGCATACCGCCGCGAAAACGCCTCGAACAGTGACCTGGCCCTACGTCCTGTTTGCGTTCGCCGCCGGCGTCGCACTGCCGGTTCAGTTCGGAATCAATGCGCAGCTTGCAGCCTGGCTGCACAGTCCGATTCGGGCGGCGTTCGTCTCGTTTCTCACGGGTGCGATCATCCTGGGCGTCGCCGCGGCGCTCGTCTTCAAGCCCTGGCCGTCCCTGAACCGCCTGGGCCACGCTCCCTGGTGGGTCTGGCTCGGTGGCGCCTTTGGCGCGTTCTACGTGGCCGGATCGATCTTCGCCGCGCCCAAGCTCGGCGCCGCCGCCTTGATCTCGGTGATCGTCGCGGGACAGGCGCTTTCGTCTCTCGCGGTCGACCAGTTCGGGTGGGTCGGGTTCGAGCAGAAACAGATCAGCGCCGGTCGCATCGCCGGAATGGTGCTCGTCGGCGCGGGTGTCGCGCTCGTGCGGATCTTCTAGCTCGAGCTCGCGGCGACGCGATCGATCGTCTTCGCCGCAAGCCGGTCGAGCGCCTGCACGGCCAGCTCGAGATGTTCCTCCCTCGTGTCTTCGAGCTTGGTATGCGAGAGGCCCCGGAGCGACTGCACGAAGACCATCACGGTGGGAATGCCCGCCCGCGCGACCTCGGCCGCATCGTGCAACGGCCCGCTCGGTAGCCGGTGCGAGGTTCCTGCGACCTCCTTGATCGCCTCGTCTGCGAGCTCGAGCAGCGCGTTGTCGAAGAGGATCGGCTCGATGTTCCAGATCCTCTCCCACTCCACCTCGATGTCCTCTTCTTCGGCGAACCGCTTCGAGGCGCGCTTCGCGTCGTCGAGCATCGCGGCGAGCCTTCCGGCGTCGAGGTGACGCTGGTCGAGCAGGCACTCGGCCGTCTCGACCACCGAGGTGACGATGCCGGGCTTCGTGACCACCCCGCCCATCGTGCAAACCGCGCCGTCTCCGGTCCGCTTCGCGATCTCGCGGATCTCGAGCTCGAGCCGCGCTGCACCGGCGAGTGCGTCGCGGCGCTTGTCCATCGGCGTCGAGCCGGCGTGCGCGGCTTGTCCGCGAAAGGTGATCTGGTGACGCTCGACGCCGAATGTGCCCAGCACGACGCCGAGCGGGAGCTCCATCGCCTCGAGGACGGGTCCCTGCTCGATGTGTAGCTCCAGGTAGGCCGCGGCACCCTCGAGCTCGCGGGCGGCCTCGCCTGCGCGGTCGAGGTCGACTCCGTGCTCTCCCAAAGCATCGGGCAACGCGATGCCCGCGGCGTCCTTCCGCGCGCGCAACTCGTCCTGATCCGCCATCGAGCCCGCCGCCGCGGAGGAGCCGAAGAGCGAGCGGCCGAACCGCGCCCCTTCTTCGTCGGCCCAGTTGACGAGCCGCACGGTCACGGGAGGTTTCCCCTCTTCTGCGAGCCGGCGCATCACCTCGACCCCGGCCACGACGTTCAGTGCGCCGTCGAGCCAGCCGCCGTTCGGGACGGAGTCGATGTGGCCGCCGATGAGCACGGCCTGGTCGGAGGCGCCGCGCAGCGTGAACCACTGATTGCCGGCCGCATCGATCCGTTCCTCCGCCCCGGTCTCTGCGACCTCGCTCCGCAGCCACTCGCGTGCCCGTTCCCACGTGTCGGTCCACGCGACGCGCTGGGCGCCGTTCTCGTCGCCGGTCAACTCCTGGAGCTCGCGCAGCTCGGCGACGGTGCGGCGGGGGTCGAGGGGCACGCGGCGACTCTAACTTCCATCGGTCCGAGTGTGGTAAGCATCGTCCGATGTCGGCGATCGCGCTCGAAGCGCCGCGTGCGCGGGGACTCGCCCTTCGTCGGGGAATCGGACGTGTGTTGCTGTTCGTGCTCGTCGGCGCCGCCCTGTGGGGCTTCTGGGAGGGCTACCGGGCGCTCTGGATGCGGGAGCATTGGACCTGGCCGTTCGTCGTGACCGACACGGCGATGCCGCACATCCACAGCATCTTCCAGGCGCTGGTGGAGCCTGCGCGCCCCGGAGGCGTGGGACCCCGCCTGATCACGATCCTGTTCCATGCGGCGCTGTTCACCGCAAAGGAAGCCGCCGCGGGATTCGCACTCGGGGCGATTCTCGGCTTCTCACTCGGTGTTGTGCTTGCACACTTCACCGTTCTTCGGCGCGGCTTCCTGCCGTGGGTGGTTGCGTCGCAGACGGTGCCGATTCTGGTCGTCGCGCCGATGGTCGTAGTCTGGCTGAACCCGAGGCTTCCAACTCAGTTGAAGGATTGGGGCGCCGTCGCGGTCATCGCCGCGTACCTCACGTTCTTCCCTGTCACCATCAACACGATCCGCGGCCTGCAATCCGCCGATCGCCGTGCGGTCGAGCTGATGCGTTCCTACGCGGCAGGCGAATGGTCGATCTTGTGGAAGCTTCGCGTGCCGGCCGCACTGCCGTACATCTTCGCAGCGCTCAAGGTCTCCGCCACCGCGAGCGTCGTCGGGGCGATCATCGGAGAGCTGCCGTCGTCGATCCAGGACGGGCTCGGCGGTCAGATCATCAACTACAGCCAGTACTACACGATCCAGCCGACCGGGCTGTGGGCGACCAACGTGATCGCCGCGGCGCTCGGAATCTCTTTCTTCCTCGTCGTCTTGCTCGCGGAGAAGCTCGTCGTGCGCCGGGCACCGGAGCACGTGGCCTGATGAGCGTCGTCCAGATCAAAGAGGTCACCAAGCAGTTCGGGCCCACAACAGCGCTGCAGTCGATCGACCTGGAGATCGAAGAGCGCGAGTTCGTCTCCCTGATCGGACCGTCGGGCTGCGGAAAGTCGACGCTCCTGAGAATCATCGGCGACCTGATCCAGCCGACCTCTGGAACGGCGCTCGTCAACGGCAAGGCCGCCCGTCAAGGGCGGATCGATCGTGACTACGGCATCGTCTTCCAAGACGCCGTTCTCTATGACTGGCGCACCGTTGCCAAGAACATCGCCTTGCCGCTCGAGCTTGCCCGCTGGGCCCGGAAACGCCGTGCGGCCAAGGTCGAGGAGATGGTCGAACTCGTCGAGCTCGGAGGCTTCGAGAGCCACTACCCCTGGCAGCTCTCCGGCGGGATGCAGCAGCGGGTCGCGATCGCGCGAGCCCTGTCGTTCGACCCGGCTCTCCTCCTCATGGACGAACCTTTCGGGGCGCTCGACGAGATGACGCGCGAACGGTTGAACATCGAACTGCTGAACATCTGGGAAGCGAGCGGCTCGACCATCGTGTTCGTCACGCATTCGATCGCCGAGGCGGTGTTTCTCTCGACTCGCGTCGTCGTCATGTCACCGCGACCGGGACGCATCGCAGACGTAATCCCGATCGACCTCCCCCGGCCGCGATCGGCGGTCACACGCGAGGACCCGCGCTTCTTCGAGCTCGTTACGCAGGTTCGCGAGGCCTTGCACCTGGGGCACGACACGGACCGGAAGGCAGCGGCTCCGGCGTGACGACTGCTCCCGCTCCCGTTCAGGCGGTCCCGCGCGGAGGCATGGCACGCCTGGTCGGCCGGCGGCTCAGGGACTGGGTGCCTGCGCTCGTCGTACTCGTCGGATCGATCGCCCTCCTGGAAGGAGTCATCCGGGCGTTCAACGTGCAAGCGTTCCTGATTCCGAGGCCGTCGGCGATCGCGACCACCTTCTGGGACATGAGGTCGTCGCTCTGGGCTGCGGGCTGGTTCACGTTCCAGGAGGCGCTCGGCGGGTTTGTACTCGGTTCTGGCTTCGCGATTCTCGTGGCCCTGTTCTTTGCCCGTTTCCGGATCCTGGGGTCCGCGTTCATGCCCTATGCGATCGCGGCCAACGCCATTCCGATCATCGCCTTCGCACCGATCACCAACTCCTGGTTCTCACCGCTCGACAAGAGCTCGAAGATCAGCATCGTCGCGGTTCTGTGCTTCTTCCCGGTCATGGTGAACACGCTTCGAGGTCTGACCTCCGTCAATCCGCGCGCGCTCGAGCTCATGGAGTCGTATGCCGCCGGACAGATCGAGATTTTCAGGCGCGTCCGTATTCCGACCGCGCTCCCGTTCATCTTCACCGGGCTCAAAGTCGCCACCGTCCTCGCGATGATCGGCGCGGTCGTCGGCGAGTACTTCGGTGGCGCACTCAATGCGCTCGGTGTCCAGATTCTGACCCGGGCACGTGTCGCACAGTTCCAGGAGGCCTGGGCCGGCATCCTGCTCGCCTGCCTGCTCGGAATCGCGCTCTACCTGGCGGTTGTGGCGCTCGAGCGCTTGACCCTCCGGTGGGTTCCATCGACATTCGAGTAGGAACGGGGCAGAATCAAGCCCGGCAAACGATCAGGGAAGGGGAGTGAATGAAAAGTCGCAGGTACTGGGTTGGGGCAATCGGATTGATCGTCCTCGCGGCGGGCATTTGGGCCGCGGCCGGAGCGGGAGCCTCGCCGGCGAAACACACAAAGGCGGCGGCGACGAAGGTGACGCTTCAGCTCAAGTGGGTGACGCAGGCACAATTCGCCGGCTACTACGCAGCCGCAGCGAAGGGGTACTACAAGCAGGCAGGCCTGGATGTGAAGATCAAGGTCGGCGGCCCGGACGTCACACCTGAGCAGGTCGTGGCAGGTGGACAGGCCGAGTTCGGACTCGACTGGCTGCCAAGCCTGCTCGCGTTCCGGGACAAGGGAACCAAGCTGATCAACATCGCGCAGGTCTTCAGCCGGTCCGGGATGACGCAGCTGACGTGGAAGGACAGCGGCATCAAGACGGTTGCGCAGATGCGCGGGAAGAAGGTCGGCAACTGGCTCCTGGGGAACGAGTACGAGCTGTTCGCCGCCCTGACGCGCGCCGGGATGGATCCGGCGAACAACAAGGGCGTCACGATCGTGAAGCAGCCGTTCGACATGAACCTGTTCATGAACCGTCAGATCGACTCCGCCTCGGCGATGACCTACAACGAGCTGGCGCAGGTCCTCGAGACGAAGAACCCGAAGACGGGCAAGCTCACGAAGCTGAGCGACCTCAACGTGATCAAGATGGAGAGCATCGGCACTGGGATGCTCGAAGACGGGATCTTCACCACGGAGAAGTGGATCAACGACAAGAGCCACCAGGCCACCGCGAAGAAGTTTCTCGCGGCGTCGTTCAAGGGCTGGATCTGGTGCCGGAGCCATGCAAACGACTGCGTCAAGATGGTGCTGGCGCAGGGCCCGACGCTCCTCGGCGGGCACCAGAAGTGGCAGATGAACGAGATCAACGCGCTCGTCTGGCCCAGCAAGCTCGGCATCGGGATCATGGACAAGGCGGCGTACGCGCGAACGGCGAGGATCGCCAAGCAGTTCGGCGCCATCCAGAAGACGGCGTCCGGCGCCTACCGGGCCGACCTGGCCAAGGCAGCGGTGGCGCAGCTGAAGAGCCAGGGCTATGACGTCTACGGCAAGAAGTGGAAGAAGGCCGTCGTCAAGGTGACGGCAGGCGGAAAGTAGAAGACGAGGCCGAGAGAGGAGATCTGCAGATGTCCGTGTTGATCAAAGGCGGCCGCATCATCACCGCGGCGGACGACTACGTCGGCGACATCTACGTCGAGGGCGAGCGGATCTCTCTGATCGGCGAATCGATCGATATCCAGGCCGAGCGAGTGATCGATGCAGCCGGGAAGTACGTGCTTCCCGGC
>DATMZV010000180.1:0-10780 GCA_035573355.1 Gaiellaceae bacterium | reverse complement strand
GTTCATCGCTCCTCGTTTCGGCATGCGAGACTCGCCCCTTGAAGGTTCTCGCGACCCGGAGGTACCCCGGCCCGGCGTTCGACGAGCTTGCAGACGTGGAGGTTCGCGCCCTCGGGGAGCTCGAATCGGCGCGGCCGGACGTGGAGGCACTGCTCGTCGCGAACGAGCCGGTGCCCGTGAACCTCCTGCCGGAGCTGAAGCTGGTGGCCAACTTCGGCGTGGGCTACGACCGGCTCGGGATCGAGGAGCTCCGCCGCCGGGGCATCGCCGTGGCCAACACGCCTGGAGTGCTCTCGGCGGCGACCGCAGATCTGACGCTTGCTCTGATCCTTGCCGTACGTCGGCGAGTCGTCGAGGGTGACGCGCGTGTTCGTCGTGGGGAGTGGAAGGGATCGTGGGCCGACGGCTTCCTGGCCGAGGAGCTCACCGGATCGACGCTCGGCATCATCGGGCTCGGCCGCATCGGACAGGCGGTTGCCCGGCGCGCTCAGGGATTCGAGCTCCGTGTTCTGTATGCGCAGAGAACGCGTGCGGAGACGGACCTCGGTGAGTTTCGAGAGCTCGACGAGCTGCTTGCAGAGTCTGACCTCGTCACGATCCATGCTCCTCTGACGCCGGAAACGCGCGGGCTCCTCGACGCGCGGCGCCTCGCGTTGCTGCGTGACGGCGCTGCGGTCGTCAACACGGCCCGCGGGGAGATCGTGGACGAGTCCGCGCTCACCGCCGAGCTCGTGTCCGGGCGTCTGCGCGCGGGGCTCGACGTCTTCACGCACGAGCCGCACGTTCCCGAGGAATTACTCGAACTGCCGAACGTCGTCCTGACGCCGCATCTCGGCAGCGCGACGCGACAGACACGCGAAGCCATGACCCGGCTCGTCGTCGACAACGTGCTCGCCTTCGAGCGCGGCGAGCCGCTGGTGTCGCTCGTGGTCTAACCGAGCGCGGCGCCCGGTCCGCTGGACGACCACTCCGCCAGTTCGAACCAGTGCGTCGCACGCAGCGCTTCCGCCACCTGCGGGTCGGTGTGCGCCGCGTAGAAGACGTGGCGCTCGAGGTCGCAGCAGATCGCCACCGAGGCGAGCACGACGTCGGGGATCTCCATCAGCGCCTCGCCGGGGAGCCTCGCTTCCGCGACCGTGTAGTGCTTGAACTGCAGGTCGGGTGCGTACTCCATCAGCTTCGGCCAATCGGGACAGGTGCGCGAGCTCACGTTGGAATCCTTTCTACCTGCGCTCCGATCTCCTCCCCGGTCCAGCGACCTTCCATGCGCACGACCCCGCGCTCGTCGCCGGCCGGATAGACGACGAACGTGAGCGCTTCGTCGAGCCAGTGGTAGAGCCGCTCGCCGCTCTCGTCTGTCAGCCCGAGTCGGAGGTGGAAGCGTCCGTCGGCCAGCGGAAGCTGGTCGACCTCGAAGCGGGCGGCGAGCTCGGTCGTCGCCTGGTCCCAGCCGAGGTCAGCCGTCGAGCGGCCGGAGCCGGTGACGAGTAGGCCGGACGAGTCTCGCAGCTCGAGTGACAGGCGCGGCGCCGGTAGCGGGCGTGCGGCGGTGATACGCAGGCGCAGCATGAGCGGTTCGCCCGCGAGGAACTGTGTGCGTGCGGCGCCGTCCGGGCCGATCAGCTCGACCCCTTCGATCCGCGCGTCGCCGCTCCCCCATTCCTTCAGGCCCGCGCCTCGCTCGGCGGGATCGACATCACCTGCGAGCAGCTGGCGATAGCGCACGATTGCATCGTGCGTCGTGCCGTCGAACTCGACTCGCCCGTCGCGCAAGAGAACTGCACGGTCGCAGAGGCGCTCGACCGCGGACGCGTCGTGCGACACGAACACGATCGTGCCGCCGCCCTGCTTGAACTCGAAGATCTTGCCGAAGCATTTGCGCTGGAACTGCTCGTCGCCGACCGCGAAGACCTCGTCGAGCAAGAGCACGTCCGCGTCGATGTGCGCGGCGATCGCGAACCCGAGGCGCATGTACATCCCCGAGGAGTACGTTCGCACGGGCAGGTCGATGAACTCTTCGAGCCCTGCGAACGCGACGATCTCGTCCAGCTGCTCCCGCACGTAGGCGCGCGTGAGGCCGTGGATCGACCCGTTGAGGAAGACGTTCTCGCGCCCGGTCAGGTCGGGATGGAAGCCGGCGCCGAGCTCGAGCAGCGAGCCCACGCGTCCACCGACGTCCACGCGGCCGGACGTGGGCTTGATGATTCCCGAGAGCAGTCGTAGCAGGGTCGTCTTGCCGGAGCCGTTTCGTCCGACGAGGCCGATGGCGCTGCCCGGCTCGACACGGAACGAGACATCTTCGAGCGCCACGACCTGGGCCGGCTTCGACCTGCCGCGGGCGACGATGGCGTCCTTGAGCCGCCGGGCCTCGCGGGGATAGACCTTGAAGTGCCGCGAAGCGTGCTCGGTTTCGATTTCCCCTGGTCGGATCACGCTTCCGAGGGTACCGCGAGCACCCGTCGCACCAGCCCTGCGAGCACGTCGATGAACGCCGGGTCGGCGTTCGGCATCTCGATGCGGCTGAAGTTGAGCCCGAGTTCCCGCGCCTTCTCCGCCGCCTCGTGGTCGAGGTCCCAGCGGATCTCGAGGTGGTCGGCGACGAACCCGACGGGGCAGACGAGGACCCCGGTGATCCCGCGCTCATGCAGCTCCTCGAGGTGGTCGAGGATGTCCGGCCCGAGCCAGGGCTCACCGGTCTGCGATTCGCTCTGGAACGAGAACGACCAGTCGTCGAGCCCGGCGCGCTCGGCGATCAGCCTCGACGTCTCGAGCAGCTGGTCCTTGTACGGATCTCCGGCTTCGAGGATCCGTGCCGGCAGCGAGTGGGCGGTGAAGACCACGTGTGCGTGGGTTCCTCGGACCCGTTCCGCCAGCAGCTCGACGAAGCCGGGCTCGTCGTGCCAGCTGTCGATGAAGGCCAGCTCGGCTCGACCGTCGAGAGCCTGCGCGAGCTGGGTGCGGTAGCCGGCGATCGACATCGCCGAGTAGTGGGGGGCGAGCACGAGCCCGACGACCGTGTCCGCGCCGGCGGACACCGCCGCGTCTGCGGCCTCGGCGATGTGTGGCGTCCAGTGCTTCATGCCGGTGAAGACCGGGACGTCTCCGAGCTCGGCCTCGAGCGCCGCGCGCGTCTCCTCGGTGATCGCGTTCAGTGGGGAGCCCTCGTCGATGCCCAGTCTGCGGTAGCGCTCGACGAGATCCTCGAGCAGCTCCAGCCTGATCGGCCGCCCGCCGCGGATGTCCCTGTAGTAGGCGGGAACGTCGGCCAGCCGCTCGGGCGAGCCGTACGCCATCAAGACCACGGCCTTCATCGGCAGGACGCTAGCCGACGGCTGTGGAGCGAAAGTCACACTCCCGTCACCATGTCCGACACCGGGACGTGGCCGTTGTGCCTCCCCGGGACGTCGCTCTGCGCGCGGGGTGCGCTGCCGGGTCCCTTAGTCGTGGCAGATCCACGGCACGATGTCCGACACCCTGACGTGGGTGGCGCGGCGCTGTCTCGGGCCGCCCGTGCTCAGACCCGAGCCTCGACGGTGGCTTCGTGGACGAACTCGGTCAGACGCCCGAGAACGGCCGGGTCTGTTTCGGGTGGCACACCGTGCCCAAGGTTGAATACATGACCCGGCCGCCCTCCGGCACGCGCGAGAATAGCGCGGGTCTCGGACTCGATTCGCTCCCACGGGCCGAGGAGGAGGGCCGGATCGAGGTTGCCCTGCACGCCCCGGTCTTCACCGACCTCCGACCAGCCACGGTCGAGCGGAATGCGCCAGTCGAGGCCGATCACGTCGCCGCCGGCCTCCGCCATCGACGCCAGGAGCGTCGCCGTCCCGGTACCGAAGTGGATCGTCGGCACGTCGACCGCAGCGAGGATGCGCGCGGAGTAGGGCGCTACGAATTCTTCGTAGTCGGACGGCGACAGCGCTCCCACCCACGAGTCGAAGACCTGGATCACGTCCGCGCCGGCTCGCGCCTTCGCGGCGACGTAGAGCGCGAACGTCTCCACCAGTTTCTCCATCAGCGCGTGCCACGTGTCTGGCTCGCGGTACATCAGCTTCTTCACCGTCGCGAACTCGCGGCTCGGCTTCCCCTCGACGAGATAGCCGGCGACGGTGAACGGCCCGCCGCAGAATCCGATCACCGCCTGGTCGTCGCGCAGCGCCGCACGCACGAGCCGCACGGCCTCGAGAATCGTCGGCACCGACTCTTCGGGCTCCGGCACGACGAGGCGTTCCACGTCGGCCACGTTCCGCACAGGCTCGGCGATCACCGGGCCGACGTTCTCGACGAGGTCGACCTGAACCCCCATCGCAAGAACGGGGAACATGATGTCCGTGAACATCACCGCCGCGTCCACGTCGTGGCGGCGGACCGGCTGCAACGTCACCTCGGCACAGAGCTCCGGCTCGGCGACGATGTCGAACAGCCCGTAACGCTTCCGCAGTTGGCGATACTCGGGCAGCGACCGGCCTGCCTGGCGCATGAACCACACCGGCGTGCGCTCCACCGGCTCACGGCGACAGGCCCTGACGAGAAGCGGCTCCACGACAACGTAGGCTAGTCGCGCACTGGAAACGGTCGGCGAGCATCACGTACCTGCCGGCCCGCTCGCGGTCCGCTGGCTCGCCTACGAGATCGAGCCGCCGCAGGCGGGCGCGCTCGACCGTGCACGCGTCGCGCTCGAGAATGCAGGCAGCGCGCCCTGGCGCGGTCTGAACCTCTCGTACCACTGGCTCGACGAGCGCGGCAATCCGATCGTCTGGGACGGTTTGCGCTACGAGGTGAGCGCCGCTCCCGGCGAGCGCGTCGAGCGCGACCTCGAGATCAGAGGCCCAATCCCACCGGGGAGGTACAAGCTTGCGTTCGATCTCGTCGACGAGCAGCGCTTCTGGCTCGCCGAGCTCGGCAACTACTCGCCCGAGCTCGACGTCGAGGTCGCACCGCGCGACGCGACCGCAGCGCGGGCGCATCTTCCTCCCGAGGCAAATCTCGCTCCGGACTGGGAGGAGCGGGTGTACGCAGCGCACACGGAGGGCTACGCAGCCGTCGGCGGATCGATCGAGACACGACGGCCCCCTGGCGAGCTCGAACCGTACGGCCCGGGCGGCGGGCGCAATCCAGCGTTCGCGCATCCGCTCGTCCTTCCGTCACTGCTGCCACCCCTCGAGCCGAACACCGAGGTGGCCGGGCTGCCGGCCTGGCAGCCCGAGGGCGACGAGCCGTGGATCTACGACGCGAGAATCAGACTTCGACTGCGATCTGGTCGTCGACGCGGTTGAATACGTAAGCGCCGAGCGCAAGCGCCACGACCGCGGCGACGACGGTGTAGACGGTGTCGCCGAGCCCGGGAAGGCGGCCGTAGAAGAGCGGATCGCGGAACGCTTCGATCGGGGGTGCCAGTGGGTTCCCCCAATGGATCAGATCGACGACCCAGTCGCGCTGCGCGATTTGCGGGTCGTTCAGGGGATAGAGAATCGGCGTCAGGAAAAAGAGCGGCAGGAGCAGCGCGGAGACGAGGAACTCGATGTCGCGGAACAACACGTTGAGCGCGGCGAGCGCGAGCGCGATTCCGGCCGTGAGCGCGACGATACAAAGCGCGAGTGGCAACGCAAGCCATTCGGTTGCGCGGACGCGGGGCAGCAGCGCGAAGTTGACGACGAGCAGGACAACGAGCATCACCACGAAGCTGATCAGGTGCGTCGCGACGACCGAGAGCGGCACGAGTTGCCGCGGAAAGCGCGTCTTGCGAATGAGGTTCGCGTTGTCGAGCATCGACCGGGAGGCAGATTGCACCGACGTCGAGAAGAAGATCCAGGCCGAGAGCCCCACAAGCAGGAAGAGGGCGTAGTGGCCCCCTGAGGCGAACCCGGTCTTCCAGAGCACCGAGAAGACCAGGAGGTAGACGGCCATCAGCAGGATCGGGTTCGCCAGGGTCCAGGCCACGCCCAGGAGCGAGCCCCGGTACTTCGCTTGGACGTCCCGGCGGAAGAGGTTCCCGAACAGCTCCCGGTAGCGGACGAGATCCCCGTAGACCGTCGTCATCGGCGCGCCCTAGTCTAGAGGTGGGATCACATGGCGCTTACAGCCCTTCGTTACGCTTCTGCTCCGTGAAGGTGCTCGCGGCGATCGCTGCATTGCCCGCCGCGGCCGCGGCCATTTGGCTGCTGCTTCACACACCGTTGGCTGCCCGGCTCGGGGCAGCGCCGCGCGAGGATCGCTGGCACGAGCGAACGACACCGGTGCTCGGCGGCATCGGCATCTTCGCCGGGATCCTCACCGGGTTCTGGGTAGCGGTCGCGGTCGGCGCGGCGCCCGCGAGTCGCGAGCTCGTGGCGATCCTCGGAGGATGCGCCATCCTCTTCGTGGCGGGTCTCCTCGACGACCTCTTCTCGCTCGGCCCGATTCCGAAGCTCACCGCCCAGATCGCCGCAGCGCTGCTCGTGATCTTCAACGGGCTCACGATCTCGGGTCTGATCTCGAACGACCTCCTCGCTGGTGTCGTCGCACTCGTCTGGCTGGTCGGGATGACGAACGCGTTCAACCTGCTCGACAACATGGACGGCCTGGCGGCGACTCTCGCGGCGATCGCCGCCGTGTTCTTCGCCATCGACGCGCTCGAGGTACACAAGAGCCACGCCGTCCTGGCGCTGTCGCTCGCCCTCGCACTCGCCTGCGCTGGTTTCCTCCCGTTCAATCTGCGCTACGGCAAGTCGGCCGCGGTCTTCATGGGCGACTCCGGCAGTCAGGTGCTCGGCTTTCTGCTCGCAGCGCTCGGATTGACGGCGAGCTGGAAGGTCGCCGGTACGACGGTCGCCACCCTCCTCCTTCCAATTCTTATCCTCGCCGTCCCGATCCTGGACACGACGCTCGTTACGGTCGTGCGGCTACTCGACGGCCGGCCGGTGTACCAGGGCGGACGCGATCACACGTCGCATCGCCTCGTGTACCACGGACTCTCCGAGAAGCGTGCCGTCGTCCTGCTAGCCGTCATCTCCGCATTGCTCGGAACGACGAGTCTCTTCTACAGCGTGCTTGACAACGCGTGGGTGACCCTGATCGGCGTGCTCCTGACGTTCGCCTTGCTCGTCCAGTTCGCAAGCGTCCTCTCGGACGTCGAACGCAGTCCGGGTCTCGTCGCCGACCGCGGCTGGCTGCGCACCTTCGTCGCAAACCCACGCAGGCTCGTCGAGTCCCTTGTCGACTTCGCGCTGATCACCGCCTCGTTCGCGCTGGCTTACTACCTGCGACTCCAGGGCAGCGGTGTCGCCTATCAGCGGCATATCTTGGCCGTCTCGATCGCGGTCGTGGTCGCCGCACGCTATCTGGCGTTCATCCCGTTCGGGCTCTACCGCGGAGTCTGGCGCTACGCCGGCGCACGCGATGCAGCGAGCATCGTCGCCGCAGTTGTCGTCTCGGAGGTCGTCGCGTACCTCATCCTCGACGCGACGCAGACCTGGGGACCCTTCCCGCGGAGCGTGTTCATCATCGACGCGCTCATCTGCACCGTGCTGATCGGCGCCTCCCGCTTCTGGGAGCGCGCCTTCGTGCGCGGCGTCTCGTCGCTCACCGGCCGTAACGAGCGCCACCGGACCCTCATCGTGGGGGCAGGCCGAGGTGGGCGAAGTCTCCTGCGCGAGCTGCGTGAGACACCCGGCGAGCAAGTCGTCGGCTTCGTCGACGACGATCCGCGGCTGTCCCGGCGCCGGCTGCAGGGCGTCCCGGTGCTGGGCGACACCACCGAGATCGAGCAGATTCTGTCGAAGGCCCGCCCGGACACCGTGCTCGTCACGATTCCCGACGCTCCCCGCGAGCGGCTCGGGCTCGTGGTGGATGCCTGCGCTCTGGCCCAGCTGCCGTGCCGCTTCGTCCGGCGCCACACGGACCTCGACCCCGACATCGCACTCCGCGCTACCGTCGACTGATCCGCCGATGGCCGTCGTGACCGCGCGCAGAGCGCCAGCCGAACAAACGCTGGTCGACCGCTTTTTGGCCGCGGTGCCGCTGCTCAGCATCTTCCTCTGGCTCGCGATCGTCTACGTGATCGAGGCCTGGGCGCACAAGACACCGTGGCTCTTCGGCGATGAGCTCCAGTTAACACAGTTGTCCCGGTCGATCGCCGACACGGGTCATGCGGCTCGGCGGGGTGCGCCGTACTCCTTCACCACGCTTTGGAGCTACGTGCTCGCACCCGCGTGGCTGATCGACAACCTCCACGCGGCGTACGCGACCGTGAAGTACCTGACGGTGATCGTGATGACCGCCACCGTCTTTCCCGCTTACGGGATCGCACGCCTCGTTGTCGGGCGCCGCCCGGCACTCTTCGTCGCCACGGCGTCTGCGGCCATTCCCGCGGTGGCCTACTCCTCGATGATCGTCGAGGAGCCGTTCGCGTACTTCTTCTCGACGCTCGCACTCTTCCTGATCCTGCGCGCTTTCGTGACGCCGTCGCGCTGGTGGATCGGCGGTGCCGTGCTCGCCTCGCTGATCGCTCCACTCGTGCGCGGTGAGCTCGCCGTGATTCCGGTCGTCTTCCTGCTCACTGGCTCGTTCCTCGTCTGGCGGTCCGAGTACTTCACTGCCTGGCGCAAGAGCTGGGGCCGCTGGGACTGGGTCGGCTTCGTGACGTTGGTCGTCGGTGCAGTCGTGATCGTCAGCGCCGTCCTCGGGCACCGTTCGCTCGAGTGGAACTATTCGACCCGGCTCTACAAGGACCGGATGCTCGATCTCGGCCTCAACGCTGCGGGCGCATTGACGATCGGGCTCGGCGTTCTGCCCGTCGTTGCAGGTCTTGCTTCACTCTGGCGCACGCCGGGCGAGCGGGTGACACGCGAGCTTCGGTCCTTCCGCAGCCTGCTGCTCGCGGCCATCATCGGCTTCGGGCTGTATACGGCGGTCAAGGCGACGTACGTCTCGATCACCTTCGCGACCTACACCTACGAGCGGAACCTCATCTACCTCGCTCCGTTGCTCTTCACCGGCACGGCGCTCTGGCTTGAACGCAGGCGGCTGCATCCCATCGCGCTCGCAGCATCTGCGGCCTTCGTCCTTGTGCTCATCCTGACCACGCCGTACGAGATGGGCCAGGACCTCTCGTACAACGCGCCCGGGCTTGCGATCCTCCAGCAGGGGAACCGCTATCTCCAGTTCGACCCGACCGCCGCGAAGATCGGCCTCGTCGCGTTGCTCTGCTTCTCAGTCGCACTTCTGCTCGCGCCCCGCTTCGTCGGCCGCGGCACCAAGTGGCTCGTGCTCGCGGTTGCCGCAGCAGTCGTCGCCTGGAATCTGACTGCCGAGCTCTCCTTCGCCTCGGCGTCGAACCGCACCTCGGACCGCTTCGTCGAGAACATTCGCGCACCGTTCACGTGGGTCGACGATGCGACCGGCGGCGCATCGACGCTCTACCTCGGCCAGCAGATGTCCGATCAGAACGGCGAGTGGCTGCTCGAGTTCTGGAACCGCTCGATCAAAGCCGTGTGGAGCCTCGACGGAACCGCGCAGGGGCCGGGCCCCTTCCTAACACCCGATCAAGGCGCCTCCAACGGAGCCCTTTCACACGACCCCGGCTATCCGTACGTGGTCGAGGAACAGGGCATCGAGGTCGTCGGCAAGACAGTCGCGACGCACCTGCACCGTGCCGGCGGTGGGCTCGAGCCATGGCGGCTCGTGAAGATCACGCCGCCGCTCCGGCTGCGAGGCTCGGTCACCGGCGTCTACTCCGACGGCTGGATGAGCTCGTTCAGCGCCTACACGCGCTATTCGACCGAGCAGAACAAGGCCGGACGGATTCGCGTGATCGTCTCCAGAGCCCCGTGGGGCGGGACGAACGTGACGGGACACGTGACCGTGGCGATCGGGCCGATGGTGGTAGGCGACGACAAGCAACCTCACCTCGGGAAGGCGACGGAAGTGAAGCGATTCGACATCCACAGCTCGGAAGTGAAACCCGTCGTCCTGAAAGCGCCGGGACCGCGCTTCCGGGTCGAGGTGACCATCACGCCGACCTTCGTGCCGCACAACCTCGATCCGGCGTCGGGCGACCGGCGCAAGCTGGGAGCGAAGGTGAGCTACATCTTCCTGCCGCCGCGGAAGGCAGCGCACAAGTAGCTGAACCGCAGCGCGAGCACGGCTCTCGCGACCGGTCCCGTCTGCTCGAGAGCACGCAGAGCGCTCAGCGCAGGCTTCGGCAAGGAGTGGCGCTGCGGTGAGAAGAACGGCCGCAGCGCGAGCTCGTCGAAGCCGGCCGCCTGCAGGTCGGCGCGCACGTCCGCGACGCTGTACTGCCTCGGATTCAGGTCGAAGACGAACTTCCGTTCGGTGTAGCCGGCGACGCGACGGAAGAAGGCCGCGCGGTCGTCCGCGTAGTAGATGGCGCGAAAGCAGGTCGTGGCCGCGACCGGCTCGGCCGGCTCGTAGTCGTTGAGGTCACCGAGCGTCAGGTCCCGGCCCCGCCGCCTGCCCACCTCGACCATCTCGGTGCTCCCATCAAGGCCGGCGTACCGAATCCCCGGCAGGTAGTCGGCCAGAGCTCCGTCCCCACACGCGAGATCGAGGAGGGTGTCTCCCGGGTGCAGCGCGGGGCCGAGGGCGAGGATCACCTCGCCGCGACGACGGAAGTACGTCGCCGCGTCGGCGTATGCGTCCTGGGACCAGCGCTCAGCCTTGGGGCCGTACTTCTCGGTCGTCATCGCAGCGCGAAGAGGCGCTCCGGATGCTTGCGCAGGAAGCGCACCATCGCGTGGAGATGCCAGAGGTTGCGCCTCGTGAAGAAATGCTTGTCGATCAC
>DATMZV010000179.1:0-2682 GCA_035573355.1 Gaiellaceae bacterium | reverse complement strand
CCCTGCTCGTGCGCGAGGCTCCAGAGGATGTCGGAGGCGACCGAGCCGCCGAGATGGGTGTGCAGCTCGGCGAGGCCTTCCATCAGGGGCAGAATACGCGGATGGTCCCGGAGGCTCCGGTCGAGAAGGCAGGCGAAGGTCTCGCGCCGAAAGGCGAGGGCTGGTTCATTCTGAACGCCCGCGAGGCGCGCTGGCTCGAAGGCGCCTTCGGCGCCTACACTCGGTTCGAGGGCGTGGGCGATGCGAAGTTCCCCCAGCTCGGAATCAACATCGGTGTTCTCCAGCCCGGACAGCCGGCCTGCATGTACCACGCGGAAGACCAGGACCAGGAGGGCTTCCTCGTGCTCCAAGGCGAAGCGCTGCTGCTGGTCGAAGGTGAGGAACGGCCGCTCAAGGCCTGGGATTTCTTTCATTGCCCTGCGGGGACCGAGCACGTCATCGTGGGCGCAGGCGACGGCCCGTGTGCGGTCCTTGCTGTCGGGCCACGCACAGGCGGCGGCGTCCGCTATCTCGAGTCGGAGCTCGCGCAGCGCCACCGTGCCGGTGTCGAGCGTGAAACGACGCAGGGCGAGGAGGCCTACGCCGGCTTCCCCGAGGACGCGGACGTCGAGTACCGCGACGACTGGCTACCGGGTTAGCTTCCGCATGAAGGTCGGCATCGTCGTCCCGTACTCCTGGTCCTTCTGGGGGGCGGTGGTGGAGCACGCCGAGCTCCAGGCCGAAGCCCTGCGGGGGCACGGGGTGGAGACGCGCACGATCATCGGCAACGACCCGCCCGGTAGCTTCACGCGCGTCCTGCACCCCCGCCTTGGGCGCCACGATCTTCCGCCGCCCGAGATCATCCCGGTCGGCCGTTCGGTGATCGTGCCCGCGAACGGAACGCTCCCGAACATCGTGCTCTCACCTCGAACGATCCCACGCGTGAGGCGCGCGCTCGCGCGTGAGCGCTTCGACGTGCTGCACGTCCACGAGCCGATGACGCCGGCGATCGCGGTTGCCGCAGTCGCGCTCTGGCGCGGGCCGATGGTCGGCACGTTCCACGCGCACGGCAAGCTCGGCTGGATGAAGGGTGGCACGCCGCTCTGGGGATTCCTCGCCGAACGGCTCGACCACCGGATCGCCGTTTCTCCCCACGCGCGCGACACCGCCGCCGCCTGGCTTCCAGGCGAATACGAGGTCGTGCCCAACGGCGTGCTCATTCCCCCGGAGGCAAACGCACATGACCGCGAGCAGCAGATCGTGTTCGCCGGCCGCCAGGAAGCACGCAAGGGCCTGCAAATCCTGCTTCGGGCCTGGCCGGACATCAGGCGCCGCACAGGCGCGCGCTTGCGGATCGCCGGCGCGGATCCGCTCGCGGTGCGGCTCCTCCTCACCCGCGAGCGCGTGCCGGACGACGGGATCGACATCCTCGGCTTCCTGTCACAGGAAGACCTCACCGCGGAGCTGCTCCGCGCCAAGGCACTTGTTGCACCGTCGCTCGGTGGGGAAAGCTTCGGGATGGTGCTGACGCGAGCCTTTGCCTGCGCGACGCCGGTGATCGCATCGGACATCGACGGCTACCGCGAAGTCATGACGGAGGAGACGGGCGTTTCGGTTCCCGCGGGCGACGAGCGTGCGCTCGCCGACGCGGTCACCGGCCTGCTCGAAGACGAGCCTCGCCGCGCCGTGCTCGGCGCGGCCGCGCGACGCGTCGCCGTCGAGCGCTATTCCTGGCCGGACATCGGGCGCCGGCTCGTCGGGATCTACGAGCGGGCGATCTCGGGCTCGTGAACATCGTCCGGAACCGCTGGACGCACGCAACGGTCGTCGTCGTCGCTGCCGCCGGCGTGATCTTGCTCCTCTGGTGGCGAGGGCCGGCCTGGGGAGCCGTCGGCGACGTGTTCAGGGCGGTCGAATGGAAATGGGTTGCCGCCGCCGTCGGACTGAACCTGCTCTCGGTGCTCGTGCGGGCGCTCGCGTGGCGGACGGTCATCGTGCAGGCCTTCGACCCGCCGCACCCGAGTTTCATGCTCGTCTTCTCGGCGTTCTCAATCGGGCTCTTCGCGAACGCGATCCTCCCGGGAAGAATCGGCGAGCTCGCGCGCGTCGCGGTGCTGAACCGTCGCATGAAGCACGAGGGCGCCTGGGCGCGGCTCCTCGGCACGGTCTTCGCGCACCGCGTGTTCGACCTCGTTTCCGTGATGGCGCTGATCGTCTACGTCGTCATCACCGCGCACATCCCGGACTGGGCTGTCACGAGTCTGATCGCCGTCGTCGCCGCGGGCGTCGTGCTCTTCAGCGTCGCGATCATGGGAGCCCGCAGCGACCACTACGCAGGCATCGAAGAAGGGCTCAGTGCCGTGCGTAAGGTGATCAGACTCGCGCGCTACGGCCTCAGCGTGATGCGCAAGCCCGGCCCGGCAGCGCTCGCGCTCTTCTTCCAGTTGCTCGGCTGGACTTTTCAGCTGTTCGCGGTCTACACGGCGATGCGCGCGTTCGGGATCCACGAGGGGCTGCCCGCAGCCGGGGTCGTGCTGGTGCTGATGAACGTTGCGACGATCTTCCCTCTCTGGCCGGGCAACGTCGGGCTCGTTCAGGCGGCCGTCGCCCTGCCGCTCTTCACGTACTACGGCGTGGCGAAGGCTCGCGGGATCGCGTTCGGCTTCGGGCTGCAGATCATCGAAGCCTCGGTCGGGATCGGCG
>DATMZV010000178.1:0-42298 GCA_035573355.1 Gaiellaceae bacterium | reverse complement strand
AGCGGGGCGCATCTACGCGTGCTGCCTTTCCTGCCGCGCGGCCCTTCGCGGCTGCATCGGTGTCCGTCTTCGTCGCCAGAAGTAAGTCGTTCCCGTCCGACCGGCTCGCCACACCTCATCGACGTCGCGCGCCAAGCCGCGCACAGACCTTGCAGTGGCAGTGAACGACTCTTCCTCGATCACGTCATCGAGGTCGCCGAGATGCTCCACGAGGCCGGGTTCGATGACGGCCGGCCCACTACCACGCATCGGTGGAGATGATCGCGTCCGTCCAGCCGGGTTCGCCCTTCGAACCCGCGACCTTCGGGTTATGAGCGGAAGCGCCGACGACGTCGCCGCCGCGGTCGAGAAGCTCCGGCGCGAGCGCTCGATCGGCCTCAGCGAGGCCGTCAACGACCTCGTCCGCGCCGGCCTCGTGCGCGAGCAGTCGACCGCGCCGTTCGTGCAGAAGACGCACAACCTCGGCGCCGGGATCGACTACTCGAACGTCGCCGACGCGATCGAGACGCTCGACGGGCCAGCAGCCCCCTGATGCTGCTCGACGCCAACCTGCTCCTCTACGCCGTCCACAGAGGAGCCGAACAGCACGCCGCCGCCCGCGAGTGGCTGACCGAGCAGCTCAACGGCTCGCGCCGCGTCGGCATCCCCTGGGCAAGCCTCGGCGCCTTCCTGCGCATCTCGACGCACCCGCGCGCGTTCCCGAGACCGCTCTCGCCCGCCACGGCCTGGGAGCGCGTCACCGACTGGCTCGCCGCACCCGTCGCCTGGATCCCCGAGCCCGGCCCCGAGCACGCCCGCATCCTCGGCGACCTGATCGCCAGACACGACATCCGCGGCGGCCTCGTCCCCGACGCGATGCTCGCCGCGCTCGCGATCGAACACGGCCTCACCCTCCACTCCACCGACACCGACTTCGCCCGCTTCACCGAACTGCGCTGGAAGAACCCACTGCGCGGCGTCACGCCTTAAGTCGGCGGCGACGCAGTCTGCGGGCCGGCTCGCCTCAACCGTCTGCTGCGGTCAGAGGCCGCGTCTGCGCGCGTCCTCGCTGAGAGCGCGGGCGATCTCTGTGGGCTCGGTGCGTCGGCGCAACTCTTCGAGGTCTCGGTCGTGCTGCTGGGCCTGACGATAGACGGCGTCCTGGAGCCCCTCGACGACCGACTCGAGGCGCTCCACGCGCGCTCTCAGCGCTTGTTCTTGCTGCGATGCGCGTGTGGGGCGGCGCCACGCACGGACCACCTGACGCAGGCGCCGACTCATACGGGCGATCCGAACGACATTCGGGCTTCCCTCCGCGCAGTCCATGAGACGTGCGATCCGTTCAGCGCCGCCACATGCTCGACCGCAGCCAGCGCCAGGCCATCTGACCCTAGCAGCGCGGTGAGGTGCGGCAGCGGTGGCTGCTACGCTGGACGTTCAAGCTGGATCGCAACGATCTGGCACAGCCGTGCCAGCGCTCGTCGTCGTTGCCTCACCCGCACCCTCCTCGTTCGCAGCACATGACCGTGGAGGAAGACCATGGCGACAGGAACCGTGAAGTGGTTCAGCGACGACAAGGGCTTCGGGTTCATCACCCCCGACGACCAGTCGAAGGACCTCTTCGTCCACCACAGCTCGATCGTCGGCGACGGCTACCGCTCACTCGCCGAGGGCGCGAAGGTCACCTACGACTCCGAGCCCGGGCCCAAGGGCCCGAAGGCGATCAACGTCCAAGCTTCGTAACCCGCTCCGCCGCGAGCTGACGGCACCCGCGCCCGACGTGAGCCGGCGCGGGACGCCGAGCCGCCGAAATCTGCAGCGCTGCGGTCGGCGTCGCTCAGCACTCCGAGAGCGATCTCTCGCAATCCGGCGTCGGCCCACCGCCGCGGCACCCTCCGCGGACACAGCTTCATGAAGACCATCCCCGCCTCCGGCCGCCCAGCGCAGCTCGCCCAATGCCACACGCGAGCGCCATTCGCATCCGAGCGCTCCGCTGCTCGCCGCGGTGCTCGCCGTGATCCGGCGCGACAAGCGAGCAGATCACGCGCAGCCGAAACGAAGCTGAGGGTGCTCGTGCGCCAGACGCCGCGGGTGTGCCGGACCTGCCGAGCACCGCTCGCGCGCCAGGCGACCGCTGCTGGCGATGCGAAACCCACCGGCCTCCGGCGGCAGGACGTCGACCCGATCTGCGCGTGATCTCCGGCGGCACCGCGCCCGGCGCCGTGAACGCTCAGATGAGGAACAAAGTCAGTTGACGTGCGCCGTTCCGCCCGGCCACCACTCGTGCCCGCGCGCACAGAAGGCGAGCAGGGCCGGCTGATCCGGATCGTTGAAGCCGGAACCAGCATCGTCACGGGGTCGTCTCCGTCCCACCTCGGGCTCGCCGCAGATCGGACACCTCGACCGATCCGGCTCGTGCTCCTGCTCCACGCGATCGTCGTCCCGAGTCACCAGACCATTGTCGCCGAGCAGGCAAGCTGAAATCGCACCATGCGCAGTCGAAGCTAGACCTCGAACCAGACGACCGTCCGCGGTCCCTGCTGCCAGACGCCCCACGAGCGTACGACCGAGTCCACGAGCCACAGGCCCCATCCGCCGTCTGCGCCTGCGCTCGTCGTCGCCAATGGAGTGAACGGCTCGCCGCGCGCGGCGACCCAGACGCGCACGCGTCTGCGGCCACAAAGCGCCCCTACCTCGATCTCCTCGTCGTCAGTCAAGCGGCCGTGCACGAGCGCATTGGTCACCAGCTCCGAGACAGCCAACATCGCCGCCTCGCACAGATGGGCGGGCACCGTCGCCCCGGCCCACCAACGCGCCTGCGCAGGCGCATCCCGCGTAGCTGCGAACGACGGCACCGCTCCCTCCTCGCTCGCGCTCACGCAGCACGCCATACCGCTAGCGCACCACCGACCTGTCACGGGTACCCGCCGCCCCGCGTGCGAAACCGCCACACGGAAACCCACCCGGCCATCAAGCATCCTCAGCTGAGGAAGCGGGTAACGCTGCGCAAGCGGGTGAAGGACGACAAGCAGTACGAGGCCCGCACGGAAATGGCATGAGCAACGAGACTCGCCGCAAAGATCTACGCTGCTCGCCGATGACGAATTCCCCGCTCTTCGACATCGAAGCCTCGTCTGAGGGCGGCGTGGCACGGATAGCCGTGAGCGGCGAGCTGGACATCGCCACCAGCCCTCGACTCCATGCCGCTCTCCAGCAGCAGCCCGAGGCAGCAGCCGAGATCGTGCTCGACCTCACGCGGGTCTTACCGACTCGACCGGCCTGCGCGCGCTGCTGCAAACCCACGACGCCGCCCAGGACCGCCGCCGGCCGCTCACGATCCTGCCGAGCGAGATCGTGACGCGCGTGATCCGGCTGACCGGTCTCGCCCAACGCCTGCTCAACGGGTCTAACGATCCCTCGCGCACAGCAAGCGGAACCAGCCACTAGCAACTGACCGCGAGCCGGTCGGCACCACCCCTTCCGTCCGCTTGACGGTTACCGCTGCGAGATCCTGGAGCGCCCCGCGGGCTGAGCGCGCCGCGCGGCGTCAGTCGACGCGGCGGTTGCCGAGTCTGGTGACCGCCTCGGGGTCGCGGTGGTCGAAGAACAGCGACGCGCCGGTGTCGAGGTCCGCGATGCGCGCCATCTGCTCGTCGGTGAGCTGGAAGTCGAAGATGTCGATGTTCTCGCGCATCCGCTCGGCCCGGACGGACTTGGGGATGACGACGACGCCGCGCTGGATCAGCCAGCGCAGGACGACTTGGGCGACCGACTCGTGACGAACAGCTCGTCACGGGGGATGCCGCTGCTGGCGATCGCCCGACCCACGGCCTCCTCGTTGCCATAGGACGCGGCGGTGTCGAGCGAGCGATAGCCCGCGGCGAGCGCGTCGGTCACAGCCTGCTCGGTCTGGTCTGCGGGGATCTGGAAGACGCCGAAGCCGAGGATCGGCATCACGACGCCGTTGCTGAGCGTGATCTGCGAAATCGCACGGGTCATGGAAGCCTCTATGCCCCTTGGGCTCCTAACCCAGCCGGCCCACATGTACTCGGGTTTTCCGTTTGCGCGAAGACGGCGATCGCGACTTCCCGGCACACCAGGCACACAC
Organism: Gaiellaceae bacterium; assembly: GCA_035573355.1. Taxonomy (GTDB): domain Bacteria; phylum Actinomycetota; class Thermoleophilia; order Gaiellales; family Gaiellaceae; genus 3-1-20CM-4-69-9. The sequence goes on along the minus strand of DATMZV010000178.1, from coordinate 38,211 downwards.
CGTACCCGCTGGCGACCCCGTCATCGCCGAGGTGCATCAGCAGCGGGCTGCTACTGTGAGCGTTCAAGCCGGATCGGGAACCCCCGCCCGGCACACCAGTGCCAGCGCTCGTCGTCGTTGCCCCACCCGCATCCTCCGCGTCCGCAGCACACGACCGTGGAGGAAGACCATGGCGACAGGAACCGTGAAGTGGTTCAAGGACGACAAGGGCTTCGGGTTCATCACGCCCGACGACCAGTCAGACGACCTCTTCGTCCATCACAGCGCGATCGTCGGCGACGGCTACCGCTCGCTCGCCGAGGGCACGAAGGTCACCTACGACTCCGAGCCCGGGCCCAAAGGCCCGAAGGCAATCAACGTCCAAGCCTCGTAACCCGCCCCGCCACGAGCTGACGGCACCCGCGCCCGACGTCAGCCGGCGCGGGACGCCGAGCCGCCGAAATCTGCAACGTCGGCGTCTGGATGCGAGCGAGCGGCTTCGAAACCTCTCCCAGGTCGTCGGGCGAGCGACTACCATCGGGGGTGAGGTTCTTGTCGCGCTGGCGCCACCGCTCCCGGCCAGCGTATGGCCGACCTCTCGCGGAGCGGATTGAGGAATCCTCATGGACCGGACGTTCACGTCCCGCAGGCAGAAGCTCCTGGCCGAGCAGGTTGCCAGCTACGGAGTCGAGCAGCGGCGCCTGAAGGCGGAGGCAGCAGATCGTCGTGCGGCCGCAGAACGACGCGCCGCCGACGCGAAGACCGAGCTCGACGTGCCGGCGAGATCCGCACACCGACGATGATTGAGGACGATCCGCTCGATCGTGACGCGTCTCGCGCGGCCCGAGCGGGTCTGAGACCCACATCGTCGAACGAGCGGCGCTCCTCGCAGAGGGCCCTGACTGCGCGCAGATCGAGGGGTGGATCCTGAGAGTGGGTAGCGAGCCGTGCGGCGCTGCGAACGTGTTCCGGGGTCGCGGCCTGCATGCGGATCGCGCGGACGCGCGCTCCCCGACCGGTGTCGCACCCTCCCGCTACCCGCTGCCCACGAGCGCGCTCGCCGCGAAGACCGCGTGCGCAGCCGATCCGCTCGACGACGGGACAGTGGAGGTGACGGGACTCGAACCCGCTGGTCCCGAACAGACCGGCGCCATGCGCCGATAGCCGGGCATACCTGTCGCCCCCTGGAAGGGCACTGCCTTACCGCGCATTCTTCCCGGGCAGCCCGTGGCCGCAGCCCGGGCAGACGCGCGTCATGACCGGCATCACGTGCGCCGCGTCGTCGAGCTCGTAGTAGCGGCGGTGACGGTCGCGGCCATAGACTTGGAGCTCACGTCCGCAGACGCAACCGAAGCGAGTCGCCGAGGCAGACGAACCTCCGGAGACGGCCATCGGGCATCACCTCCCCGACTTGCCGCTGCCGCCCTCGTCCAACCAACGGTCTGCCGCGAATGCGTCGGAGGCCGCGTTGCGGTCGGCGGCGCTCCCTGCGGCAGACAATGACGCCGAGACGTCGCCGACGTGCGCGGACAGCACGTCATTGGTCAGGAAACGGGACCCCATCAGCGACGCAAGGTCGCTCACGGCTTCCAGCGGGCGCCCGCACAACGGGCACCTGTCCTGCGCTGCGGTGATCGCGACGTCGAGTCCCGAGCGACGGATTCTGCAGCGCGAGCATTTGAACCAGGGCATGACCTGCCCCTTCCGTTGATGTCCTCCAACAGTAGCACGAACGAAAATTCATGAAATGAATGTCAGATATTCTTCGCGCGATGGCTCAGTGGACCTTCCTCAGCAACCACGCCCAGGTGCTCCTCTGCGTCGCCGACGATCCGAGCAGCCGCCTGCGCGATATCGCCGAGCGCGCCGGAATCACCGAGCGCGCGGCGCACCGCATCGTCGACGAGCTGGTCGAGGCCGGATACCTGACCCGCGAGCGCCGCGGCCGCCGCAATCACTACACGGTCATCGAGCACCTGCCGCTGCCCGATCCGCTCGTGCGCAAGCAGCGGGTCGCGGACCTGCTGCGGCTGCTCGCGCCGGCCTGAGAGCGGCGGCGATGCGGCGACCGTCCGACGCGACGCGCACCTTCCTTCAAGGCTTTCCAGAGTCACACGTCAGATCGACGTGCTCGTGCGCGGCGAGGCGTTCGGCTTTCCCGTGCTTTCGGGCCGCGCACACGATCGCCGTAGCAGGCACTCGTGAGGCGAGAACCATCTGCGTCGCGCGGCGGTGGCCAACAGTCCCGTGCGGTCTACCGTCTTTAGGAACGGCTCTGGAGGAAATCTCGGGAGGAAGTTGCTCTCGCCGCCCGATCCGTTAACGTAGAAAGCCCTGATTTGCAGGGCTTTCTTTCATAGCGGGGGCGGGTTTTGGACACCAACCCGCGACCGGGTATCGGTTCGTGGTCGTGCGGGAGTTGGTCTGATGCCGAGCGCCATGCGAACCCTGTACAGGACGTTACGATCCGTGTAGGGTGGAAGTCATGGCTAGCCGAATCAATCTCTCGCTCGACCCGGAGTACTCCGAGAAGCTCTCGCGGCTTGCCGAGCGGATGCACCTCCAAGAGGGCACGCTCGCCAAGTCCCTCCTGTCGACGGCCCTCGACGGTGCCGACCCCGACGCCGCACACATCGTGCAACTCCTCGACGGCATTCCCGGCGCCTACAAGCGCACACAAGAAGGCATCACGCAGGCCCGGCGCGGCGACGGCATCTTGCTCGACGACCTCGCATAGTCGTTGCCCCGCGTCATCGTCACGCCGCGCGCAGTCGCCGACCTCGGTGAGCTGATCGAGACGCTCGGCCTGCCCGCCAACGCCATCCGACGCGTTCAGGCCTCACTGCGCATCCTCGAACGCTTCCCGCTCGCCGGCCGCGCGCTAACCGGCGCCTGGGAAGGCACCCGCTTCCTCATCGGCCCCTGGCCCTGGCTGATCCTCATCTACCTCCACGACGAGCAAGACCACGCCGTCTACGTCGTCGCCGCACACGACGGACGCGGCTCCTCCGCAGCCACCAACGCCCGCTGACGCGTCGCAGGAAACGCGTTCCGTCGGACAACCGTCACCGACATCTCATGAGCGGCAAATCGCTCAGAGTCCGAGCCACGTCTGACCTCGCGCAGAAGACGCGGACAGACGACAGCTTCGAAGTGACCGTCAAACAGGCCATCGACCAGACGCGCGGGCGGACTCGGATCGTTGCCGACGATGCCGGACAGCAGCGCGCTGGCGTCTATGACGACCCGCGTCAACGCTCGCGACGTGCTTCGTGCACAGCTTCAACGCCGACACGAATCGCCTCGTCCTCAGGAAGATTAAAGCGCGAGCGAATGCGGCGGATCGCGCTCATCCCGAGCTTGCGGTGGGCGAGGTCTTCAAGCAACTCCCGATCGGGCTTGCCCGGTGCCTCGGCGCGCAGCGCTTCGAGCAGTTCAGTGTCGATGCCGACCATCGTGACGGGCTGCTTGGACATGGAAGGAGCGTAGCGGCGGACTCGGCGCGATCCAACCGGCGAACGCGCTCAGCTCGCGGCGGCCCGAGTTCGACGGTGCGGGAGGTCGCTCACGTCGTCGCGATGCACATACCGAGAGGGTGTGCCGATCGTGGATTCCCCGCTGCGGTGGCAGATCGCCTTGTACCAGAACGCCATCTCGCCGAAGCGTTCGGGAGCCATCAGGAAGGCCACCCACGCGTCCCGCTGCTCTTCGACCGGCGGCGAAAGGTCAGCACCGGCCTCCGCAAGGCGCTCGAGCTGTTTCAGATAGCTATCCGGGAGCTCGTCGAGCCGCTTGAGCGCGTGCTCGTGTATGGACGATCCTTGCGCCAGCAGCTCGTGCTCAAGCCGCCGCCCGACGTGCTCCACGAGCGCCGCGACGATCTCCTCCTGAGACGGGTTCCTCCAGTAGCGACGCTCGATTGCCTGCTGGAGAGCCGCGTCGACGATCGGTTTCAGCGCGTCATGGCTCGCTTGGTCGAGTCCCGGCGTCGGTGAGAGCTGCTGCAGCGCGTGCGGCCAGCGCGTGCGTCGGCATGCCGAGCACAGCATCTGCTCGTCTCTCCCGGTAAGGATGCGTGCCCAATCCTCGGGATCAATGTCGCGCTCGTCGTCGAGCGCGACGCCGCAGACCGCTGTCGGCTCGTCGCCCGCAGGCCAGGTCAGGAGATGCGCCGTTCCGTTCGCGACCCCGAGCCAGCCCGCGCTCTCGGCATCGGGCAGAACGCGCAGTGCCACGAGCACCGGACCGGTGAACGCAAGCATGAGCTTGGCGGCGACGCGGTCTCGGAAGATCTGCGCCGCCGGCGAGCTCGGAGCATCCCGCAGCGTCCGCAAGACCACATCGAACTCACGACTGCGGTCCAAGGAGAACCGGGAAACCTTGTCGAACTCGTCGAGCATCGACTCGGCCAATACCGGGAGATCGTGCCGATCCCAGTCGATCAGACGGCTGGCACTCGAGTACACGCTGGCAGGCCGCTCTTCGTGCAGGCTCGCGCGAAACAGCTCCGCGAACGCACGTGCGGCGTATTCGCGCTCCCGCTGGTCGGGAGTCTTCTCATAGCAGTCGTAGAGACCGCTCACCTCGTTTGCGGTAATAAGAGCGATGACGTCATCGAAGCCGGGACAGGCACCGCGGTCGGGCGCGCGAACTCCCGTGCCCTGGAACAGGAGCCACAGCTCCTCACGGCGGTTCTCGACCTTGCGGGCGGTATCGAAGGTCTTGAGGTACTTGAGAAGCCGTCTCTCGTCACGGTGCTGTCTGGATGCGAAGAGATCACTCACCGGGACGCGCTTGAGCGAGTCGTCGTCAGCGTGCTCCATCAGAACCTGGAGCGAGAACCCGACAGCGGGTGGTTCCTCCGACAGCCGCAGGAGCATCCGGCTCAGGTCGTGGCGAGCGTCAACGAGCACCTCGTAGTCGTCGAACGACTCCTCGGCGAAGCGGCGCTCGTCGGCGGACAGACCCCAGGCGACTGATACGTATCCCGCGCTTCGCGAATACAGCGAGGGCCCGGAGAACAACAGCTCACCTGGCCTTGTGTATCGCGCTCCGTCCGCGAAGCAGCCGGCGGCCACGTAGCTACGCTCCCGCTCCGAGATCCGCTGGAGGGCGGCATGCGCAGAAGCCCGCTTTTCCATCAGGTCACTGAGGATCGGGCGCAGATGATCAGGCGACGCGTCGAGAACCTCGTCGGCGATCGCTAGAAAGGCCGGATAGTTCGACGGCACCCAGGGCTCAGCGCCTGAGCGTTCGAGCTGGAACGCCGCCATCCGCGCGGACTCAAGGAACTCGCGAGTTTTCACGCGCCAGATCCTAGCTCCGGCCCGAAGCTCGATCGCGCGATCCAAGCATCGGTCAAGCGCACCCTGACGAAACAGCGCCGCTTCGCGACGCCTCGTCCACCCCTCGCCACTGCAGCTCGAACGAAAAAAGCCTGCATTTGCAGGCTTTTTTCATAGCGGGGGCGGGATGTGGACGTATTTCCCCGACCGCGGCTACCGTTTTGTGGAGGTCCGGGATCTCCCGTCGTGACGGGCGCTCCGGGGAGCGCCATCTCCGATGCACGCACGCGGGGCCTGGGCTCCTATCGGCTCCAGCTCGGTGTCTGTGCGTCGCGGGCGAGCAGGCGGGGCCGGCCGCCGTGCCAGGGCAGCGCGACGACGTTCGCTTCGGTGCCGGCCGGGTTGGGCTGCACGCCGAGGATCGTCGTGCCGTCGCGCGAGATCGCGACCCCGTCGACGCTGCGCCCGCCGGTCGCGCGGGATGCCTGCTCGATCCGGTGCACGGCCCCGGTGCCCGCGTCGATCGCGACCGCGTAGCCGACCCCCAGGCCGTGGAAGGCGGCGAGCAGCCGGTGCCCGTTCGCGGACCAGCCCGTCGGCACGAACCCGAACATCCGAGCGCCGATCGCTGCGCGCGTGAGGCGGCGCATGCCGGAGCCGGATGGCTTGACGAGGTAGACGTCGTCCTTCGGGATGCAACCGTGCGTCGAGCACCGCCGCTCGCGCACGAACGCGATCCACCGCGGCCCCCACACCGGCCACATGGCGTCCCCCGTGCGAGTGATCCGCACCGGCCGCCCGCCGGTCGCGGGCGCACGGTAGACGTCGTCGTGCGGCCGGCCCGAGCCCGCCGGCTGCGTCGTGACCGTCCAGGCCAGCCACCTGGCGTCCCGGCGAGAAGCTCACCCCCTCCGGCAGCCCGGGCGGCGCGATCGCATGGACCGCGCCGCTCGCCAGATCGACCGTCACGATCTCAGCTGTCTGCGGGCGCGTGCGCGTCGGCACCGTCAGCAAGGTCGTCGCGATCCGCCGGCCGTCCGGCGACCAGGCCGCACCCGTACCGCCGCCCAACAGCAGCCGCGGTCGGCCGCCCGCCGCCGGGACGACCATCAGCCGCGGCGTGTGGTGCGCGCCCGGCACGTCGTATGCCACCAGCCGCCCGTCCGGCGAGATGCTCGGACCCGCACCCGCCACGAGCCGATGCGCGCCGCGCCCGTCGTCGCGCGCGACCCAGATCACCGGATGCTCGGTATGGATGCCACGCACGAACACCAGACGCGCACGCGCTGCCGGCGCGAGCACCGCGCCGGCCAGCACGACCGCCCCGGCGAGCACCGTCATCCGCCACCAAGCGCGTATCCCTGCCATGCGACCACGCTACGAGGCCACGCATGCCCCCAACATCCGGAGCAACGACTGGCGAGGCTCCGTACCTCCCCGTCGTAACGCGAACGCCGCTATGAGCCGTTCGGCCGCGCTCGGCCGGTGCGGTGAGGCGCGAGCGTGAGGGACGACGACGAACGGCCCGGCCGGGTCTGCCAAATCGCTCGGGCGCTACTGAATCAGGAGCTGTCGGCAGATCCAAATAGTCTTTCTGTGAACCCGACGTTGGAGAGCGACGGCGCATGCCCCCACGGATGTCAACACTCGAGCAGTCCATCATCAGCCTGAAGGCACGACGAGCCGAACTCGTCGCTGAGCGCGCCCGGATCGACGACGAGCACTCCCGCATCGAGGCGGCCCTCGCGGCCGTTGGCGCGGTCCCAGCTCGCTCAACGATCGCGCGTTCTCGCACCAGGAAGCCGGGGCCTGCTCCGGGAGCACGCCGGGCGCCGCGCGGAGCCAACCGCGCGAAGATCCTCGCGGTGGCGAGCGACAGCGCCAAGACCGTCGCCGAGATCGCGACCCTCACAGGCGTCAGAAAGACGGTCGTCGCCACAACCGTAAGCACGCTCACCAAGCGCGGCATGATGCAACGCGATGGAGCGGGATACAGAACCGTCGCGGCGAACACGGCGCCGAGACCGCCGAGAAGACGCGCAGCCCGGCGTTAGCCCGGCTCCTCAGCGGTGCGGAGACGCGCAATGCATCGGGCATGCGCAGAGCGCTGACGTTCAGCATCGTCGTCGGAGCAGCGGTACTCGCTGTCGCTCTTGCGGTTGTGCTCGCACGCACGAACACGAATCACCCCAGCGTGAGCGAGAGTCCAGGCGTGAGCGATTCGGGCGGCAGCTCCAGCGGGAGTGTCGGCTCCGATGGCGCCGCGTCGTTCGTGGGAACGGCAAGCAACGCGGTCATCTTCATCCAGTGGACGCGCGCGGGTTCGAACATCTCGGGTGCACTGCAGCAGTCGATCCTCAAGTCGCCGGCGGGGTCGGGAATCGACTCGCAGGCGATCGCGTTCACCGGCACGATCGCAGGCAACGGTCTCACGCTCCAGCTCAACGAGGGGCTCGGCTCGGTCACGTCGCTGACCGGCCAGCTTTCGGGCTCGGGGTTCAGCCTCACCTATCCGGGCAGCGGGCAAGGGTCGCTGATCACGATCGACTTCCAACCTGGCCGCCTCCGCGAGTACGACCATGACGTAGACGCCCTCGACGCAGGGCAGTACTCGAGCCCGTGCACGCTCTACATGGAAGGGCACGACGCGACGGTTGAGTTCGCCGGAAGCTCTGCGACGAGTGACTGCGCGGCCTTCGTACAAGGCCAGGCCGCCCACGGCAACACATGGACCACCACGCCGCAAAGCTCCGCCCCTCCCCAGCTCAGTGCGGTGTGCACCCTCAGCGACGGCAGCGACCAAGCGTCCGTCCAAGACGACGGCGGAATGAGCTTCGGAACGAGCGCCTGCGAGCAGCTCACGTCCCAGGGATGGAGTCCCGACCGCGAGCCGGGAAGTGGAACCGCCGGAGGTGATTAGGCGAAACGAGGCCGGACCCGCAGGCTTGCGCCGCGCGGGCCCGTCTTCGCGATGGCGTCACCCAAGGGGTCACCGTTGCGTGTCATGACTGCGGGCTGCCGGCGAGGAGCATGTCGGCGTAGCTGGCGGCCACGATTCGGCGGTCGCTGATCGCGAGCAGGTCACGTAGCTCGCGCGTCAGCGCGTGCTCGCGCTTGAGATCCGAGCCTGGCGCCGCGACGGCTTCGAGCTCGATGAACGTCCCGAGCTGCGCCACGACGTCGAGGTGGATCCGCGCCTGGCCCCACAGGAACAGGCGCCGCAGCTTCGTCACGACGCACAGCATCCCGCCCGCGCTGCGCAGCTCGGCGAGCGTCGCCGCCGGGTCCTCGACTTGGTCGATGACGTAGCGGCTCTCGCGTTGGCGGCGTTCGTCGGCGCGCTCGTAGCGGATGAGGTGCGCGCTCCCGGGCGCCTGCTCGCGGAGCTTGAGGCGTCCGTGCTCGACGCGGAAGTAGATATCGCGTTGGTAGAGCCAGCCCTCGTCGCGCGCGCCGTGCTGTTGGCAGATACGCCGCGATCGCACGGGATCGGGGTCGATCGCCTTCACCTCGATGTTGCGGCGCACCCGCCCGCCCACGCCCTCGGCCATGTGGACGACAGCCTCGCGCGCGACGCAGACGTCCCCCAACAGCGTCCCGTGACCCCGGTGGCGGCCGTCGGAGATAATCGCGCTGTGGACGACAGTCCCGCACTTGAGCAGCACGAGGGCGGCTGCGCGTGCGCAGCGGTGCGGTTCCGCATCGACGGGCCGCTCGGCTCGGCAGGCTGGTGTCACTGCACGCGCTGCCAGCGTCGCACCGGCTCGAGCGCCTCCCCGCAGGCACGCGTGCGCGCGACCGACTTCGTCGTGCTCCGCGGCCGCGAGACGATCTCCGAGTGGGCGCCGCCGTCGGGCGGGTTCGTGAAGGCGTTCTGCTCGATCTGCGGATCGCACCTCTACAGCCGCAGCCCGATTGACCCCGAGCGGATGGCGGTGCGATTGGGAGCGTTCGACGGCGATCCGGGCGTACGCCCGTCCTACCACCAGCGGATCGAGACCGCCGCCGTCTGGCAGCCGCTGCCCGACGACGGCCTGCCGCGCTTTCACGGCCCGGCGCCGCAGACGACCGCCGGCGAGTAGCCCGGCCCGGCTCAGCCCGGCGCGCTCTCGCGCGTGACGGCGGCGGGGTCGCTGCGCTCCCACAGCTCCCGTCCCTGGCGCATCAGCGCCGGGTAGACGATCAGGTGCCGGAAGGGCCGAATCGCGGCCATGTAGGCCTGACCGAAGCGGCCGTTGGGCTTGACGAGGACCGCCATCTGCGCGCGGAAGGCGCCGTCCTCGTCGACGACCGCGCCGATGTGCATGACCCCGTGCATCGTCCTGTTCGCGACCTCCGCAGCGAACTCCTCATCAGTCAGGTAGAGCGAGGTGAACGGGAGCGCGGCGAACGCAGGCCCGCCGCCGGCCAGGTCGGCGGGCAACCGGTCGCGCAGCGTCGCGACGCGCGCGCCCACACCGTCGTCGGGACCGTCCCAGCCGAGCAGGCTCCCGATCTTCCAGCGGATGCCCCACAGCGCACGGGAGACGCGCGAGGCGCTGCGCGCCGGGTCGAACGACGCGATCAATTGCACGAGCCTGGGGAAGTCGCCCGGGCCGCCGCGCCCCGGCAGCTCCCACACGTCCTCGAGCGCGAAGTCCGGGACGATCTCGTGGATCCGCCACGGCCGCGACGTGTACGCCTCGTTTGGAAGTCTCATCGTCCGCTCCCGTCCTCGACTCATCTATACGCTACCGTATGGTTCAGCGAGGATGCGACGCACCGCAACCCGGGAGGACGAACGTGGTAGCCGTAGCCCGCACCCCACGCAGCGCCTGGATCCAAGCCGGCCTGCACGCGCTCGCCGCCGGCGGCCCGGACGCGGTCCGCGTCGAAGTGCTCGCACGAACGCTCGGCGTCAGCAAGGGCGGCTTCTACGGCTACTTCGGCAACCGGCCCACCCTCCTCGACGCGATCCTCCACGCGTGGGAGCAGATCAGCGTCGACGACGTCATCGAACGCATCGAGGCCGACGACGCGAACGCCAGCGCCAAAGCCAAGCTCGAGCGCCTCGGCGCGATCGCCACCTCCGGCGAGCAGGTGCTCGGCGTCGACCCGCTCGCCGTCGACCTCGCCGTCCGCGACTGGGCCCGCCGCGACGAGCAGGTCGCACGCCGCCTCCGACGGGTCGACAACCGCCGCATGAACTACATGCGCTCACTCTTCGCCACCATCTGCGCCGAGGAGACCGCGGTCGAGGAACGCTGCCTGCTCGCCTTCTCGCTCTGGATCGGCAACCACTTCATCGCCGCCGACCATCCCGGACGCACCCGCGCCGCGGTCACACAGGGAGCATTCCAGCGACTCCTCGAAGGCTGAGCACGGCAACCTGTCAACGCCGGTAGTCGCGAAAGCAGCACCCGCCCACGCCAAGCCATCGGCGCGTCAAGTCAACCGGGCGTGTCAATCCAGCGAACGACCCGGCCATCTCGCAGCTCGTGGTAGGCGGGAGGTGCGGGCGGCGGGTCATTGGACAGGCGCCCGATCACTTCGGCGCGACCGTACAGCTGCTCCTCCGCCGCCGTCGTCCAATGAACCTCGCGATCGAGCAGGCCCTCGAGCCGCTTCCAGTCGCGACGCTCGATCGTCGCCAGAACGTTCCCGACCGCTGGCACCTGCTCCGCCATGCCAGCCAGTATGCCGAGCGGCACCCATGCAGGATCCCGGCGACGAACTGGGCGGCGAAACCGCGCGCCGGATTCGGCTCCGGCGGCCCGTCCAGTCAGAAACGCGCGTGCCACGCACCGTCCGGGCCTGAAGCGCCTGCCCTGCATGAGTCATTCGTGCAGGCTGTCGTTCTGGTCGGCCGGTGGCTCGGCGCTGGCCAGCTCGAGCGCGTCGCAGGCATTGGCGACCAGTTGCGCGCAGACCGCGTGCCAGTCCTCATCGGTCGCGGCATGGTCGATGATCTCGACGATCATGCCGCGGAGCGGACGTGCGAGCACCTCGGAATCGCGATCGTCGTGGGCCAGGTACGTGTAGAGCAGCTCGGCGACCTCGTCGGCGACGGCCTCGTGCGCGAGCGCCTTGGCGATGAAGTCGCGTACGAGCGCCGCGGCGATCGGCCCGCGGTCGGTCGGGCGCATGGCGTCGTCGCTCATCTCGGCCCCTCCCGGTCGGGCTCTTCGCGGACTGTTTCGGCGACGAGTCGTGCGCGTGTCGCGAGGTCTGCTTCGATCTGCGCGAGCGCCTGCTCAAGCGCGGATCCGAGCGCGTCGGCAACGACGGCGACGCGCACGAGCGCAGCACCGTCGAGACGACCGAGCCCGGCGCGGTCGCCCGTGCGTCGTGCCAGCTCGAGCCGGTGGTGCATGAGCCTGGCATAGACGTCGGTCGCGCGCAGCGTCGCCTCCGTCGCGTGCAACTGCTGCTCGGGAGCGGTGCAGCGCGACCGCGCCGGGCGCTCGAACGCGAGCAGCTTGCCTCCAGCCGACGGCTGCCCGCCGCCTGATCGTCGCCGGACGCTCATGCGCTCGTCGCGTCGTCGGGGTCTGGCTGGGGCTTGCCGTCGAGGCCTTCGAGCAGGTCGGCGTAGATCTCGACGCCGCGCAGCGCCGCCTGCGTGCCGCCGAGCGGCTGGTGGGCGTGGCGGCTTGCGTTGTCGTGCAGGCGCTGGAGCACGGGCCGCAGCTCCCCGGGCGGGATCGTGAGTGCGAACTGCTCGCCAGGCTGCTGCTTGGCCCAGCCGATGTCATCGAGCAGGCGCATGTCCTGCTCGAAGCGGCAGCGCAGCGCCCGCGCCTTCTCCCACTCGTGATCTCGGATCGCGAGGTAGACGCCATCGATCCCGGTCAAGTCGAGGGTGAGGTCGCCCCACAGCGCGGCGCGTTGCTCTGCATCGATCGTGACGTCCATGACGGTGCCTCCTTGAAGGTGGTCAAGGGCACCGACGGGACGACCATCGCCCTGCACGCGAAGCGATCAACGGGCTACGGTGTGCCGCGGCATCGAAGGGCTCGTTCCTTCGGCGCCACAGGCCCAGGGCGGTGCTCGAACACCCCCTGGGCCGACCTATTGCGGGTGGTTGGGAGACCGTCGTCTACCTCGACGCGGCGACGATGGCAAGCCCTATGTCAGCCGTCGCTCGTCGTCGCCGAGCGGACATTGAGATCGCCTGCGACCGATGCTGTCGTCGTCCTCACCCAATCAATTAAGGAGACGCCATGAGCGCCACCAGCACCAGCCAACACAGCAAGCCCGACCAGCTGAGAGCCAAGCCGCAGGGGCCGCGCGAGGGCTCGGTCATGTGGGCGGTGATCCAGGTGCTCGACGGCAAGCGCAAGCCGATGACCCCGGCCGAGATCCTCGCCGAGATCCAGGACCGCAGACTCGCGAAGAAGCTCGCCGGCAAGACCCCGGAGGCCAGCGTCGCCGCCCGCCTCGCCGTCCACGCCGCCAAGGGCCTCTACGTCGAGCGCCCCGAGAAGGGCAAGTACCAGCTCCAGAAGGGCGTGACGGCCAAGTCGATCGCCAGTGACAGCCCCGGCGCGAAGCCGGCCACCAGCGCCCGCGCGAAGGCCGGCGGCTCGAAGGGCCGCAGAACGCCCGCGTCCAGAGGCCGCAGACAGAGCCCGCAGCCCAAGCCGGCACAGCAGCAGCAGCCGGCCGACGATGCCTCGACCCCGGCGCCCTCCCAGGAGGAGGCTGCGACTGCATAGCCCCCTCGAACTCGCAGGAAACGAGATCGCGACAAACCCCAACGCAGTTGGCCCGGGCGGTGAGCCAACACCCCCGGGCCTGGCACCGAAGGACACAGACCTTCAATGCAGGATGAACGCTATCCGCATCTGAGCATCACCGGTAGACCCACGGGTCGCCGACTGACGCCAGGGCTTCCTTCGGTTCCCTTCGATCGAGAGGAGCAGTCGTACCCCGCATCCACCCAAACAAGCATCGAGCGCTCGGGGTCGCCGTGCGCGAGACCCGCGCGCGCCGCGGCCTCTCCCAAGAGGACCGGTTCGAGTCGCTCGTGCATACGCTGCGCGGGCAAGTGTCGGCGCCAACGTCACGATGCCGCACAAGCGAGCGGCCTATTCGCTTGCGGACGATCTGACACCGACGCCTGCCGTGACCGTTCTGTAGCCCGCCCCATCGCGTCGCATCACCCCGCGCTTCGCGAGCGGGCTGACGGTCGCGGCGACAACCGTCTTTCTAATGCCGGTGAGCGTCGCGATCTCGGCGACGGTTCTTGGCTCACTCGCAGCGGCGAGGATCTTCGCACGGTTGGCTCCACGCGGCGCTCGGCGCGCTCCCGGACGCGGCCCCGGCCTTCTGGCGCCGTAGCTCGCGTTCGTTGAGCGAGCACGCAACGCGCCAACGGCGGCGAGCGCTGCGTCGATCCCGGAGCACTCCTCGTCGATCCGCGCACGCTCAACGACGAGCTCGTCTCGTCGTGCCTGCAAGCTGATGATGGACCGCTCAAGTATCGGTGCGTGCATGCGCCCTCACTCTCCAGCTTCGAGTTCGCCGAAAGCGTATCCAGACCCGCTGACGGCTCCCTGCATCGTGGCGGGCGAGCGTCTCAAGCGCATGCCTCATTCGTCGCTGCGGATGCGCGATGATCAGGTCGTCGCCGCCGGGTCATGCGGCCTCAATTTGCAGGTTGAGAACATGCGCTCGATCGGCATGTCGGACGACGAGATCACGCTCATTCTCTGCGAGAATCCGCGTCGAGCGCTTTCGATTTCGTGACGCCAAAATCAGGTAGGCACGTCGACGCCGGGCAGGCCGTCGACGCTGACGGCGTTCTTGTCGACCTGGTAGTCGCGGAGTGCGTTGGGGCCGCCTACTCGCAGCTTCTTCTCCGCCCAGGCGTCCTGATGCGGGCGCTCGCGCTGGTAGGACATCAACGGCACGCCGTAGCCGCACGAGTCCGACACACGTGTGACATCGATACGAATGATCGCGCGCCTAGTCTCCGGTCGCACCGCAGCGAAATCGCACCGCTCGAACAGCGCGGCAAAACGCGACTCGTGCGCCAAGATGACCTCTCCGCTGCCATGCAGGCGAAGGATTCGCGGCGGCCCCTGGAATGCGCACAGCATCACGATAATGCGTCCATTCTCACGCAGATGCGCAACGGTCTCCGCACCGCTGCCAACCACATCGAGATACGCGACCTCGTGTGGCCCAAGAACGCTCAGTGTTCCAATCGGCCCTTTAGGCGACACGTTAATGTGCGCCTCGCCGCTCAGAGGCGCCGTCCCAACGAAGAACAGCTGCTGCCGCTCGATCCACTGGCGAAGCGGCGGAGTGATCTCAGCATAGACTCGACCCACGGGTCCTCCAGTAGCGACGGCGGCCAATGAGAAGAAGCTAGCACATGAGTGATAAAGTTAACACAGCCGCCCGCGACAGCGCTTCAGCTACCCCGTCGTTCCCGAGCGCCGGAGATCTGACTTACCGAACTTCGTCGACTCCGACGTTTATCGCTGCCTCCGGCACCCAGCTTACGGACAGTGATGGAGGTACATATCTCGGCGCTGAAGCAGCCGACGGAGCTGTTGGGCTTGGATACGATCCCCGGATTCTTGCGGACGCAAGTGCTCGTGCCGAGACGCTTCCGGCGTTGCCCTCGTTCTGCTAGTCACCGGCTCCGCCTCGAAGTCGGTCGCGCTCATGAGCGCACCATCTCTGAGGCGGTCGGCACTCCCGGTCGCGCCGGCACGCTAGCGAGCCGCCGAGTCCGCATGGGTCAGACATACGCGCGTGGCATCTTCGCGGCGGCGCGCATGTCCGCCTGCCTCCCCCTGCCCTCAGGCGACCAGCGGGCGCGCCGGCCGCCGCGGCGATCACGACCCGTGGCCCCGCCCGATCACCTCGGCGCGATCGTGCAGTTGCTCCTGTTTCGGAGCGGGCGTCCGAGCGCGCCACGGTCGCGATCATCGTGTGCCAGGTACTCATAAAGCAGCTCGGCGACTTTGTCGGCGACGGCGTGTGCGCGAGCGCCTTGGCGATGAAGTCGCGCACGAGCGCCACGTCGATCGGCCCGTGGCCGAACCGATCCAGCGCTGCCCCGAGCGGGCAGCGCTCTCGTCTTGGGGCCGCGCCGGCATCACGGTTTCACCAGATGACGGCGTCCGCAATGCCAGCGCCGCTACGACGCCACCGCCCGGACGAACTGACGCCTCGTGGAAGGCCCGCGCGCACCCCGACGGAGCCGCGTAATACCCGGAAAGTCGGGTTGGGCGAATGGCAGCGTCAGGCTGGGCTGGGGCAGGATTCGCAGGCAGGCGGCGGAGACGGTGTCGACATCAGTTGCGACAGGCAGGCACCCTAGTCGACTCTGCCTTCCGAATTCAAATCTTGAGGCTTACGGCAAGTCGTGTAACGAGTGGTGCTGCCCGGGCGTTAGCGATGTGGCAGTCCGCGTCGTGTGGGGCAGTTCCGTGCTGTACGGCTTCGAGACCTGTTCGTAGCCTGCTGCCGTGGCCGAAACTTGGTGCATAAGCACCTGGTGTGTAGGGTCCGCTTGCAGTAACAAACACGAACGCTCTCCGGCCCACGTCCAAGGGGAAATATGGATCCAGGAAATCGAGTGCTGCAACGCAATTTGCTCGTGCTTGTATCGCTCGGGGCATACGCTGCGGTCGTTGATGCGCCGATCATCAGCGTCGCGACGCCTGAGATCGCTCGATCGTTCCCCGGCGTAGGCCTCGAGACGATGGCCTGGGTCTTGGACGCGTACTTCGTCGCGTTCGCGGCTGGGTTGCTGACGTCCGGTCGACTTGCCGACCACTTCGGGCGTCCGCGCTTTCTCCTCGGAGGTCTGCTGCTGTTCGTGCTCGCGTCGATCGCGTGCGCTGTCACGCCGAGCATCGGCGTACTCATAGCCGCCCGGGCGCTGCAGGCGATCGGCGGCGCGACGGTGATCCCAGCCGGACAGGCGATTCTGCTGGCGGCCTATCCGCCGGCGGAGCGGTACAAGGCGATCATCGCCTTGGGCACTGTCGTGGCGCTCGGGAGCGTCACCGCTCCGACGATTGGCGGTGTGCTGCTCGAGATAGCCAGCTGGCAATGGATCTTCTGGCTCTCGGCCGCGATCGGCTTTGGCGCCTTCGTGTTCGGGCTGCGCGTCGTGCCACGGCAGCCGGGCGATCGCACGGCCCCCGTTCCGGATCCGCTCGGGACGGTGGCACAGACCCTCAGCGCGGCGCTGATCGTGTTCGCGATCCTCGGCGTGCAGCGATGGGGCGCGGACGACGTGCGCGTCTGGGGTTGCGCGGTCATCGCGGTCATCGCGCTGACGCTGGCGATCGTCCGCTCGCGCGGATCTGAGGCTGCGTCGATGAACCTTGAGCTCTTCCAATCCCGGACGTTGGCCTGGGCCAACGCCGGAAGCTTCCTCGCCGGCCTGGCGCTGTTCGGCGGCTCGTTCGCCTGCGTGCTGTTCTTCTCGTCGGCGTGGGGCTGGTCGCCACTCGAAATCGGTCTCGCGTTCATCCCCGGTTCGATCACCAGCGCCATCGCGGGCCGTCGTGGGCCGCAGCTCGCCGGTCGGTTTGGACCGGCGCGATTGACGCTCGGCTGCACGCTGATTGGCGCGGCGGGCTGTGCGTGGTGGGCGATCGGCGCGAGCGAGACACAGAACTACTGGCTTGGATTCGTGCCCGGGCAGTTGCTCTACGGCTTCGGCATCGCCGGGGGCTTGACCGCGCTCGTCGCCCTTTCGGTCGTCTCGGCACCGCCGGACGACTTCGGGTCAGCGAGCGGCATCAACGGCGCCCTGCGGCAGGTGGGCGGTGCGATCGGCGTCGCCGTCGTCGCTGCAGCGTTCGCCAGCCAGTCGCTCTCCTTGGTCGAACGGGCGCGGATCGGATGGGCAATGGCGGTGCTCGCGCTGCTCGCGGCAGCGCTGTGCGCCTGGCGACTGCAGCTGGCAATGGCGTCGCCACCAGCGATGCAACCCTCGGCACCGGCGGCTGCCGAGGCCGAAACCGCAGTGAGCGCGTAAGCACGATGACCGATAACGAGCGCGGACTGCTCGACTGGCTTGACGGGCCGGCGAGCGACCGTGGAATCCATGCCTCCCAGCCCGACGGCGATTGGGAATTCATCTCCTATGCGGAGCTCGCGGTAACCGTCGGGTACGTCGCGCACGCGCTCGAGCAACAGCTGCCGGCGGGCGCGACGGTGCTGCTCGCGTCGGGCACGGCGACGACGTTCGTGGCCAGCTTCTTCGGCTGCCTGGCCGCCGGCTGCACCCCGGCTCCGTTCGCAACGCCGCTCACCTTCACTGGAACCCACGAGTATGAGGCGCATGTCAGCCACCTCTGGGCCGCATCTGGCGCGCAGGCCGCGCTCGTCGATCCCGAGCTGATCGGGACGGTCCGCGACGCCTGGCGCGGCTCTGGGCAGGCGCCGCTCGTATACGACGCTGCGCAGCTTGCTGCCGCAGGCGGAAGCCCGGACGGACTCCGTCGCCTCGACGGAGTCGGCCTGTTGCAGTTCACCTCGGGCTCGACCGGGCGGCCCAAGGGAGTCCGCGTTCCGTCCGCGGCGATCGAAGCCAACGTCGCCGCCATCACAAGATGGGGACGCTGGCACGAGCGCGACGCGGTCGTCTCGTGGCTCCCGCTCTATCACGACATGGGCCTCGTGGGGGCGCTGCTGACACCGGTCGTCGTGCAGCACGACATCTGGTCGATGAGCCCGTTCGAGTTCGTCCGCCAGCCGGCGCGCTGGCTGGCCTGCCTCGGCGAAGGCCGCGCCACGGTCACGGCGGCGCCGACGTTCGGCTACGCATACGCAGCCGCGCGCGTGCCACCAGACGCCTGGAGCGGATGGGACTTCACCAGCTGGCGGATCGCGATCGTCGGCGCGGAGCGGATCGGCGCGACCGCACTGCGGCGCTTCGCTGAAGTCGCGCAACCGGCCGGCTTCTCACCCAAGACGTTCGCGCCGGCGTACGGCCTCGCGGAATCGACTCTCGCCGTCACGCTGCTGCCGTGCGAGCGAGAGCCGCGCGCGCTTCGGCTGGCAGAGGGCGGCGCCCAGATCGGGGAGGCCGTCGAGATCGTCGAGCGGGCGGCCGCGGTGGACGCGGAGCCCGATCGAGACTGGCTGGTCGGTTGCGGCCAACCACTCGACGGCGTCGTGCTCGGCGTCGTCGACACCGACGGCAACCCGGTGGCGGACGGGGTGCTGGGCGAGCTGCGCGTCTCCGGAACGTCCCTGGCGGACGGCTATCAGGCCAAACCGGGTGAGCTGGAGCGATTCGACCGCGCTGGCCATGCGACTGGCGATGCGGGCTTCTGGGTCGACGGAGAGCTGTACGTGGTCGGTCGTCTGGGCGACAGCCTCAGTGTGAAGGGGCGCAACGTTTTCGCCGAGGACCTCGAAGCGGCACTCGGCGCTCGCGTGGGGGTGGCGCCCGGCCGCTGCGCCGTGGCGCTCGGCGCAAGCCCGGTCGAGGACTGTTGCGTCGTGCTGCTCGAGTCGTCGGCCGGCGTTGAGCCGGCCGCAGTGCTGACGCTCTTGCGCAGTGCCATCGGCGCTGGCGTACGGATCGTCGTTATCACCGACGAGCGCGGCGCGATCCCCCGAACCTCGAGCGGCAAGCCGCGCCGCCACGCGATCTTTCAGGCCTTCTCCACAGGCGAGCTGCCGGGCGAGCGCGTGCTTGACGAACGCGACAGCGGACGTGACAGGATCAACACAGGAGCGGTTTGACGATGGCTGTGGATCACGAAAGCGACATCCTGCGGCCGGGTGCCCTGCACCCGCCCCACTGCTTCGGCTGCGGCGCCGAGAATCCGCGCGCGCTCGGCGTCTCGGTCAAGGTCGGAGCCCGTACGGCGTCGTTCTCGCACACTCCCGAGTCGTGGGCGCAAGGGGGGTTCGGGGTGCTGCACGGCGGCTACCTCGGCGCGGTGCTCGACGAGGCGATGGCCTCTGCGGCCGGTGTCTGGGCAGAGGCGTTCGTCGTGACATCGCGGCTGGAGATTCGCTTCATGCGGCCGCTCCTGGTCGAGCGCGAGCTGCACGGCACGATCAGCTGGGACGGGGAGCTTGGGCGCACGCTGCAGCTGGAAGCCGTGGTCGACGACGGCAACGGAGACGGCAGGGCAGCCGTCCGCGCGAACGCGACGTTTCACCGGATCTCCGGCCGCATATTCGTCGACGCGGCGACCGAGACCGGTCACACGGGCGCCGGCGAGAACTGGGGCGGGGACGTCGGGGGATACATCGACGAACAGATCCGCACCGTGCTGCCGCTCGTCCACGATCCGACGGTCACAGACCGTTCGGTCGTGTTGGAGCTGAAGCTGGCTGAGGCGCCGTCGCGCGTCTGGCGATTCGAGATCTCCCCGACCGGAGTCCTGCCGGTGGACGGGGACAACGCCGCGCCCGATGCCGTGCTGAACGGGTCGTTCGAATCGTGGGGGCGCGTCGTACGCCAGCAGACGAGCGTGCATGACGAGATCGCCGCGGGGGCGTTCGCGGTCGACGGCGATCTCGTCGCGGCTGCGCATGGCCTTGCCGCCCTGACGAAGTGGGGCGGGGATGCCTGACACGGCCGAGCTGGCTGAGATCCTCGACGTCGTCGAGCTCGAGCGCGCCGTTGCCGTCGCCAGCCCGCTGACGCTCTACGACCGTTGGGAAGCCGCGCCGTGGTCGGTGGCGGAGGTCGACCCCGCCGCCGACCTTCCCCGCTGGCGCCGGCTGCCGTTCTTCCTGCGCTCCCAACTGCGGGCCGTGCTCGAGGAGCTGGGCACCGGAGAGGCGTGCGTCACCGAGACGCTGACGCCGCTGATCGATCACGCGCCCGACGAGCAGATGCGGATCTTCCTCGCGACTCAGGTCGCTGACGAGGCGCGCCACGTCCGCTTCATCCGCGCGTACACATGCGACGTGATCGTGGCCAGTGACGGCGTGGTCACCGGCGACGGTGACGAGGACTCGTTCGCGCGGCACTTCGAGCCGTTGCTGCGACGGCGCACTGCGGCGGTCCGCGAAGCGGCGGGCGACCTGGGCGCATGGTGCGAGGGCGTGGCGCCTTACCACCTCGTGACGGAGGGGATCCTCGCCGCCACGGCGTTGCGTTCTACGTTGCAGATCGTGCGACGCGACGACCTGCTGCCCGCGCTCGCCGCCGGGCTCGTTCACATCGCGCGCGACGAGTCGCGCCACGTGCAGTTCGGTGTCGGGGCCGCACAGCATGCGATCGCCGAAGGGCACGGTGACCGCTTGTTCTCCGCGTTCCTCGACACCTTGCCGGCGTGCTGTCGGGTGCTCGTCGATCCGGCAGAGCCGGTCGAGCTGCCGGAGCTCGCGGGCGCGGCCCATTTCCACAGGCGTCGGCTTGCGGGACAGGCTGCGTTCGCGCGTACGAAGATGAGGCGCGTCCTGTCGGCGATCGGCGGGCGTCACCTGCTCAGCGAAGCCGAAGCTGTGTGGGACAGCGCGATCGCTGCTGCGGCCAGTGAGTATCGCGAGCGCTTCGCGGCGGACCACCCGGCAGTTCCATCCATGTCGAGCCAGCAGAATGAGAGCACGGGATGAACGTTCCACCCGGCATGAGCACCGCGCCGTCCGAGCGCGCGATCGCCGACCTGATCCGCAGATACGCTCCGCACGCAGAAGCGGACATTGCCTCCGGAACACGGCTTCGGGAGGAGTTGGGCTTCGAATCGATCAGCCTGATCGAGCTGGCGTTTGCGCTCGAGCTGGAGTTCTCGCTGCCACCGGTCAGCGACGAAGCCGCGATGGACGTCAAGACCGTCGGCGACATCGTGCGCTTGGTCGAGCAGGGGGCGCCCACCGGAAGAGCAGCGACGTGAACGCGGCGCTCGTCAGACTGACCGTCGAGGGATCTAGCGGACCGTCCACGCCGGCTCGATCGCCATGGCGGTCGAGCAGAGCGTTCCGACGAACTGAGGTGCCGGCACGAGCTCGTGGGCGACGAGGTGCACGTCGCGGACGGTGACACCGGTCACAATCCAGTGGTCGCTCTCATCGTCCCAATGCCAGGCGACAGCCGTGTCGCGCAGCGCGCGCAAGCCGTCGCCGGTGGTCTTGACGGCGGCCTCCTTGGCTGTCCAAAGGCGCAGGAAGCAGCGGGGCCCGCAGCGATCACTGCACCGTCGCAGCAGTGCCCGTTCGACCGGCCCCATGCCAGCAAGTTGGGTTACGGCGGGACGAGCGCGCACCACCTCCAGGTCGACGCCCAGCTCGCACCCACGAGCGACGGCCAGCAGGGCGTAGCCGCCGCTGGTCGACCAGCTGAACGACACGTTGCCATCGACTGTCCGCGGCTTGCCACCGGCCTCGCGCACGATCCGCACCTGCTCCGTCGAATCGCCCAGCTCCAGCGCCAGCGCACGCGCCAAGGCTCGCTGACTCGCAGCCTGGGACTGCTCGACCTCCATCAGACGAAGATGCGCGATCACGCTCTCGACGGCATCGTCGTCAAGCGCTCAATCCAGTCGGCAACACGAGAACCAGCGTAAATGACGTGCAACCGGTTGTACCAGCCGCGGCAATGACGCGAGGGGACTCGGTACTGCGGCTTCCCACCTGGGAGTCGGGGACAGCGGCGACACCGGTTGGGCGAACCGCACTCCATCTGTGGACGGCAGCGACTCCTCGGCCGAGTCGGGCCCTGACGGCGGCATGCCGCGCGCTGATGAGCGAGCGCGAGCGCGAACTCGAGGCACGACTGCGTATGAAGCTCGATCGCCACGCCTACCGGTGGGCTCGGGCGGTGACCCGGAGCGTCCTCTCGCGCTACACCGCGGTGGAGCCCCGAGCACTGGAGTTCGTTCCGGGCCCGTCTGGCAAACCAGAGATCGCGACCGCAATCGAAACGCCGCTGCAATTCAGCCTCGCTCACACGGATGAAATGACGACGCTGCTCGTCGGCGACGGCCGCGTCGTCGGGGTGGACGTCGAGAGCGAGCGCCGTCTCGCCACCGGGCGTCTCCCACTCTCGGTGCTCGGGAGCCGAGAGCTGGCGCGACTCAACCGATCGCCGGCGGAGCAACGCCCGGTCCGGTTGCTCGAGCATTGGACCCTCAAGGAGGCATACGCGAAGGCCTGCGGCCGAGGGCTCGAGCTGCCGCTCGACCGCATCGAGTTCGTGATCACAGGGCGCCGCATCAACGCTCGTTTCGACGCGAGGTTCGGGCCCGATCCGCGGCCCTGGTGGTTCGCCCTCCCCGAGGCGTGCCCCGGCTACGTGATCGCGCTCGCGGCTGGGTTGCACGGGGAGGGCGAAGGCCCGCTGGAGCTGCAGACGTTCTCAGCGGGCGCTGCCTGAGGTCTCTTCCTGCCGCTGCGGCTGACTCGCTGCGCTCGCAACTGCGAGGCCGAGCTCGGAGCCGGTCTTGACGTACAAGCCGTTCACAGCGGTTTCGGGGGAGAGCGAGAACTCGCCCTGCGCGGAGTCGACGACGCGCATCCGCCCCACGCCCTTCCGGAGCTCGTCGAGGCTCTGGACCTCGCCGCGCCGCCAGCCGCGGAGGAACTCGTAGTGGTCGGAGTAGACGCCCATGAGCGAGTCCAACACCTCGGCTGACGTCGCCTGCTCCATGTCCACCAGGTCCTCGACCCCGGAGACGACGTTGACGAAGGCGGCGGTCAGCTCCTGCTTGCTGTAGTCCCGCATGGTCAGCTCCTGAGCGTGCTTGAAGAACGCGTCTCGGCCGGAGTGCATCTGGTAGAACGACGAGACAACGACGAGCATGCGCAGGTACGCACGGCGATAGCTCGCGCCGAAGAACTCGCTCGCCGTGGCTTCGTCGATCTCGCCGCGCAGCGTCGACGCGATGCTCGCAGCGGCCACAAGTCCACTGAAGGTGGCCAGATGAATTCCGGACGAGAGAAGCGGGTCGAGGAAACAGGCCGCATCGCCGACCAGGTAGTACCCGGGGCCGGAGAAGCGTTCCGCGGCGTAGGAGTAGTCCGTCTCCGTCCGCAGCGAGCCGGTCAGCTCTCCCGGCGCGACAAGGTCTCTGACGACGGGGCTTGAATCGAGCGCCTCGCGGTAGATCGTGTCCAGGTCCTTCGTCTCGCGCAACTCCTTCAGGCGCGACTTGTGCAGGACGACGCCCACGCTGAGGCTGCCGTCGTGCAGGGGGATCGCCCAGAT
Source organism: Gaiellaceae bacterium (assembly GCA_035573355.1). Classification (GTDB taxonomy): domain Bacteria; phylum Actinomycetota; class Thermoleophilia; order Gaiellales; family Gaiellaceae; genus 3-1-20CM-4-69-9. The sequence goes on along the minus strand of DATMZV010000178.1, from coordinate 14,817 downwards.
CCAGCCGTAGGGGATGGAGCAGGAGGCAGTCGCTCCCTCCGGGCCGCGACCGAGCTGCGCTGCGTTGCGCCAGTACCCCCACAGTGCGACGTTGCGGAACGCCTCATGAAACCTGCGGCTCCGCAGATAGCGGGTCGCCATCAGGCCCGTCCGCCCCGAAGCGTCGACGAGGACGTCGAACGAACAGCTCCCGCGTCTGCCCTCGCCGTCGACGAACGTCGCCCGGCGCGGCCGCTCGCCGTCGAACTCGAGCTCGACCACTTCGACTCTCTGCCGCACGTCGACTCCGACCGAAGCCGCGTGGTCCAACAGGATCTGGTCGAATTCCGAGCGCACGACCTGGAACGCGTAGAGTGGCTCCAGCGGGGTGCCGAAGCTGAAGTGCCAGATGTCGTCGCTCCAGTCGAACAGCGCTCCCGCTTTGTGCTGGAAGCCGTGTGACTCGATCGTCTCTCGCAGCCCAAGCTCGTCGAGGATCTGCAGGGCAGAAGGCAAGAGCGATTCGCCGATGTGATACCGCGGAAATCTCTGGCGCTCCATCAAGATCACGTCAAACCCTTGCTTCGCGAGCAGGGCTGCTGTGGTGGAGCCCCCGGGGCCTCCACCGACGACCAGGACCTGGCAGTCAGACATTCGCGTTCCAGACGTCGTTGGATAATTTCCAGAGACGTTAGCCATGGACGTCCGAGCGTTCAAATTACGTCGCGATGCTAGGCGTCGGTGCGGGATCAGCGTCTGATGGCGCCGGGTACTTCGGGTCACCGTCGGCGCCCGCCTGCTCGTAACGAGGGCAGAGCCGGCCGATCAGTGGCCCGGTCATGGCAGTCGCGATCAGCGCGATGATCATCAACTGGCTGTACAGCGTCACATTGAGCAAGCCCGCGCTGAGGCCGACGTTGAGCACCACGACCTCCATGACGCCCCGTGTGTTCAGCAGAACCGCCAACCGCAGCCCTTCACGTCTGCTGAGGCCCGCCCACCTGGCTCCGAGGATAGTGCCGACGACCTTCGGCGCCGTCGCGAGAGCCAGCAGCAGCACGAACTGCAGCACGTCGCTAGCGCTGAAGCCGGAGACGTCGACACCCATCCCGGCAGTCGCAAAGTAGATCGGCAGCAGTACGCCGGCGGTCATCGGCGCGAGCGCCGACTCGATCGGGCCGAGCCGCTCGCTGAGAAGCTGGTGGGGAAGCAGAAGGCCGAGCACCAACGGCCCGATGACGATGTGCAGACCGATCATCTGGGTCGTGCCCGCACAAGCGAAGACCGTGGCCGCCAGAACGGCGAGCTGCGCCATCGGGCCGTTCGTGGGAGCGCCGTGCAGCCAGTGAAGGAGCAGCGGCACGACCACGTTCTTCACGACGACGACGAAGACGAGGAAGAGCACCAGCTTCCACAGCACGCCGCCAAGCCCGTGGCCGGCGGCGATCGTCAATACAGATCCCAGGATCACCCAGCCGACGAGGTCCAGAACGCCCGCGGACGCCAGTGCCATCGTCCCTGCGCTCGTGCGCTCGAGTCCCCGGTCGGTGAGGATCCGGGCGAGAACAGGAAGCGCGGTGCACGCGAACACGACGCCGAACAGAAGCGTGAACGCCAGCTGGGAGCCGCCGCCGGGATGGGCGCTGAACAGCGTTGTCGCCGTCAGCACGCCGGCCGCGAACGGGGGCACGAAGGCACCGGCTGCAACCTTCGCGACCCGGTCGAATCGTCGGCGAAGGGCGGATTGGTCGATCTCGAGCCCGACCAGGAAGATGAAGAGGCTGAGGCCCAAGTTGCCGACGCCGTGCAGCAGTGTCACCACTTGTGCCGGCAGCACCGACGCGACGAGATCAGGAGCGACAGCCTTCAGCAGCGAAGGGCCGATCAAGATGCCGAGGAGCAGCTCTCCGATGACTGGGGGCTGCCCGAAACGCTCGGCGAGGTCGCCCAGCAGACGGCTGAGCACGATCAGTGCCGCGATAGCGAGAATTACCAATCCGAGCTGGTGGTCGGGACTCATGCGGCGAAGCAAAGCAGCCGAGGTGTGCCTCACCAACTCCGGTTGCGCTTTTTTTGCAGTCTCCCCTTGATGACCTATCGTGCGAATTCGCTTCATTGCTGCCATCGGCGGCACATCGTTTACGTGACCCCGACCAAGCGCAGGGGACGATCAACGCCATGAGACAAGAGCTGGAAATGCCCCTTCATTCCAATCTGCTCGACGCCGAGGAGCTCGCGTCCTTGCGTGGGAAGGTCCCACGCTGGTGGCACGAGGCCTACGACGACGTCGATTCCACCCTCGGGTCCATCGACGATCGGTTCCCGTGCATCTACGCGACCCGCGCACACCGGGCCAACACGCTTCGCTTCGTCTTCCTGCAGAACTCGGACACCGACGAGGCGATCGCGGCCTTCGCCAAGGCGCTCTCGGCGTACTTGAAGATCTGCCGTTCGCTCGCTCCTCACACGGCGTTCCTCGCGTTCTTCGCGCCCGATCAGCCGGCGCTGAGCTTGGAGGAGCAGCACGCCGAGTTCTGGTCCGTCCTCCAGCGTCTGCACGCAGTGGACCCCAGCCCGTGGCCCGAGCAGATCCCCACGAACCCGGCGGAGCCGCTGTGGGAGTTCTGCTTCGACGGTGAGCCGACATTCGTGCTCGGCAGCGGGCCAGCGCATGTGACTCGCCGTAGCAGGCACAGCGCCGTGCGGGCGATCTCGTTCCAGCCGCGCTTCATGTTCGACGAGCTGATCGCAACCCCTCAGCGGCTCGCGCGTGCGCGGCACATCATTCGTGAGAGGGTGCTTGAGGTGGATGGGATTCCAGTCCACCCGATAATCCAGATGTATCACGAGGACGGAAACCGCGAGTGGCGTCAGTACGCGGTGCCCGACGACAACTCACCGATCGAAGGAGACTGCCCCTTCCACGCGAGCGTCGAGTGATCGCCTACGACCCGCATGCGATCGAGCGCAAGTGGCAGCGTCGCTGGCGGGCGGCGGGACAGTTCCGGACCCCTCTGCCGAGCGGGCGGCCCTCCTCGTACATCTTCGCCGGCTGTCCGTTCACGACTGGCGACGCGCACATGGGCCACATCCGGAGCTACACGATTAGTGACAGCTTCGCCCGCTTCCGGCGCGCGCGCGGAGATGACGTCCTCTTCTCGCTCGGCTTCGACTCGTTCGGCCTGCCGGCGGAGCTGGAGGCGAACAAGCGCAGCCTCTCACCGGCCGCATGGGTGCGGACGTGCAGCGAGCAGATGCGAGATCAGTTCGAGCGTCTTGGCTATTCCTGTGACTGGGACCGCTCCTTCATCTCCTCCGAGCCCGATCACTACCGCTGGAGCCAGTGGCTCTTTCTGGCCTTGCTGGAGCAGAACCTCGTCTATAGACGCGACGCTCAGGTGATCTGGTGCGACTCCTGCAACACGGTGCTGGCGGCGATGCAGGCCGACGGCGACGTCTGCTGGCGCTGCGGCAGCGCTGTCACGTTCCGTCAACTGCCGCAGTGGTTCCTGCGCGTCTCGGCATATGTGGACGAGAACGAAGCGGGCCTCGCCCATCTCCCCCGCTGGAACAAGGCGGCACTCGGCTCTCAGCGCGCGATCCTCGGCCGCGTCGACGGCTTCGAGCTCGAAGCCAGACTCGACGACGGCCGCGACCTCACGCTGTTCATGACGAGCACGGAGGCACTCACGGACGCGGCCGTGGTGGCGATCTCGCCGAACCACCCCGAAGTCGCGTCGCTGGCGACCGACCCGGGCGCGCGAGAAGCGCTGCGAACGCTCCGCCAATCCGGGCGCCGGCGCGCGGACCGGGCCACCAGGCAGGTCGTGAAGACCGCCATGCACGCCGTCGTGCCCGGGATCGCGGAGCCTCTTCCTGTCGTGATCTCGCCGCAGGTGGACAGCCGCTTCGGTCCGACGGCGATCCTCGAGGCGGCTGACCGCAGCTCGGCCCTCACTGCGAAGAAGGGGGAGAGGGAAGCGGGCCACCGACGCACGGCGCCGGCTGCTGAGCCGCGTGCCGCGGTCCGCTACCGGGCCCAGGACTTTCCGATCTCGCGGCAGCGCTCCTGGGGAGCACCGATTCCGCTGGTGCACTGCGAGCGCTGCGGCACGGTCCCGGTTCCACGCGAACAGCTTCCCGTCGAGCTGCCGGAGGATCGCCGTTCGACCAGCGCTGCTCTGGCGGACTGCGAGGACTTTCTCAACTGCGCTTGCCCGGCCTGCGGCGGCGCTGCGAAGCGCGAGACCGACACGCTCGACTGCCACGTCGACGCGCTTTGGATGTGGATGCCGATCTGCGTGCCCGCCGAGGATCGCTCGACGCTGATGTTCAGCCACCCCGAGCTCCAGCGCTGGTTGCCGATCAGACAGATCGTCTGGGGCGCGGACGCCGGCGGGTATCTCTTCGACCAGCGGATCACCGCGCGGGTGCTCCAGGACATCGGCGAACTGGCACCGCTGCCGCAGCGGGAGCCGTTCAGCGATGCGCTCATGCACCAGATGATCAAGATGGATGGTCGCAAGATGAGTAAGCACATCGGAAACGTCGTGAACCCGTCTGAGTTGATCGAAGCGGCAGGGGCGGATGCGGTCCGGCTTGCCGTCCTCGCCGCGGCCGCCCCGGCGCGGCCGTTCGACTGGAACGAGCGACCGCTCGCGACGGCGGGGGCGTTTCTCGGCGAACTCTGGGCCTACGCGCAACCTCGACTGAGCGAGTGGGCCGCACCCGAGGCCGGCCGAGTCGACCGATCCGATCGCCTGCGCCGGCAGCTCGGCCGGTGGTGCGACGCCGCTCTTGCCAAGGCCACGGTCGCCTATGAGCAGTTGGAGATGCAGCGCGTGGCCTCCAACCTGATCCGGCTGTTCGAGCACATCCAGGAGTTCGAGCGGCGGGTGGGCGAGCGACGGGACGAACTCTCGGTGCACGATCGGGAAGCCGTCGTCGCAGCCCTGCTGATCCTGCTGAGGGCGATCGCGCCACTCTGTCCACACATCGCTGAGGAGCTGTGGTCGGTGGCGGGCAACGAGACGACAATCAGCTCCACGCCTTGGCCCGAAGCCAAGGCCGGCTGAGCGCGTGCAAGGCGTCCGACAGGATTCGAACCTGTGTCTCCGACCGTGAGGTCGGTGCTCTTGGCTACGCACCGCGAAGGTGGCAGTCTTGACCAGTCTGAGCTACGGACGCATGGGTTACGTCATGTACGACAGCAGCTAGCTCGGCTTGGGAGTTGCGTCCAGCTCGAGCATTGAGCAGACAAGCGCCGAGACGTCGGCGAGCGTATTGATGTCCACCAGCTTGACCTTGGCATCACCGATGTCCAGGTTCACACTGACGAAGAGGTCTGTCAGAATCATCACCAGCAGGATCGAGTCAACTCCGGCCTCGACGATCACCTGGTTTTCAAGCGGCTCTCGCTCGGCCGAGCCGATGTACTGCTGGAAATGCTCCCCGACGAGGGCATCAATGTCTGACTTCGTGTAGGTCACTGCTTCCATCGCATTCGCCCTTTCTTCCGTCGGTATGTGGGCGCCAATCCGTCCCAGGAAAGGATCTTCGTCAGCGTGAACTATTTGTGCAACTTTTCCGCCGTGACCTCGGAGACGGATGACGACCAAGACGCGACGGTGGCGAAGACGGAGATCGTCCTTCGGCTGCTCGCTGGCGAGAGCATTGCGTCGCTTTCGCGCGAGACCCGGCTTCCCCGCCAGCAGCTGTCGGTGTGGCGGCGGCGCTTCATCGATGGCGGCGAGGCGTACCTAATGAGAAAGCCCAACCCGCGCGAGGTCGAGCGGCTACAGACCGAGAATCGTGCGCTCTCCCAGCGCGTGGCCGAACTCGAGAACGAGTCGAGGAACCGCCCGATCGTCACGTCGAGCGAGGCGCGTGTCGACCACGAATACCGGCACCCCTACTGTTCGCCGGCATATGCGGAGGCGCAGCTCGAGGCCGGCTCAGAAGTGCTTGTCGTCCCCGAATGGGGCACCCACCTGCTCGTGCGAAGAGGCCCCGGTGGCCGGCGCATGGCGGTCGGTGGACGGCCCTTCACGTCGCTGGATCCCAACAGTGACCTCGCCGCAGGGCTCGAGTACCTGAGACGCGCCGGTGTCAGCTCTGTCTCACTCGTCACCGACCCGATGTGGAGCCCGGACCGACCGACGCTCGAGAGCGGCTTTGACATCTGCCGCCGGTTCAAGGAGACCTATTTCCTCGACCGCGGTGCGGGTCCGCCGCAGATCAGCAAGCGACACCGGAACCGGATCAACAACGCCCGCCGCAGCGGCGAGCTGCAGGAGATCTCGTTCGCCGACCATCTCGATACGTGGCGCGAACTCTACCACTACAACGTCGCCAACCGGCAGATTCCCCAGCCCTTGAGCGACAGCTACTTCGAGCAGCTCGCCGCGTTCCGGGAGTTGCGGACCTTCGCGGTGCTGGTGGACGGCGCGATCGTCACGATCACGACCTGGATCCGGCACGAGGACACACTCTACTTCCACGACGCCGCATCAAGCCCCGAGGGCCATGCCGCGTCGGCCTCCTACGTCGCCTTCGCGCATGTGGCCGAGGCGCTCGACGACTGCCGCTACGTCTTCCTTGGCGGAGCCGCCGAGTTCTTCGACGATCCACTGGACGGGTTGGCGCGCTTCAAGCGGGGCTTCTCAAACGGCTCCGCCGTTTCCTACCTCTGCACCGCGCTCCTCGCGTAGCCGCTGATCTCCCGCGCCGCGTTCTCGAGCTCGTCGTCGCCCCAGAAGACCCGCCGCCTGGCAACGACGGATGGAACTCCGGTGACGCCGAGCTTGACGGCGTTGGCGGTGATGTCGTGCACTCGCTGCTTCACGTCGATCCTGTTGACGCCGTGGCGCACTGCATCGGGGTCGAGTCCGACCTGCGACGCCACGTCGAGGACGACGTCAATGTCGCTGAGATCACCGCCGTGACCAAGGCCTGCCGAGTACGCCCCGAGCGAGAACTGCTCGAGTCTGCCGTGGTCGCCGGCGATCACAGCCGCCCGCACGACGAGCGTCGAGTAGGTCCCGAACGGCCAGTCCCGCGGCCAGCTGAGCGGCAGCCCGCGTGCCGCCGTCGCCCGCTCGAATTCGCGCATCCGCGCGTCACGCTCGGGTCCCTTGCGCAAGGTCCACGACACTTTGCCGATCGCCCCCATGAGCGCCCCGAAGACGATCGGCTGCCAGATCGGCTTGACTGGCAGCAACTCGTCGACGCGATGTGCGCTCAGATAGCAGTACGGGGCGCTAAAGTCGTAGAAGAACAGCGGACGCTCGTTGGCACAACTGTTGCTCGGGGTTTCGCAAGACACGCGCGTGACCGTAGCCGACGTCAACCAGCGCCGACAACTTCAGGGATCCCGATGATCGAGCCCGACCGGGTCGATCACGCACCCGCACACCGGGCAGAGCAACGTCGAACTGCTCGCCGTCGGCGAGTGGGCCGAGACCACGAGGTCCGAATTGCGTGCGGTCCGCTCCTCGGCGGCGATCGTCGGGCCCGCGTCGTCCGCAGGGGCGATCTCTGTCGCGCCCCCATGCAGCCGCTTCTGCGCGAGGCGCAGCTCCATGCGAAGGTCCTCCACCGAGAAGCCGTCGGCGACCGATCGATCAAGCCAGTAGACCTGCTCGTCGGGTGGCAAGGACGCAAGCAGCGAATGGTGGCTCCACGTCAATTTGTCCCTACGTAGGGACGGGTCGAACCGCGACGCCACGTACCTCAAGTTGCGCAGGGTCTTCGGGTCGTAGCCGGTGATCTTCGCCGCCTTCGCGTACCGCTCGCCCCATTTCTCGGTCCCGTAGCGAAGCCAGTCGCCGATCCACCACGCGCTGGCCTTCCCGAGTGCGCCAATCCGCCCGCCTTCGCGGGCCCAGGCGGTGTAGTCCATCTCTGCACCCGGCGCCCAGGCCACTCGTGTCACCACGGGTCGGCCGGAGGACTGGCCTCCGACGGAATCGCATGACTGCTCGATTGTGCCGCGGACCACGGCCACGAAAGCAGGCTATCGTGGTAGGACATGCCGTGGCAAAATCGGAATGCGCGCTTACGGTTGGCTCGTGAACCTCGAGCATCGGCGGGCTCCAAACGGCGCTGACCTCCGTGCATTCCGAGACGGCTCGATGCTGTGGCTGGACTTGCAGTCTCCGTTCGCCGCGTCCACAGTTTCGTCAATGCAAGCAGATGGACGACCGGACGCGATCGAGCAGCGGGCGCGCGAGTTGGCAACCCAGCTAGCTCTCCTCACCGGAGTCGACGTGACCGAACTGCCAGATGGCGTGGCGACTCCTCTGAGAACAATCGAGATCGACTCGCTCGTGCTGATCGACTTCCTCGCCCGGACCGAAAGAACCTTCGGGTACGCGTGGGACGAGGAGACGCCGCCAGAGGTCTTCGAGAGCTTGCTGACGATCGCGAACGAGATGCTCGTCACGTCGACTGGGACGGTTGCCGGAGGTGCCGCGACGTGAAGTTGATCACCGGAGCCACGGGCCTGATCGGTGGCGCGATCGTGCTCGATCTGTTGGAGCGGCGGCCCCACGAGCCGGTCTGCTGCATCGTGCGAGGAGCCTCGCGTGCGGCTGCGCAGGAGCGGCTGGAGGCCTCGCTGCGGCACGCGGCTGCGCTCTACCAGGTGGAGCTGCCACACGATGCGCTGGAGGAGCGCTGCAGAGCGATCCCGGGCGACATCACGGCGCCAGGGTGCGCGCTCGACCTCGGGCAGCTCCCCGAGACAGCCGAGCTCTGGCATTGCGCTGCCAGCATCGAGTCGGTGGCTGCCGACCGCGACGAGGCCGCGGCGCACGACATCGCCGGCACCGCACACGTCCTCGCTCTGGCCGAACAGCTCGGCGTCAGGCGCTACAACCACGTCAGCACCGCCTATGTGATCGGCGATCGCACGGGGCTCATCCGGGAGGAACCCGTCCTCGCGGAGCGGGCGCCGAACAACGATCACGAGGCGGCAAAGAGGCGAGCCGAGGAGATGGTGGCCGCTTCGAATCTCGACGTCGTCCGCATTCTGCGCCCCTCGCTCGTTGTCGGCCACAGTCGTACCGCCCGTTGCACCTCAGCGACCGGGATGTACGGCTTGATCGACCAGATCCTCCAGTTCAGACACGAGATCGCGACGACGCTAGGCGACTATCTCGCGCATCGCAGCGTCTCGTTGATCGGGAGGCCGGAGACGCGACTCAACATCGTGCCGGTTGACGTCGTCGCCGAGGCGATCGTGACAATCAGCGAAGCCGACGCGCCCGCGGGGATCTACCAGCTCGCGAATCTCAAGCCGCCCCAGCTCGGAACGTATCTGAGCGTCCTGATCAGTGTCCTCGGAATGCGCGAGCCACGCTTCGTGGACAGCGGAGAGCAGCTGAGCAGCATCGACGCCGCTTTCAATCGGATCGCCGGCTTCCACCGTTCCTATCTGCTGCAGGACAAGGAGTTCGACTGTGCGAACAGCTGTCGGTTCGTCGATTCGGACCTGCTCACCTGGCAGTTCGATGTGTCCGAGCTGACGCGCTACATCGTTGCCCACCTCGACCGGGTCGGACACGAGCACGACGTTCGCCTGACCGCAGCCGAGCTTGACGGGAGCGGGAGATGAAGCTCTCGACGACATCCAGGTGGGACCTGCGGTACCAACACAAGGACCGATGCCGCACGCGCAACGGCGGCGAACTCTACTTCGAGGCCTACGGTGACGGCGCGCCGCTGGTCTTCATCAACAACTTCTTCATCACCGCGCCCGTTTGGCGCAACTTCACCACGCAGTTGCAGCAGGAGTGCGCGGTCGTCACCTACGACCTGCAGAACCAGGGAGCGTCGTCGCAGCCCGGGCCGGGATTCCCGTTCTCGGCGCATGCGGACGATCTCGTCGATCTGCTGGACCACCTCGGCATCGATGACGCCTACCTCGTGGGTACGTCGATCTCGACGTTGATCGCCCGCCAGGTCGCGTTTCGCCATCCGGATCGGGTTCGCGGCCTTGTCCTGATGGGTCCGATCTATTCGCCGCACGGATCGCTCCGCTACCGCATGCTGATGCGGGATTGGCGGGGCCGGCTGGACGCCGGCGGTCCCACCACGCTTTTCAACTCGCTGTATCCCGTCGTCTTCTCCGACCGCGCAGTAGGCGAGGGCGGGGCGCCTGGCTACATCGGAATGCGCCAGCGCTTCCTGGCGCTCAACTCGCACGAGCAGATCGAGGCATGCCTCGAAGCGGCCGGTCAGGCGGAGCAGGCGGCTGACGGCACTGCAGGCCTGCCGCACAGGACCCTGCTGATGATCGGTGACGGCGACGCGTTCTGGAGCCCCGCGACGCTCGCCACGGCCTGCGAACTGCAGCCTGCGGCCGAATGCGTCGTGATCCCTGATGCCGGCCACCTGCCCTTCTTCGAGCAGCCAGAGGCGTACGAAGCCGCCGTGTTGCGCTTCGTCCGCGCGAGCGAGCAGCGCCGCATGCCGTCGTAGCGGCGCGCAGCGCGGCCGTGATGCCGCGCTGCGCCTCGGCCTTCCCGCCGTCAGGCGTGCGTCTTGCTCCGCCTCGCCCGGTCTGATGCGGCTTCGAGCAGCGCAACCGCCAGCGGATGCGCGCGTCCCGGTCTCGAATTGAGCTGCGGCACGAACAACGTCGCGACGTACAGCGGATGGTCGGGCAGTTCGACGATCCGGGCTTCGCCGTCCTGGTCGCTGCCGACGACGCGGAGTCCGGCAGCGTCGAGTTTGTCTTGGTAGTCGGGGTTGAGCCCGAAGTTGCAGTAGTAGTGCTCGGTCACCTCGGGCGTGCCGTAGATCTCGTAGACGCGGGAGCCTGGGACGAGCCGGACGCTCATCGTGCGCCCGGCGAGCGAGCAGGTCAGCGGCGCGACGACCAGGCGGGAGGCGTACGGGTCGTACTCGGCATGCTGTGCGTCCTGGATCCCGAGCACGTTGCGGGCGAACTCGATGACCATGTGTTGAAAGCCCCCGCACGTCCCCAGCAACGGCCACCCGCGCTCACGCGCCAACCGGACCGCTCGCAGAGCGCCGTCGAGCGAGCGGTAGGGGCTGCCGGGCGCGCACCACAGCGCGTCGTACGCTTCCAGCGCCTCGGGAACGATGTCGCGGAGCTCGGGGGTAGCGAGCCAGCGCACCTCGATCTCGACCGACAAGCTCACGGCGGCGTGCTCGAGCGCTGCGGTGGTTGCCGGGTGGGGCGGGAACGCCGGGTCGAAGTCCCCGATCACGCCTATGAGGAGCCTCATGAGAGACCCAGCGAACGTCCGACGATCTCCTTCATGATCTCACTCGATCCTCCGTAGATCCTGGTTGCCCGAGCGTTCACGTACGCCCGGGCGATCGCGGTTTCCGGCATGTACCCGTAACCGCCGTGCAACTGGAGACAGCTGTCGACGACACGGCCTTGGAGCTCCGTGCACCACCACTTGGCGATCGCCGCGTCCTTGATCGTCAGCTCGCGGGAATTGAGGGCAGTGACACAGCGGTCGACGTAGGCACGCGCGATCTCGGCTTCGCCGTGCAGCGCGGCAAGGGTGAAGCGCGTGCTCTGGAAGGTGCCGATTCTCTGCCCGAACGCTTGACGCTCGCGAACATAGGCGATCGTGTCTCTGAGTGCGGCCTCGATGGCGGAGACGGCTGACGACGCGATCGAAAGGCGCTCCAGCGGCAGGCCGAGGGACAGGTACTTGAATCCCTCCCCCTCCTCGCCAAGCAGGTTGTCGACGGGCACCGGGGTGTCAATGAAGGACAACTCGGCGGTGTCATGCGCATGCTGTCCGATCTTCTCCATGCTCGTGCGCGCGAAGCCATCCATTCCTCGTTCCACCACAAGCAGGCTGATCCCGTCGCCGTCCGGGATCTTGGCGCCGACAATCACCAGGTCTGCGTTGAGCCCGTTGCTGATCATCGTCTTGGCGCCGTTGAGCAGATAGCGGCCGTTGTCGGGCGTGGCGGTCGTGCCCATCGCCATCAGGTCCGACCCCGCGCCTGGCTCCGTCAGCGCGATCGCCGCGATCAGGTCACCGGAGGCGAGCCCCGGGAACCAGCGGGCACGCTGCTCCTCGTTGCAGCACCGAAGCAGGTAGGGAAGGCACATGTCGTTGTGCACGGTGAGGCACTGTCCAAAGCTCCCGACGCCGGCGCGTTCGGCCTCTTCACCGATCACGACGTTGAAGCGGAAATCGTTCACCCCCGCGCCGCCATGCTGCTCGGGGATCGCCATCCCGAGGAAGCCGCCTCGGCCAGCGCGCCTCAGCACCTCGCGGGGAACGAGCCGTCGCTCCTCCCATTCGCCGAAGCGTCCTGCGTGGCCGAGGACCTCGCGTTCGAGAAACGTCCTGAAACTCGCGCGGAAGTCCTCGTGAACATCGTCAAACAGTTGGCGTCGCATTCCTCGCTCGCAGGAAGTCTCTTGGATTCTTCGACCGGTGCTCTCGTTTCTGGATCAAGATCCCTCATCGGCGCGCGCGAATCAAGCCACGACACCCACGCTTGCACAGGCCTCGCTGACGAGAGCCGTCGGCGGCAGGTCTCAGCGCGGCAGCGCTCGTGCTGGCGATCGGGGTCGTCATGTGGCTCGCCGGGCACTGGCACTACGCGATGCGGCACCACGAAATCCGCCTCGCCGTTCGCGCACCGCCTCTTCCAGCAAGCGCTTCCAAGCCGGTTCGACCCGACTCGTGGTTGGAGCTTCCCGGTGCATTGGAACGAGACCGTACCGGCAAACGCGGCTCGACTCGCTCGCCGACAGCCATGCGTTCGCGGGTTCCGTCGTGGATCGGTCCGGAGGTGACCGACGATCCTGCGTACGCGAATCGAGAACTCGCTGTCCACGGACGCCCCGCGTAGGACGACGGTCAATTTTTGGCGCGATTAGGTTTCGCTATACCGTGGCAGCCGTTCAGAGGTTCCCTACTCGAAGGAGCTTACGTTGAAGGGACGCAGTTTGCTGGCAACCGTCGCCACGATGGTGGCGTTGCTCGCCGCACTGAGCGGGCCGGCGATGGCCGACACCATCCCAGCTCCCGGCACGCCGGGTCAGCCGCTCGCTTCCGGCCAGCTGTCGGGTTCGGACTCCCACGGGGTGCTCCACTGTCAGGCGGCAGCCGACTTGTTCATCGACCCGACGCTCCCGCCGGGCTCAGCACCCGGAAGCATCGTGGTCACGCCGAATGGCCTGGTGTTCGCCGGCCCGAGAGATGGGCTGTGCGCCCAGATCTACACGGCGTTGACCGGGCAGCAGCCCTGAGGGTCCGGCGCGGTTGATGTCTGTCAACCGCGCGACATGACGTTGGTGCTACCAGTCACATTGCGGCACGCAGGCCGACGGGAGGGCGCAAAGCTCAGACCGTCGGTCTGCCGTGCGCGTGGGACCCGCTCCTCGCTGCGCCAGCCGTGACAAATAGCAGTGGGATTCCAGCGGTCAGGCTGCCGCCGTCGAGCCTCGCTGCGAACTCGGGAGCTCGCGCCCACATGTCGGGCAGATCCGGCTCACGTCATCGGCGGGATCTGGTCGGGCTGCGTCCGGTGCCTCGGCCTTCCGCGCTTCGCGCAGTTCGAGGCGGAGATCGGCGACGGAAAGCCGTTCCGTTATTGCACGATCAAGCCATCTGTCCTGCTCCATAGGCGTCGACGCTGCTAGCTCCGCATGATGACTCCAGGAGAGCTTGTCCCGACGTCGGGACGCGTCCGGGAACCGCGACGCCACGTAGGCCATGTTCCTCAAGCTGCTGACGTCATAACCCGTCAGCTTCGCGGCTTGGACGTACTTCTCGCCGTACCTCGCAGTCCCATACCTGATCCAATCTCCCAGCCACCATTGGCTACAGCGTGCAACCTCGCCGAGCCGGCGACCTGCAAGCACCCACTCTGAGTAGTCGATCTCGCGGGTCGGCGTCCATGTCACGCTCGTGATGCTGGCGACCTTGAAGGCTGTCGCTGTCTCGGAGCGCCGTGCAGCGACGTCTCGGTCCAAGGCACCCGATGCACTCAGCGCCCCCGTCACGGCTTCTGCCCTCCGCAGTTCGGGTCCAAGAGTCCGTTTCTTCGGAGCGCTCCTTCGACGAAGGGACACGAGAGGCTGATGCCGACCACTACATCGGCGCCGAATCCCGGCACGCGCGCGCGCAAAGCGCACCAAACCATTCCGTCCTCCCAGCTCATCCCGCGCACTCCCACGTTGCAGAGATCCAACTACTAACGACGCTACACGCCGCTCACAAACGACGGCGCCGGCACTACACCGAACGTTAATACTTACCCATCAGTCGGTGAAGCGCTATGACCGATAGATGGTATTTCGCCTTCGATGACGACGAATCTCCGCCGCCGAAGCCACCGCAAGGCATCTTTCGGTAGATCGATTTCGCCGGCGAACGTCGCCGAAAGTTGAACCAGCATGTCGTCAGCCCGCACGGACGCGTCGACCCACGCGAGAGCGTGCGCGATGCAGACTAGCGTGCCGAGAGCTGGGTCCTTTTTCTTGCCCGACTCAAGGCGACTCAGAGTCGCTGGCGCAAGGCCAGCCTCTTCTGCAAGGACTACCTGACTCACATCGACCTGCCTGCGTAGCGTTCGAAGCATCGCTCCCAACGCCAGGGAGGGAGCGGTCGTCGGAGCCGGATACTCCATGCAGCGCCCATTCGCTGTCAGCGCAGGACCCGGCAAGCCCGCGAAGGCAAAGACCAAGGGGGCTACGCTCGTCTTGAGCGCCCGCGCCATCTTGGCAACGCTCACCAACCCGGGATCGAGGACCTCGCCACGCTCAAGCTTTCCGACGTGGTTCTCGGAGATGGTCGCCATGCTCGCGGTAACGCGCTGCGTCATGCC
>DATMZV010000177.1:0-23654 GCA_035573355.1 Gaiellaceae bacterium | reverse complement strand
TGCTGAACCTGCCGCTCGTGCTCACGGCGCTCGTCGTCTCGGTCATCGGCGGTCTGGCGATCGAGTGGATCCGCGCCCGGCGCCGGAATGCGGGGGACCAGGCGCTCGCATTGATCTTCTACACCGGCATCGCGGGAGGAGTCGTGCTCGTGTCGGCTGCAGGAGCGCTGAACGTCAACCTCTTCCAGTTCCTCTTCGGCTCCATCCTCACGGTGACGCGCAGCGACCTTGCCGTCATCGCCGCACTGGGTGCGGGGGCGCTCGTCGTGATCACGTTGCTCTACCGCCCGCTCGTCGCCGTGGTCGT
Organism: Gaiellaceae bacterium; assembly: GCA_035573355.1. Taxonomy (GTDB): domain Bacteria; phylum Actinomycetota; class Thermoleophilia; order Gaiellales; family Gaiellaceae; genus 3-1-20CM-4-69-9. The sequence continues at coordinate 23,347 of DATMZV010000177.1, read as the reverse complement.
GGACGAAGAGGGCGCACGCGTCGCGGGTTTGCCGGTCGGCGCGCTGAACTCGCTCACGGTCGTGCTGGCGGCGGTGACGATCGCGCTCTCGATGCGCGTCGTGGGCATCCTGCTGATTGCCGCGCTGATGGTGCTGCCGGTGATCGCGGCGTCGAGGATCGCGTGGAGCATGCGCTCGACGATCCTGCTCGGAATGGGAATCGGGCTCGGGTCGGTGCTCGCCGGGATCACGATCGCGTACTACGCCGACCTACCTCCGGGCGGAACGACCGTGCTCGTCGCCGCTGCGACCGTGCTGCTCGCGGAGTCCTGGTCGGCGGTGCGCGGCTAGTAGAGGTCTAGCGCGCGCGCATCCGCTGCACGGTGTCGCGTGCCGTTTCGTGCACGGCGCGGCGCCGCGTCTCCGGGTCTTCGGGAGCCGGCTCCGCGAGATCCACGGTCACCTCTCCGCCTTCGAACTCGTCCCGCTCGGCGAGAATCGAACGGGACTCGGCAAGCTTGCGACGGAGCTCCTCGGCGCGAGGATCGGGCGACATCGCGGGAGCCTCACGTCGGCGGCGAAGGAACCCGAAGACCGCGAACCCGCCGAGCAGCCAGGCGACCGGGTGCTTCATCGCGGCGATGCTACACTGGCCGCCTTCCTGCCTTGCCATCGCGCTGCCCTTTCCCGAGCGGCGCCAGCCGGTGAGGCCGATTCAGACCAGAGGAAGGGAGGTCTCGGGAAACATGGTTGCGTACGAAATCTTGCTCATGCTCGATCCAGACCTGCCCGAAGGACGGCAGGAGGAGATCATCAAGCGCGCACGCGAGCTCGTCGAGAAGGCGAACGGCACGTGGGTGCGGCACGACGTCTGGGGGCGGCGACGCCTCGCATACGAGATCGGCCACAAGGGCGAGGGCTCGTACCACCTGCTCAACTTCGACGCCGACGCCGAGACGCTCGCCGAGCTCTCGCGGATCCTGCGGATCACGGACGGCGTCATGCGGCACCTCGCGGTGCGCCGCGTCGAGGGCTCGGCGCCCGGCCCGCCGCCGCCCGAGCCGGATCCCCTGCCGGCGCGTTCCGTCCCTGAGCCCGCCTATGCTGAATCGAACACCAGTTCGGAAGAGGAGTAGAAGACATGGCGAACATCAATCGCGTCGTGCTCGTCGGGAACCTGACCAAGGACCCCGAGCTGCGACATACCCCGAGCGGCACGGCCGTCTGCAAGCTGCGGCTCGCCGTCAACACACGGCAGAAGGACCCTCAGGGCAACTGGGGTGACAAGCCCAACTACTTCGACGTGACCGTCTGGGGTAACCAGGGCGAAAGTTGCGCGCAGTACCTCTCGAAGGGCCGCCCGGTCGGCGTCGACGGACGCCTCGACTGGCGCGAATGGGATGCCCAGGACGGCACCAAGCGCCAGGCGGTCGAGATCATCGCCGACTCGGTGCAGTTCCTCGGCAGCCGTGACGGTGGCGGCGGCGGCGGCAATGCGGGCGACGGCGAGCGTCAGTTCGTCCCGGCCGCGGCAACTGCCGGCAACGAAGACTTCACCGCCTCCTCGACAGACGACGACATCCCGTTCTGATGCCGCCACGCGGAGGAGGAGACAGAGACCGAGACCGGCAGCCGGGCCGCAAGCGTCCGGGCCAGTCCTCGGGGCCGATCCGGCGCAAGTCCTGCTTCTTCTGCAAGGACAAGGTCGACGAGATCGACTACAAGAACGTCAACCAACTGCGCAGGTACATCTCGGAGCGCGGAAAGATCCGGTCACGCCGGATCTCCGGGGCTTGCCGGCGGCACCAGCGTCAGGTCGCGGTCGCGGTGAAGCGCGCGCGCGAGATGGCGTTGCTGCCCTACGTCGCAGACAAGTAATGGAAGTCATCCTCCGTCAGGACATCGACAAGGTCGGTCTCCGCGGGGAGGTCGTCAGCGTCCCGCGCGGCTACGCGCGCAACTTCCTCTTCCCGCGCCGTCTTGCCGACGAGGCGACTCCGGCACGGGTCGCGGAGGTGCGCAAGGTCGAGGATCGGCGCGCCCAGAACGAGGCAAAGACCTTCGAAGACGCACAGGCGGTCGCCGAGCGGCTCGGCAAGGTGGAGCTTCGCTTCGACGTGAAGGCGGGACCGACCGGCTCGCTCTTCGGCTCCGTCACGGCAACCGACGTCGCGGACGAGCTGTGGGAGAAGCACAAGGTGCGCGTCGACCGGCGCAAGATCGGGGGCGACCCGATCAAGCGGATCGGCCGCTACCAGGTTCCGATCGAGCTCTTCCAGGACGTCACCGTCGAAGTACGAACGCTCGTCGTTCCCGAGGGCGGCGAGCTTCCTCCCGAAGAGGAGCTCGAGGCGATGGAAGCCGCGGAACAGGCGGAAGAGTCCGCTCCGGCCCCGGAGGCCGAGAAGCCCGAGCTCGATCTCGACGCTCTCGATGCCGCGGCACTGGCACAGGAAGCGCGCCTGATCGACGCCGGCGAGCTTCAGCCTTCGAAGAGCGACGTCGAGGGCGAGCTTGCGGACGACGAGTTCGACCGCGCGGTCGACGCCGGCAGCACCGAAGAGCAGACCTAGAGCCGCAACGCCAAGTGACATGACGGTGCTCGTCGAGGCCTCGACGAGCGGTGTCGTGTCCACAATCCTGTCCCTGTTTTCAAGCGGCGCCAGGGCATTGCTGTGGAGAACCTGGGGACAAGCTTTCACAGCACTTTCCACCTCCTGTGCATACCCCGAGGAAGTTCCCGCTCGGAGCGAGTGTTCTGTCCACAGATCCGTCCGGCGAGCCTGCGAACATGTGTTCTCTCCTGCCTGCAAATCGCTCCTTTTGACATGTCGAAAGCCAACTCGTCCAGACCTGGAAACTCAGCGCCCGCAGTGGTCTACTCCGGCGACGTGACAACAGTCGCCCAGCTCGCTCAATCCGCTCCGATCGCCCCGCCCCAGAACCTCGAGGCCGAGGAATCCGTCCTCGGGGCGATGCTGCTCTCCCCAGGCGCGATCGGAGCGGTGAGCGAAGTCCTCGACGCCTCGGACTTCTACCGAGACAGTCACGCGAAGATCTATCGCGCAGGGCTCGCGCTCTACGCCAAGGGCGAGCCCGTCGACGCGATCACGATCGTGGACGAACTGGAGGAGCGCGGAGAGCTCGAGGGAGTCGGCGGGCGCGTACGGCTGCACGAGCTCGCTGCACTCGTGCCGGCGACGGCGAACGCCGCGCACTATGCGCGCATCGTCCGCGAGATGGCGACCCTGCGCGGGCTGATCGCGGCGGGACAGCAGATCGCGCAGCTCGGCTGGGAACGTCCCGGAGAGACGCAGATGCTCGTCGACCGTGCGGAGCAAGTCGTCTTCGACCTTTCGCAGAGTCGCGTCTCGACCGAGTTCAGCCACATCGAGGAGCTGTTGAAGGAGAGCTTCGAACGCATCACGGCTCTGTACGAGGCCGGCGCGGACGTCACCGGAGCGCCTTCCGGGTTCCGCGACCTCGACCGGCTGACCTCGGGGTTCCAGCCCGGAAACCTGATCATCGTTGCAGCAAGGCCGAGCATGGGAAAGTCGGCGCTCGGCCTGTGCGTGGCTGCGAACCTCGCGTTGCGCAACGACATCCCCGTGGCCCTTTTCACGCTCGAGATGTCGAAGTCGGAAGTCACCCAGCGGTTGCTGTGCAGCGAGGCGAAGGTCGAGTCACAGCGACTGCGGAACGGCAAGCTCGCGCAGGACGACTGGCCACGGCTCGTCGCCGCAGGCGACAAGCTGATGAAGGCCCCGATCTACGTCGACGACACCGGCTCGATCACGATGATGGAGATTCGGTCGAAGGCCCGGCGGCTCAAGACGCGCGAGCCGAAGCTCGGGCTGATCATCGTCGACTACCTCCAGCTGATGACCTCCGGAACGACCGCGGAGAACCGTGTCCAGGAGGTGTCCCAGATCTCGCGAAACCTGAAAGTGCTCGCGCGCGACCTCGACGTTCCGATCCTCGCGATGTCACAGCTCTCCCGTGCAGTCGAGCAGCGACACGACAAGCGGCCGATCCTGTCCGACCTTCGTGAGTCGGGCTCGATCGAGCAGGACGCCGACCTCGTCATGTTCGTGTACCGCGACGAGTACTACAACGAGGACAGCGACCAGCAGGGCCTCGCCGAGATCATCCTCTCCAAGCACCGCAACGGCCCGACCGGAATCGAGAAGCTCTCGTTCCTGAAGCGTTACGCGAAGTTCGCGGATCTGGCGGCGTCGTAGTGGCGTCGTGGGCGGTCCTCACCGAGCAGGTCGTGTGGATCTCGCACCTCGCCACCGGTTTCACGGTCGTGTGCGAACGCTGCGCCGAGCTTGGCGAGGTGTTCCCGTCCGTGCAGGGAACGCTCTCGCTCGAACGCTCGCGCGGCACGATCTCGTGCCCGCGCGGACACGAGCTTCGCATCGAGCGCGACGGCCGCTAGCCCACGGCGATCAGCACGGCGGCGAAGACGCCGTAGAGGGCGACGATCGCCGCACCCTCACGGCGCGTGAGGCCGCCGCCGAAGCCAAGGGCGACGGCCACGACCGTCATCCCGACCATCCAGCAGGACGCGAAGACCTCGACGCCGGACGGCGAGCCGAGGCCGAGGATGAGCCCTGGAATGCAGAGCCCGACCAGGATGTTCGCGTTGTTCGAATTGAATGCCTCGCTGACGCAGGCTGCTCCGCGGCCGTGGCGCGCGAGCCGTACGGCCGCGATGAGGTTCGGAATGCTCGTGAGCGCAGCGAGCACGAGCGCTCCGAGGATGAGGTCCGAGACGTCCCACCGATCGCCGAGGGACTGCGCCGCCGCGACCATCCCGTAGGCACCGCCGACGACAGCCGCGAGCGCGGGCAGGACGATCAGAGCGTCGTAGCCGGTGGCCGGCGGCGCGAACTCGTCGCGTCGTGCGTCTCGCTGCTCCTCCTGGACCGCTGCACGCAACGCTGCCGGCAGCCGCTCGCGGGTGCGCTCGTGCAACGCAGCGAGAACGACGTAGGGAACGAGGAAGAGCAGCGCCAGGACGAATCCGACGAAGCCGGGCAGCACGCCGAGCGCCACCAATGCGCCGACGACCGCGACGAGCATTGCGACGCCTCCGGTCAGGACCAGTCCATGACGGTGGATTCCGACCGAGCCGGCAATGAGGGCTGACACTCCCAGAAGGGCTGCCAGGTTGAAGATGTTCGAGCCGACCACGACCCCGATCCCCGTGTCCTCGTGGCCCGCGACGAGCGCGGCGACTGCCGACGCGATTTCCGGGGCATCGGCCCCGAGGGCGGTCACGATTCCAAGCAGCGCTTCGGAGAAGCCGAGCCGTTCACCGATGCGGTCGAGCTCGCGTGCCAGCACGATGCTCGATGCGACGGTCAGGGCGAAGGCACCGACGAACAGGAGGGCGGCCACCGGAACCGACATCGACGCGAGACCCTAGCCGTAGCGTCTGGCAGACTCGGTCCCGTGCCTGCAACAGTCATCGTCGGCGCACAGTGGGGTGACGAGGGGAAGGGGAAGATCGTCGATCTGCTGGCGCAGGACTCGGATCTCGTGTGCCGTTACCAGGGCGGCCCGAACGCGGGCCACACGATCGTCGTCGACGGCGAGACCTTCAAGATCCGGCAGATCCCGAGTGGTGTGCTCCGCGGCAAGACGTGTGTGATCGGTGCGGGCTGCGTCGTCGATCCCGAGGTCTTCCTGACCGAGGTCGACGAGCTCGAGTCCCGCGGGCTCTCGACGCGCACCGTGCATCTCTCCGGTGAGGCGCACCTGATCATGCCGTGGCACGTCGCGATCGACCAGGCGAGCGAACGGCGACTCGGCAAATTGCAGATCGGCACGACGAAGCGCGGCATCGGGCCCTGCTACGCAGACAAAGCCGCGCGGCTCGGAATCCGTGTACAGGACCTGCTCGACCCGAAGATCCTCCTCCAGAAGATCGAGGTTGCGCTCGCGGAGAAGAACGTGTGGCTCGAACGGGTCTACGGCGTTCCTCCTCTGAACCTGGAGGAGATCGCGGGCAACCTCGAGTCGTTCGCCCAACGGATTCGTCCGTACGTGTCCGACACGTCGCTGCTCGTCGACCGCGCCCTGCACGAAGGGCGCGAGGTTCTACTGGAAGGTGCGCAGGGGACGCTCCTGGATCTCGACCACGGCACGTATCCGTTCGTCACGTCGTCGAACACGGTCGCCGGCAACGCAGCCACCGGGATCGGGATCGGCCCCAACCGGATCGACCGGGTCCTCGGGGTCACGAAGGCGTACGTGACCAGAGTCGGTGAAGGACCGTTCCCGACCGAGATCGAAGGGCCCGACCAGGAGCGCATGCGCGACCTCGGCGGAGAGTTCGGAACGGTGACCGGACGCGAGCGCCGCTGCGGGTGGCTCGACCTCGTCGCGCTTCGCTACGCGGTCCGGGTGAACGGGATCACCTCGCTCGCGCTGACGAAGCTCGACGTTCTCTCGAACTTCTCGGAGCTCCCGGTCTGTGTTGCCTACCGCTTGCGCGACGGCAGAGAGATCTCCGAGTTCCCCGCCCATCAGAGTGACTTCCACCACTGCCGGCCCGTGTACGAGACGCTGGCCGGTTGGGAGGCGCCCTTGACGGACGAGCTCCCGGTGGGGGCGCGCGCCTACGTCGAGTTCGTCGAGCGCGCACTTGGAGTGGAGATCTCGCTCGTGGGAACAGGCGCCGAGCGCGAGAGCGTCGTCGCGCTGCGTTAGAGCTCGAGCTCGTAGAGCAGCCGGTTCTGACCTTGCCGTGGAGCACTGCCCGAGACGCGGCGGAAGCCGTACGCCTCGTAGAGCGAGCGAGCGGCCTCCATGCGCTCGCCCGTGTCGAGACGGATCACAGAGACGCCGTCCGCACGCGCGCGCTCGAGTGCTGTCTCGAGCAGCCGTCGGCCGAGCCCGCGGCCGCGCTGATCCGGGCGCAGGTACATCCGCTTCAACTGACGCTCGGCCGGAGTGAGCTCGCGCAGCGCGACGGAGCCGACGACCTCGCCGTCGGCCACCGCGACCCAGAGCGACTCGTAGGCGCCGGCCGGATCGGCAAGGTCGGGATCGATCTCGGGGTCGGGCTCGAACCCGAACTCGCGCAGCGTCTCCGAGACGAGCGTGCGAAAGCCGGCTTCGTGCACCGGCTCGAAGGGGACGATGCGAGTCTGGAGCCGATCGAGCTCCGCGGCGGGTTCATCCCGCGTCATGACACGACCCTACCTCGCCCACACCCCCACCCGGGTGGGGTGAAACGCCCACCACCCTCGCGGTCGACGATACCGAGAGGTGGCGCACAAATCTGTGCCGATTCTGCGCCGGTGCTCGGATCTAGGGTGCGCCGCGCTCGGCGAGCAGATAGTCGTGCAGCGCGCGGTAGCCGTCGATCGCCGCGTCGATGTCCTCGCGGCTCACGTCCTTGCCCTGCTCCACCGCTTCGGTGGTCTCGTGCGCCGCGACGTACTCGGCAATGATGTCCCGGTCGTCGCCCTCGCGGGCGACCGGGTCGTCGAGCGCGTAACCGCGAGCCTCGAGTATCTCGACCGTGAGGCGGTCGAGCTCGGACAGCGCCTCGGCCGGAGACGTCTCGACGTCCTCCTCGAACTGCTGCCACCAGCTTTCCCACTCGTGCTTGTCGAGGCCGGGTTCCACCATTTCGCTACCTACCTTCGCATTCCCGACCGCTTTCAAACCCGTCGGGAGCACTCGCTACAGTCCACGTGTGAAAGTGCTCCTCGTTGGCTCGGGCGGACGCGAGCATGCGCTCGCGTGGAAGCTGAGCCAGGCGCCGAGCCTCGACGAGCTGCACGCCGCTCCTGGCAACCCCGGCATCGCCGGCCTCGGCCAGTGCCACCCCGTTCACGCGGAGGACGGCGAAGGGCTCCTTCATCTCGCAGGAGCGCTCGATGCCGACCTCGTCGTCGTCGGTCCGGAAGGACCCCTCGTCGCCGGCGTTGCCGACGAGCTCCGGCATGCCGGCGTCCCGGTCTTCGGCCCGAGCCGTGAGGCTGCGCGCATCGAAGGCTCGAAGACGTTCGCCAAGGACGTCATGGTTGACGCGGGCGTGCCCACGGCCGAGTCGCTCTCGATTGCGCGGGCGCCGTGCGTGATCAAGGCCGACGGCCTCGCGGCGGGAAAAGGCGTATTCGTCTGCCGCGATCAGGCGGAGCTCGACAGCGCCCTCGTCGCGGCCGCTGCCTTCGGCGACTCGATCGTGATCGAGGAGCTCCTCGACGGCGAGGAGATCTCCGTCTTCGCGCTCTGCGACGGTGTGCGAGCGCTCGCCTTGCCGGTCGTCCAGGACTTCAAGCGCGCAGACGAGGGCGACGAGGGACCGAACACCGGGGGGATGGGCTCCTACTCCCCGGTCCGCGGGTTCGGCCACGCCGAGATCGAGGAGTTGCTCGACACGATCCACCGCCCCGTGCTCGCCGCACTCGCCGAGCGCGGCACCCCTTTTGTCGGCGTGCTCTTCGCCGGACTCATGCTCACGCCCGACGGGCCGCGGGTACTCGAGTTCAATTGCCGGTTCGGCGATCCTGAGACGCAGTCGCTCCTGCCGCGCCTCGAAGGAGACTTCCTCGAGGTCCTCGCCGCCGCGGCGGCAGGCGATCTGACGGGCGCCGACCTCACGGTCACAGACCGAGCCGCGGTCACCGTCGTGCTCGCGGGCGGTGAATATCCCGCGAGCAACGACGTCGGCTCCGCGATCGACGGCATCGCCGAAGCCGAGGAGGAAGGGGCGCTCGTCTTTCACGCAGGGACGGCACGCAAGGGCGATCGCTTCGTCACGAACGGCGGCAGGATTCTCAACGTGACGGGCATCGGTGACAGCGTCATGGTCGCGCGCGAGCTTGCCTACGGCGCGTGCGATCGCATCTCCTTTCGCAACATGCGCTATCGCAAGGACATCGCCGCCGTGACACATGTCTAGCCCCCTGGTCGGCATCGTCGTCGGTTCAGAGTCGGACCGCGACCGCATGCAGGCGGCGATGGACGAGCTCGACGCACGAGGAATCGCACACGAGTTCGAGGTTCGCTCCGCGCACCGGCAACCCGACGCCGTCGCCGAATACGGACGCACTGCAAGGGACCGTGGGCTGCGCGTGCTCATCGCCGGTGCGGGCCTCGCCGCCGCTCTGCCCGGAGTGCTCGCAGCTCACACCGACCTGCCTGTCATCGGCGTCCCGCTTCGCTCCTCGCTGAGCGTGCTCGACGGGCTCGACGCCCTGCTCTCCATCGTCCAGATGCCTCCAGGCGTTCCTGTCGCATGTGTCGGCGTCGACAACGCAAAGAACGCGGCCGTTCTCGCAGCCCGAATTCTCGGGCCGACGGCGTCTCTAGAATCAGCCCAGTGATTGCGCGCTACTCGCGCCCGGAGATGACCGGGATCTGGTCGGACGAGAGCAAGTTCGCGCGCTGGCTCGAGGTCGAGCTCGCTGCGCTCGAAGGGTGGGCCGAGGTCGGCGCCGTTCCCGCAGCGGACGTGGCGAAGATCCAGGCACAGGCGGTCGCCCCCTCAGCGCAGCGGGTGGCCGAGATCGAACGCGTCACCGATCACGACACCGCGGCATTCGTCGACGCCGTCGCGGAGCAGCTCGGGCCCGAGGGGCGTTGGTTCCACTACGGGCTCACCTCGTCGGACGTCGTGGACACCGCGCTTTCCCTGCAGATCCAGGTGGCCGGGCGGCTCGTCCTCACCGGCATCGACCGGGCGCTCGCAGCCGTGGTGGCTCGAGCGGAAGAGCATCGCCACACCATCTGCATCGGGCGCTCGCACGGCGTTCACGCCGAGCCGACCACCTTCGGCTGGAAGCTCGCCGGTTGGGCGTTCGAGCTCGACCGGGCCCGAGCCCGAGTTGCCCGGGCGCTCGAGACGAACCGCGTCGGCCAGCTCTCCGGCACGGTCGGGACCTACGCCCAGGTGGAGCCGGACGTCGAGCGCATTGCTTGCGAGCGGCTCGGGCTCGAACCCGACCCGCTCTCCACGCAGGTGATCGCCCGAGACCGTCACGCCGAACTGCTGTCAGCCCTCGCGCTCGCGGCGACGTCGCTCGACCGCTTCGCAACGGAGATCCGCCATCTCGCGCGCACCGAGGTGCGCGAGGTCGAGGAACCGTTCGGCAAGGGGATGAAGGGATCCTCGGCAATGCCTCACAAGCGCAACCCGAAGGTGGCCGAGCGCATCTGCGGCCTCGCCCGCGTCGTGCGCGCCAACTCTCTGGTCGGGCTCGAGAACGTGCCGCTCTGGCACGAGCGCGACATCTCGCAGTCCTCTGCCGAGCGCGTCGTCATCCCCGATTCGTTCCTCGCCCTCGACTACATGCTCGACCGCTTCACGTGGATCGTCGAAGGGCTCGTCGTCCATCCCGAGCGGATGCTCCGCAATCTCGAGTCGAGCCACGGCCTCGTCTTCAGTCATCGCCTCCTCCTCGCGCTCATCGAGGCCGGGCTCCCGCGCGACGATGCGTACCGGCTCGTCCAGGATCACGCCATGCGGGCCTGGGAGGAAGAGGCCGACTTTGGAGGGCTGGTCCGCAGCGACCCGGAGATCAGCGGCCGGGTCGATCTCGACGCGGTATTCGATCTCGCCGCAACTGTCCGTCATGTCGACACCGTGTTCGATCGTCTACAGGCCCTCGTCCAGAAGGAGGAACCCGTCCATGCCTGACGCCGCGCTCCATGTAGGAAGCGGAAAGGTCCGCGAGCTCTACGCGCTTGACGACGAGCGGCTGCTCCTCGTCGCCAGTGACCGCATCTCGACGTTCGACGTCGTCTTGCCGACCGACATCCCGGACAAGGGACGCGTGCTGACAGGGCTTGCAGGGTTCTGGTTTGCGCGAACGCGTGACATCTGCGCGAACCACCTGCTCGCGCTCAACGCCGATGGCCGGTCGACCGAGTGCCGGCGACTCGAGATGCTTCCGATCGAATGCGTAGTGCGCGGGTACCTCGCCGGCTCCGGTTGGAAGGACTACACCGCGACTGGCGCCGTCTCCGGCCACAGATTGCCGGCAGGCTTGGCGGAATCCGCCGAGCTGCCGGAGCTGATCTTCACGCCGGCGACGAAGGCGGTCACCGGCCACGACGAGAACATCGACCGGGAACAGGCGGCCGAGCTCGTCGGCACCGACATGCTCGCGGAAGTGGAGCGCGTGTCGGTTGCGCTCTACCGTTTCGCTTCGGAGTGGGCGCGAGAGCGCGGCATTCTGATCGCCGACACGAAGTTCGAGTTCGGGCTCGACGCCGACGGCACGCTCGTCCTCGGCGACGAGGCGCTGACGCCGGACTCCTCGAGGTTCTGGCCTGCCGACGAGTACCGGCCCGGCGGCGGGCAGCCGTCGTTCGACAAGCAGTTCGTGCGCGATTACTGCGAGACGCTCGGTTGGGACAAGACTCCGCCGGGGCCGGAGCTTCCGGAGGCCGTCGTCACCGGCACGCGAGCACGTTACGTCGAGGCGTTCGAGCGTTTGACGGGCATCCCCTTCGACGACTACCTCCGCGATCCTGAAGTGGTTCTGCGATGAAAGCGCGGGTACTGGTCACCCCGAAACAAGGCATCCTGGATCCCCAGGGCCAGGCGGTCGAGTCCTCGCTCCGTCAGCTCGGCTTCTCTGTCGGCGAAGCGCGGATCGGGCGGGTCGTCGAGCTCGAAGTCGAGGCGAAGGACGCCATCTCGGCCCAGGCCGAGGTCGAGCGGATGTGCGAGCAGCTGCTCGCAAACCCGCTGATCGAGAGCTACGAGATCGAGCTGGCTGCCCAATGAACAGCCCGCAGCCACGCGTCGGCGTGCTGCGCTTTCCGGGCGCCTGCGACGACCGTGACGCGCTCTGGGCGCTTCGCGCGCTCGACGCGGAGGCGGTCTTCGTCTGGCACACCGAGACGGAGCTGCCGAACCTCGACGCAGTCGTGCTGCCAGGCGGCTTTTCCTACGGCGACTATCTCCGCTGCGGCGCGATTGCACGGTTTGCCCCCGCGATGGAAGCCGTTGCCGCATTCGCTGCCGAGGGTGGCCTCGTGCTCGGGATCTGCAACGGCTTTCAGATTCTCTGCGAATCCGGTCTGTTGCCCGGGGTGCTTCGCCGCAACGAGTCACTCTCATTCGTGTGCCGTGACGTGCCGCTCGTCGTGGAGCGCTCCGACACGCCGTTCACGACTCGCTGCACCGAGGGCGAGCAGCTGCTGATCCCGGTCAAGCATGGCGAAGGCTCGTGGTACGCGGACGACGACCTCTACGAGGAGCTCGAAGCGCGGCGCCAGATCGTCTTCCGGTACTCGGAGCCCGTCAACGGTTCGAGAGCCGACGTCGCGGGGGTCGTGAACGCGGCCGGCAACGTCATGGGACTGATGCCTCATCCTGAGCACGCGGTCGATCCGCTGCTCGGTTCCGCCGACGGCGCACTCATTCTCTCGTCGCTCGTCGAGTCCGCTCGCACGCGGACCCTGCAAGCCGCCTAGCCGAAGCCGAACGCCTCGGCGAGACCCGGGTGCTCCGCAAGCGCAACGCGGAGCCGGTCGAGATCACGGAGCCTCAGGGTCACGGGGCCGCGCCGAGCCGTACCGCCCGTGGTGTAGGCGAAGCGCACGAACCGTTCTCCCTTCTCCGTCTCGAGCAGCTGCACGACCGACGCGAATCTCTTCTCGCCGGAACGTTGCGGCAGCGACAGCTGCTCGACCAGATGTGCGGCGCCCCAGGGCGTCGCGGTGCTCTTCTTGCTAGTGGTCGCCTTCGTCGCCATGACAGGCAACGTAGCGCGTCAGGTGTGACGGCTCCATGGCGACTTCGCGACGACTCTGTGCCGATCACTCTCCCACGGTCTGCGTTCCGTCGGAGCCCAACGGCATGCCGGGGTTGTACGCGACCTCCCAGGGATGACCGTCCGGGTCGAGGAAGACTCCGGAGTAGCCGCCCCACCACCGCTCGGAGGGCTCGCGCGAAACCGACGCACCGGCCGCCCGGGCTTCCTCGATCATCGTGTCGACCTCGGCAGCCGAGCCCACGTTGTACGCGAGGCCGACGCCGCCCCAGCCTCCGCCGTCGACGACGCCGTTGTCCTCGGCGACCTTCTCACGCCCCCAGAGGGCGAGAACGAACCCGTTGGCGTCGAAGAAGACGACCTCCTCCCCGTCGAGCCCGGGCTTCCAGCCGAGCCGCTCGTAGAAGGCGCGCGCTGTGTCGAGGTCGCGAACGCCGAGCGTCAGAAAGCTGATCCGCTGGTCCAGCGGATTACTTCCCGCTGCGGTCGATCAACTCGGCGCGATAGCCGTCCGGATCGCTCACGAAGCAGATGCGGGAGCCGCCTTCGCGAACGCGGTACGGCTCGCGCTCGGGCTCGATTCCCTGCCCCTTCAACTGGTCGAGCGTGGAGTCGAGGTCGTCGACGCCGATCGCGATGTGACCGTAGCCCGTGCCCAGCTCATAGGTGCGTCCGTCATGGTTGAACGTGAGCTCGAGCACGTTCTCGTCGTCGCCGAGCGAGTAGAAGTAGTTCGTCGCCTCCAACTCGCCGTTACGAACGATGTCCATGTCCCGGCTGAACGTGAAGCCGAGCGCCTCGTAGAACGACCGGCTCTGCTCGGGGTCGGTGATGCGCAGCATCGTGTGGAGATAGGTAGCCATGCCTGCATCCTAAGCCGTCAGTCCCAGACGACGCCGCGGTCGAAGGTGATGACGAGCTTGCGGATCAGGCCGTCCTCGGCGGACAGCAACAGCTCGCCCGCGGCAACATCGGGCTCGGCCAGCCACGCATACCGAGCCTCGGTACGCCCGTCGCGCTCGCGGTGCTCCAGCACGCGCAGCTCGTCGTCGGGCGGCTGGGCACGATACGCCTCGGCGATTGCATCCCGGCCGTGGAACGGCCCCACAGGGACGCCCCGGAATTCCATCTCCGCGTCGTCGTCGAGGCCCGCCAGCATCGGCTCCCAGTCGCCGTTGCGCACGCCGGCGTTGAAGCGTTCGACGTGTTGTCTAAGGAGCTCGCTCAGAGGCGCGACTTTACTCGGCGAGGTCCTCCCGCAAGAGCGCGAACATGACCGCGTCGACCCGATCACCGTGCCTGATGTAGGCCTTGCGCTTCACGCCCTCCCGCACGAAGCCCGCACGCTCGGCGTGGGCCAGCGCCCGCTCGTTGAAGGCGTAGATCTCGAGCTCGAGCCGGTGGTAGCCGAGGTCGACAAGCACGTGCCGCTGGAACTGACGTGCCGCTTCGTCGGCGATGCCGCGCCCTCGAAAGGCAGGTTGGACCGCGAGACGCTCGAGCCGCGCGATCTGCGAGCGGCGGTTCGCGACCTCGAAGCCCATCGCCCCCACTCTCTCGCCGTCCGCCTCGATCACGAAGCGGCCGAAGTCCTGCGGCTCGGAATCGGAGCGCTCGACCTCGCGGAGCAGGCTCTCGCGATCGAGCGCAGCACGACCGCCGAGGAAGGGCTCGACATCGTCGTCGTTGACGAGTCCGTGCAGGAAGTCGACGTCGTCCGCTCGTGCTCGGCGGATCGAGATCACGGCGCCTCCGCGACCGGCACGCGGCGGCGTAGGCGAAGCGAGCCCGTGCCCAGTGCGACCCCCGCGAGAATCAGAAGGAGCCCACCGATTGCCGACGCAGTGATGTGCTCGTCCAGGAACACCGCGCCGTACCCGAGCGCAATTGCGGGAACGAGATACGTGACCAGCACCGCATACGAGGCTCCGGCGCCCGCGATCAGGCCGAAGTACAGGAGATAGGCAACCGACAAGCCGAGCGATCCCAGCGCGACGACCGAGCCGATCACCTTCCAGCTCGGCACGTGATCGGGAAGCTGCGCGATTCCGAACGGAAGCGTCGTGACGGTGGCGACCGCCAGGGTCCCGAGCGAGGTGACGATCGGAGGCGCCGCAGCCAGGCGCGAGCCTGCGTAGAGCGCCGAGGCGGCGTAGCACGCGGCGGTGAGCAGGATGGCGAGGCCGGCGAGCCAGTCCCCCTGCGGCTGTGCGCCGATCAGGAAGACGACGCCGAGAAAGCCGACCACGACGCCGATCAATCGGGCGCCGCCGACGCGGTCGCTCCGGCTGAAGCCAAAGGCGAGCAGCGCGGTGAAGAGCGGTGTCGACGCCTGGAGGACGGCAGCCAGGCCCGAGTCGAGCCGTTCCTCACCCCACGCAAGCAGCCAGAAGGGAATCGATGCGTTGAAAAGCGCGAGCACGACAAGCGGCCGGGCGAAGCGACGCAACTCGGTGAAGAGCCGCCGCCACCCGATCATGAAAGGCACAGCGGGCAGGAGCGTCAGCGTGGCGACGAACACGCGGCCAAAAACGACGACCCCCGGCTCCAGTTCTCGGACCGCCACTTTGATGAACATGAAGGACGAGCCCCAGATCGCCGCCAGCGCGAGCAGCATGGTGAGATGGCGGCGCCCCACAGAAGGGAAAACGTAGCCGGGACCCGTCTTCTGCCCGGGGTACACTCCTGCTCTTGACGCAGGTCGCGCCGGAACAGCCGCTCCACCGTGCGCTGGGGTTGACCGACGAGGAGCTCGATCGCATCCGCGAGCTGCTCGAGCGGCAGCCGAACGACTTCGAGCTCGCGGTGTTCTCCCTCCTCTGGTCGGAGCACTGCGGCTACAAGCACTCCGCCCTCCTCTTGCGGCGACTGCCCTCCGAGGGCGCACGGGTGTTGCAGGGCCCGGGCGAGAACGCAGGGGTGATCGACCTGGGCGAGGGAGAGGCGGTCGCCTTCAAGGTCGAGTCCCACAATCATCCCTCGGCCGTGGAGCCCTTTCAGGGGGCCGCCACCGGGGTCGGCGGGATCCTGCGCGACATCGTGGCGATGGGGGCGCGGCCGATTGCGCTCCTCGACGGGCTGCGCTTCGGCGCCCCGGACCACCACTTCAGCCGTGCCGTCGCCGGCATCGGCCACTACGGGAACAGCGTCGGCGTCGCGACCGTCGGTGGCGAGGCCGTCTTCGACGAGGCCTACCGCGACAACTGCCTCGTCAACGCGATGTGCGTTGGCCTGCTCCCGGCCGATCGGGTGACCCGCGCGCGCGCCACCGCGATCGGGGCGCACGTCGTCCTCTTCGGCGCCACCACGGGCCGCGACGGGATCGGCGGGGCCTCGGTGCTTGCGAGCGCCGAGCTCGGCGACGACGACGGAGCCAAACGCCCTTCCGTTCAGATCGGCGACCCGTTCAGCGGCAAGAAGCTGATCGAGGCGTCGCTCGAGCTGGTCGAGGGTGGGCTCGTCGAGTCGCTGCAGGACTGCGGCGCCGCCGGCCTCGCATCCTCGCTCGCCGAGATGGCGAGCGACGGCGCCGGAATCGACGTCCACCTCGATCGCGTCCCGCTGCGTGAAACGGAGATGGAGCCGTGGGAGATCATGATCTCCGAGTCGCAGGAGCGCATGGTCGCCGTCGTGCGGCCGCAGATGCTCGAGGCGGTGCAGCGCGTCTGCGCGAAGTGGGAGCTGCCGTGCACGCCCATCGGCGACGTCAGCGACACGGGCGAGCTCCGGGCATTCTTCCGCGGCGAGCTCGTCGGCGCGATCCCGGCCGTCTTCCTCACGGACGCCTGCCCGCGCTACGAAGTCGCGCGCGAGCCCCATTCGCTCGAGTACGTCGAGCCGTCGCCCGAGAACGGCCGGTCGAAGCAGTGGATCTACGAGCAATACGACCAGCTCGTCGGCTCGCGCACGGTCCGCCGTCCCGGGTTCGATGCAGCAGTCCTCCGCCTCCGGCCGTCGCTCCGGGGCCTTTCGGTCTCGCTTCAGGGGCCGCCTCCAGGTGAGCGGGATCCGTTCCGTGCCGGCGTGCTCGCCGTGATCGGTGCCGCACGCAATGTCGCCTGCGGCGGCGGCGAGCCGCTCGCGCTGACCGATTGCCTCAACTTCGGGAATCCGGAGAAGCCAACGATCGGTTGGGAGCTCGAGCGCTCGATCGAGGGCATCGCCCAGGCGGCGGAGGCGCTCGGCATCCCGGTGGTTTCCGGCAACGTCTCGCTCTACAACGACACCGAAGGACGCTCGATCCCGCCCACGCCGGTCGTCGGCTGTATCGGGCTCGTCCACGACGTGCGCTTCGTCCCGGGCGCGTGGCGGAGCGGCGACGTCGTCCTCGTCGCCACCGCTCCCGGAGAGCTCGACCTGGCAGCCGAGGCCGCCCTCGTCCGCTTCGTCTGGAAGGCTGCCCCGGTGCTCACCCTTGCCCATGACGTCTCCTACGGCGGCGTCGGGCAGGCGCTCCGCGAGGCAGAGGAGCACAGCGGGCTCGAGGCGGACGTCGAGCTTCCCGCCGCAGCGGGCTCGGGCGGGCAGATCCTGGTCGCATGCGCGCCGGAGGATGTCGAGCGCCTCGGCACAAAGGGCCTCGAACGCATCGGCACGGTGCGCTGATGTGCGGCCTCTTCGGAGTGCGGGCACCGGACCGCGACGTCGCGCGCCTGACCTACTTCGGGCTCTTCGCGCTACAGCACCGAGGGCAAGAGTCGGCCGGCATCGCCGTTTCCGACGGGGGCCGCGTCACGGCGCTCCGCGACATGGGGCTCGTCACCCAGGTCTTCGACGAGCAAAAGCTCCGTGGGTTGCGCGGTGACCTCGCAATCGGCCATACGCGCTACTCGACGACGGGTTCGTCGCAATGGTGGAACGCACAGCCCCTCGTGCAGCACGGCAGCGCTCGCACGATCGCGCTCGGCCACAACGGCAACCTCACGAACGCTGCCGAGCTGCGTGAGGAGCTCGCCGAGCAGGGTCACAAGCTCGCCACCACGGCGGACACTGAGGTGATCGCCGCGCTGATCGCCAACGATCCGGCTCCGCTCGGCGAAGCGCTCGCGAACACGATGCGCCGGCTCGACGGCGCATTCTCGGTCGTCGGGCTCTCCGAGGGCAAGCTGATTGCCTTACGCGATCCGCGCGGCATGCGGCCGCTCTGTCTCGGCCGGCTCGACCGCGACTGGGTCGTCGCCTCGGAGACGTGCGCACTCGATCTCGTCGGCGCGGAGCTGGAGCGCGAAGTCCGGCCCGGCGAGCTGATGCTGATCGACGAGCGCGTCGAGGCTCGCCAGATCGCGCCGAAGGACGACGGCGGTGCGCTCTGTATCTTCGAGTTCTTCTATCTCGCCCGCCCCGACTCACAACTGTCCGGTGTCGAGGTTCACGGCGCGCGCGTGCGGATGGGCGAGCGCCTCGCACAGGAGTCACCGGTGGACGCCGACCTCGTCCTGCCGATCCCCGACTCGGGAACACCGGCCGCGATCGGTTTCTCGCGCGCGCTGAACATCCCGTTCAGCGAAGGGCTGATCAAGAACCGCTACGTCGGTCGGACGTTCATCCAGCCGGACCAGGGCCTGCGCGAGCAAGGCGTCAGGCTGAAGTTCAACCCGCTCGCCGAGGTGGCGGGCAAACGGCTGGTCGTCGTCGACGACTCGATCGTGCGCGGCAACACCACGCGGCAAATCGTGCAGATGCTCTTCGACGCCGGTGCGACCGAGGTGCACGTACGTGTCTCGTCGCCGCCCGTCATCTCGCAGTGCTACTACGGCATCGACTTCGCCGACAGCGACGAGCTGATCGCAGCGAACAAGACCGTCGAAGAGGTGCGCGAGCACATCGGCGCGACCTCGCTCGCGTATATCTCGCTCGAAGGCCTGCAGGCGTCGACGAGCAGGCCCGAGTCGGAGTTCTGCCGCGCCTGCCTCACGCGGGATTACCCGACGGCAATCCCGCGCGAAGCGGCGAAGCTCCAGTTCGAGCCGGTCTAGCGCTCGAGCACGCGGCTCGCCTTGGCTATGCCGCGCGAGAGGATGTAGGCGATCGTGATGAAGGTGAACGCCGTGACGAACTCGGGTGCGTCAACTCTGCCGTCCGAAAGGGTGATGATCCCGACCACGATCGTCGCGAGGATGTACACGACGAGCTCGGCGTTGCCGGGCGTCGGCATCAACGCCGACAGGTTGAAGTTGACATTGGGCCCACCGCTCCCGTAGCCGCCTCCCGGCTGCTGTGGAGTCGTGGGCTGCTCCGGAGGAGTCGTCGACATCTAGCTCCTTTCCTCAGGCCGCAACAAGACCTGGGACGTGGACTATTTCGAGTTTCAGACCGTCGGGATCGTAGAAGAATGTCGCGTAGTACCCCGGGAGATACGTGTACTCGCGCCCGTCGTTCTCCACTTCGACGTCCTGTGTCCGAGCCCAGGCGGCGCGGTCGTCGACCTGCGCGCGTGACTCGGCCTCGAAGGCGATGTGGTGGAGCCCGACGCGATAGCGGTCGTACGACTTCGACTCGGACTCGGCGCGACGCAACCCGACTGACGTTCCGGGGCCGGACAGGTACCAGATCGTCTCGCCACGCTCACCCTCCACCTCGCCGACCCGGTTGTAGCCGAGTGGGCCGAGGAGCTCGGTATAGAACGGCAGGCTGCGCTCGATCGACGAGACGACAAGGTCGACGTGGTGAACGCCGGTTGAGCGCACGGGGGCTTACGAGTTCAGCGCGGAGGTGTCAGCTCCTCTGCTCTCCCGTACCGAACCGCCCGTTTCACAACCCGCGGATCGAGGCCGCGCTCGAGCAGGCGCTGCCGCAGCTCGCCCTCGCTCGCCATGCGCAGGAAGAGCCACGCGAGCGCGACGAGCGTCACGATCGAGCCCTCGATCATCATGACCGCGCCCGCGAGGCCTTGATCCTCGAGCGGTGAGAGCCCCCAGAGCCGCTGCCTGTGCACGTACACAGCCGGGTAGAAGACGCTTCCGGCCCAGAAGAAGACGTTCCCAAGGACGGTCTCGACCCCGCGCACGACCGCGATGTAGCCGATCTTTGCACCGGTCCCGAACCATTCCGGCGCGGGGAGCGTCTCGAGGACCGGCAGCCACATGATCGTGCCACCGGTGAAGAAGCAGAGATGCTCGAGCGCGTGCACGGTGTCATGGCGAACGGCCGCCTCGTACAGGAACGGGAGATGCCAGATGTAGAGGTTCACCGCCCAGAGCGGAAGGGCGACGAACGGATTGGCGAGGAAGCGCAAGCGGTACAGGTGCGCGAGCGCCGGCCGCAGGATCGGCCCCGTCAGCCCTGCGAGGAGCGCGAGTGGCGCGAGGTCCCCCAGGAGGACGTGCTGCAGCATGTGGAAGCTGAAGAGCTGTTCGCCGATCGCATGGATGGGCGACACGAGCGCGACGAGCAGCAGTGCGATGCCGGTGGCGAAGGAAGCGATGCGCCAGGCCGGCACATGCGTCCCGCGGGCGAGCAGCGTGCGCACACGACGGGCGTACAGCGCTGCCAGCAGGATTGTCGGAACGATCTGGAGCGGATCGAAGGTCCAGCTCGTATTGACGGGCAGATGAGCAAGCACGCTACTAGTCTGCCTTGATGCGCCTCTTCCATTACCACCTGGTGACGAGCAAGGTGCGCGAGGTCGAAGCGCGGTACATCGGCAAGCTCGGGTTCACGCTCGTCGCACGGCACGGGAGGATCGACGAGGACACGACCTCCTTCGAGTCGGGCCACGGCTGGGAGGAGCTAGACCAGCTCGGGTTCAAGCTACGGCTCTCGGAACTTGAGCGCGGCGCCGTCAACGTGGTCGTCCAGCCAGGCCAGTGGGAGCTGCCGCGACTCGACCATCTCGGCTTCGCGCTCGACGAGGACGACTTCGTCGCAACGCTTGCGCGCGCCGAGCTACGCGAGCTGCGGGTCCAGGAGCACGGCGGGCGGCGGACGTTCATCTCGACGAATGCGGGTTACCGCCTCGAGCTGCACCCGCCCCGCGAGTGGCTCGACGACTTTCTCGAGGGCCAGTCGGAGCTGACGCTGGCCGAATTGCAGCTGCGCGCGGACGATCCCGAGCTCAAGGCATCCGTGCTCGGCGAGCTGCTCGAGGCGCCGTACACGGCCGACAGCGTGACGGTCGGGAACACGCTCGTGCGCTTCCTGCCGGACGGCCCACAAGGCCGTCCCCAGCTCCACGCAGAGCTGTTCGTGTAGGCCGTCGCCGCGGCCGACACTGTCCAAAAGTGCGAATTGACGCGACGTTCGTGCCGGGGCATCCTCGGTCACATGACACGACTTGCGTTGCTCTTCTCAGTGATTGCGGCGGCTGCGGCGATCGGGCTCGCGCAGCCGTCGAGCGCAGCTGCGGGCTGGTGCTGGCCGAGCTGCTCGGGCTACGGGATGCTCGGTCCCGGAACGTCGACCGCCAACGGCTGCTGGTACTACAGCGAAGTGTGCAGCGGCTGGGGTTACTGGTACCTGAACGGCGTTTCGAAGACGTGTTATCCGGGGTGTGATCCCTACAACGGCACGAACGGAAAGATTCTCTACGGCTTCGAGAACAGAGACCGGATCCGCGGCAACTTCACGAGCTCCTACGGCAGGCGTTACGTGCAACCAGGCGAGCTCGGGATGGGCGGCTATCTGCGCGCACAGGTGACCTGGTGGGCGGGCACGACATCCCAGATCAACGTGGCGGTGGCGGGATGACCGGACGAATGAAGCTCACTCTCGCGGTCGCCGCACTCCTCGTCGCGGCCGCGGCCGGCACCGTGCTCGCCACGCGCACGCACGCGTCCGAGCGCGCTCCACTTTCGCGCATCTCGAACGAGGGACATCGTGTCGCCGTGCAGCGCAGCTCGGTGTGGAACAGCTTCGGTCTGAGGAGTGCGTCACTGCTCGCGGTGCGCGGAGCCCGCGCGATCTACCGGCTCGAATCCAAGGGAGGGCCCTGTGTCGGCGCCGGTCCTGCGCAGGAGCCGGGCAAGCTCGGGACGGTCGATTGTCCCCGCGGGCCCTTCCCCACCTCGGAGCGACCCGTGCTCGACCTCTCGGTCTACGAGGGAGCGAGCCACGACAGTCACGACGTCTCGCTCTACCGCGCCGAAGGACTCGCCGCGGACGGGGTCGTGTCGATCGCCTTCCTGCGGCCGAACGGCACCGTCGCCCTGAAGGTGCCGGTGAGCGCGAACGTCTACGAGGCCGGCGTGACCCCGAGCGGCCCGGTCGCAGGCCTCGTCGCCTACGACGCCGCCGGAAAGGAGCTCTGGCGCTCACCGTAAGGCTCGACGGCCTGTCATGGCACTAGACTCCTGCTCTCTTGAGCGGGAGCAGGAAGACGTACGAAGGGGCCGGCGTCTCGCTTGCGACGGCCGAATCGATTGTCGAACGCCTCCGCGCCGCGGTCGAGTCGACCGGCGCGGAGGGCTTCGGCGGTTTTGCCGGTCTCTATCCACTGGACGCCGATCGGTTGCTGGCCGCGTCAATGGACAGCGTCGGCTCAAAGCTCATGCTCGCGCGGCGCGCCGGGCGGCTGCGCTGGGCCGGGATGGACCTCGCCGCGCACTGCATCAACGACGTGCTCTGCACCGGCGCCGACCCGCTGTTTCTGCTCGACTACGTCGCCGCGAATCGCATCGACGCGGAACAGGTCGCAGAGCTCGTCGAGGGAGCCGCGGAGGTCTGCCGCGCTGCCGGTTGCATGCTCATCGGCGGCGAGACCGCCGAGCTGCCCGGGATCTATCAGGAGGCAGAGCTCGACTTCGCGGGGACCTGCGTCGGTCTCGTGGAACGGGATCGCGTGATCGACGGCTCGCGCTGCGAGGCGGGCGACGTGGTGGTCGGACTTCCGTCGAACGGGCTGCACACGAACGGGTTCTCGCTTGTGCGGACGCTCGTCGGGGACGGCGACTTCGACTCCGAGCTCCTGCTTGCGCCACATCGTCTGTACCTCGACGAGATTCGTGACCTGCGGGCACGCACCGATGTGAGGGCGCTCGCACACGTGACCGGGGGCGGCATTCTCGGCAACCTCTCGCGCGTGCTGCCCGGCGGTCTCGAGGCACGCATCGACTGGGAGAGCTGGGATCGACCACCTGTCTTCGCGTGGCTCGCGGAGCGCAGCGTGGAGGAGGACGAGCTCAGGCGCGTCTTCAATCTGGGCATCGGCATGTGCGCCGTCCTCCCCGAAGCACCGGACGGAGCGCTCGTGATCGGCGAGCTCGGATGATCGGCGTGCTCGTCTCCGGAACCGGAACGAACCTTCAGGCGTTGATCGACGCCGGCCTGCCGATTGCCGCCGTGGCGTCCAACCGCAGCGATGCAGCCGCACTCGAACGGGCCGACGCAGCGGGAATCCCGAATCGCGTCTTCGAGCTCGACCGCTATGCCGACCGTGAGACCCGCGATCGCGAGCTGGCCGAGTGGCTCCAGCTACGCGGGGTCGAGCTGGTCGTCCTCGCCGGTTACATGCACCTCCTCACGCCGGCGTTTCTCGATCGCTTCCCCGACCGCATCGTCAACGTGCACCCGTCGCTCCTGCCGGAGTTCCCCGGCGCGCGGGCGATCGACGACGCGCTGGCCGCGGGCGTCGAGACGACCGGCGTCACCGTCCACTACGTCGACGAAGGGCTCGACACGGGCG
>DATMZV010000176.1:0-9710 GCA_035573355.1 Gaiellaceae bacterium | reverse complement strand
GCGGCGCTCGCGCCTGCTCGAGCACGTCCGGAGCCGGGGCCTCAGCGGCTATGTCCTCTTCGGCCAGGACTACATCCGCTACTTCACGGGGTTCGTCTTCCTCTCGAACGAACGCCCTGTCGTCTATGCCCAGAGCGTGGGCGGGGACGACCTCGTCTTCGTGCCCGAGTTCGAGGTAGAGCGCACGCGCGCCGAGACCTCGTTCGAGCGAATCGAGTCGTACCCGGAGTACCCGGGGATCGAGCACCCGATGAGCATCTTCGCCCGCGTGCTCACCGACCTCGGGGTCAGGGACGCGATCGGGGCCGACGGCGACGGCTACCCCGGCATTCTCGGCTACCAGGGGCCGCCGCTGAGCGAGGTGGCCTCCGCCAGGGTCGAGCCCCTTTCGGACGTGATCGAGAGCCTCATGCGGCGCAAGAGCGAGGCCGAGCTCGAGCTGATCCGCGAGAGCGGACGCTGGTGCGCGCACGCGCACCGGCTGCTGCAGGAGTACTCACGGCCCGGCACGACTGAGGCCGAGGCCAGCCTGCGGGCCAGCCATGAAACGACGCTCGCGATGCTGGAGGCACTCCGCGAGTCGTATGGCGGCGGGCTCTCATCCTCTTCCGGCGCGTCCGCCGGGTACCGCGGCCAGATCGGCCTGCGCAGCTCGTGGGCGCACGCGATCGCGCACAACATCGAGTTTCGGGCAGGCGACGTGCTTGTCACGGAGACGAGCGCGCCGATCTGGGGCTACCACGCCGAGCTCGAGCGAGCGATGATCATCGGCCAGCCGACGGACGAAATGCGGCGGCTCTTCGACCACACCGTCGCCGTGCAACAGGTCGCCTTCGACGCGGTCCGGCCAGACGCCACCTGCGCCGACGTGGACGGCGCAGTCATGCGCTACTTCGAGCGGAACGACCTGGTCCGGTACTGGCGCCAGCACACCGGCCACGCGATCGGCCTGCGCAACCACGAAGCGCCCTTCCTCGACATCGGGGACCACACTCCGCTCGAGCCAGGCATGGTCTTCACGATCGAGCCAGGTCTCTATGACCCGGCGATCGGCGGCTTCCGTCACTCGGACACCGTGGTCGTCACAGAGGACGGAGTGGACGTCCTCACCGACTACCCGAGCGACATCGAGAGCCTCACGTTGCCGGTCTAACGCGCGCTAACGCATCGAACCCCGCGGTCGGGTGACATTCCCGAACACTGGCCCACATCACACTTGCCCGCCCCTACACTGCGCCCATGCGCGCGTCGGCCCGGGCGCCGCGCGCGCGATCGCGATGGGAGGAGGCCGATGAAACTGAGCGTCCTCGGCGCCGCTGGCGCCACCGGCATTCCGCTGGTCGAGCAGGCCCTCGCCGCGGGACATCGCGTCACGGCACTCGTTCGGTCCGGGCAGAAACTGACCATCACCAATCCCAACCTCCATGTTGTCGAAGGCGACGCAACCGACCGGGCAGCGGTCTCCGAGGCCATGAACGGGGGCGACGCTGTCATCAGCGTCCTCGGCGCGAGAGGACCGGTGATGGCCGAGGCGACGCGCGCCATTGTGGACGTGGCCAAACGGAAGGGGCCTGAGCGCGTCGTCATGTTGTCCTCCTTCGCCGTCGCGCGTGACCGGCTCACTCCCGTCACCAAGGCCGTAACCGGCATAGCAATGGGTAGTCAGATCAAGGACAAGACTGCCGGTGAGGAAGTCCTGCGCGCCAGCGGCCTCGACTGGACGATTGTCTACGCCACCAAGCTGACCAACGGGCCAAAGACCGAGGCTAGGGTCGTCCCCGAAAGCCAGAAGGTCCGGATGTCGCAGAAAATCTCACGCGCGGGCGTGGCCTCGTTCCTCCTGCAAGCGGCCACGGAAGACCTCTCCAGCCGCCGCGGCGTCGTCATCACCGGATGACACGGCCGTTAGGCAGATCGGGATCACGTCTTTAGCACCAGCACACTCGACCAACCGTCAGTTACTCCGCCCGGCGAGCAGCGTGAGCCGGGCAGTTCAGTCCCGCCTATCACGCCTCCTCGGGTGACATTCCCGAACACTGGCGCAGCCGAGCGCGTCGGTACTCAGCTCACCGGCTAAGTGGAGCAGGGGTGTCGCGCTCGCGCCTTTGTCGCGATCCCGCGGATGGCCTAATCGCGCTCTGACACCACCAGGGCGAGCCAGCTCTCAGCTTCGTGGAACAGGACCGGGTTGTTCTCTGGCGTGTAGTAAGCGAGGATCGCGACCGCCTGCGAGAGAGCCCAACCGCGTGCCCGCACCCACGTCGCGTCATCTGTCGGCAGCGCGGCGCGGAACGCATGAAGAGCGGCAGGCGAATGCAGCTTCCACGCGACCATCACGTCGCACGCAGGGTCGCCGACGCCCATCGCCCCCCAGTCGATGACGCCGCTGATGCGGCCGTCGCGGACGAGCCAGTTGCGCACGTCGAGGTCGCCGTGATGCCACACCGGCGGGCCGCCCCAAGGCGGCGCAGCGAGCGCGCGTTCCCACTCAGCCGTCACGGTGGGATCACCGTCGAACCTCGCCAGCCAGTAACGGATCTCGGGGTCGCGGTCGGCCAGCGGGATGCCGCGTCCGCGCGGCGCCCCGGCTGGGCTGACCTGTTGCATTGCCTGCACGAGCGCCGCGAGATCACGCGCAGCCTCGATCGCGTCGATCTCCTCCACCGGCGCCGTTTCGCCCTCGACCCAAGTGTGGATCTCCCAAAACCAGGGATAGTCGTCACTCGGGTGACCTTGTGCAACCGGGACAGGAACCTCGACGGGGAGCAGCGGAGCCAGCTTCGGCAACCAGTCGAACTCCGTGCTCCCTGGCTCCGTCGGCCCTCGAAGACGCGGGAGCCGCACAGAGAGTTCAT
This sequence comes from Gaiellaceae bacterium, assembly GCA_035573355.1. Taxonomy (GTDB): domain Bacteria; phylum Actinomycetota; class Thermoleophilia; order Gaiellales; family Gaiellaceae; genus 3-1-20CM-4-69-9. The sequence continues at coordinate 6,855 of DATMZV010000176.1, read as the reverse complement.
CACCCAGTCGAAAGATGGCGTTGACGGTGCCGCTCGGTTCGATCCGACGGAGCGGCAGGTCGACCCATTCCGGGAACTGTCCTGCGAGTAGGCGACGCACGAGCCCCTCGTCGATCTCAAGCTCGTCGATGTGCATTCTCGCCATCACGCTCAGTCCACGAACCGAAAACTGGCCACCGAAGAGCTCACTCGCTGGCCGCGTGCGCGAGCGCCGAGGGCGTCTGGCGGCCGACGATCGCCGGGGCCTCGTGGACGAGCTCGTCGTTCTCGAGAGCCTCCACCATGAACAGGGCAAAGTCCACGCGGCGCGTGAGGTTGCTCTCGAGGATCGGGTCGCCCACATGCCGGCTCCACACGGGCAGGCCCTGACTCTCGCCCTCCTCGAGGTCGCTACCGCGCACGACGGTCCACCGCGTGTCGCTCGCGAACACGCGCCGGCACGCCTCCACCTGGTCGTCGAGGTCGGCGAAGCGAGCGAGCCGCGCGAGCGGGCCACCGACCTTCACGAGCGCCTTGAGCTTCCACGAATACGCGTCCTGGCCGTCGAGGGTGATGTGCCACCCGCACGAGAACACGAGGCGCGCCCCCGGAGGCGCGTGGTCGAGCACCGCCTGGGCCGTGCCCGTCGAGTAGCCGTGGACCCCTCGCGGGACCAGCACGACGAGCACCCCGTCGCACCCGGCGACCGCCCTCTTGATGACCTCGGCGTCGTTCGTCGCTCCCCGAACGACAGTGATGCGCCCCTTAAACGCATCGAGCTTCCCTACGCTTTCCTCACGACACACGCCAACCACCTCGTAGCCCCGATCCAGCGCGTGCTGGACCATGTACTGCCCGAGCTTCCCAGAGGCCCCGACGATGCCAACCCTCATCGCGTCCGTCCCGTAGCACCCTGGACATGGCGTGAGCCGTACGTGTCTTGGACGATTGCTTTCATCGGACTCTCTTGTTCAGGCTGCGGTAGATGTAGGCCCTCTGCACGACGAGCCCATCGACGCGGGGGTCGACGTTCTATGGTCGACAGCTCCGGGCAGCCTGGGGCTGGCGCTGACTCTACTGGAGCAACCCGGTGGTCAGGGAACATTCCTGAACACTCGCGCATTCGAGCGTGCGCGTCGACAGCCTCAGACGCCTGCCACCAGCCGATAGAGCCGCCACTCGCCGGGGACGCCTCTCAGCTCGTGTTCGCCGGCATCCGTGTACCCGAGGCCGGAGCCGACGGTGAGATCCTTGACTGTCTGAGACACGAGCACGTCGCTCGGACCCGCACGCGCCGCCACACGTGCGCCGATCGCGACGGCGATCCCTCCGACCTTCGCGTCGATGAGCTCCACTTCGCCTGTGTGGACACCAACTCGCACTGCGATGCCCAGCGGCCGGACGGCGTCGACAATCGCTTGCGCGCAGCGAACCGCGCGGGCAGGCCCGTCGAACGTGGCAAAGAAGCCGTCACCCGCGGTATCGACCTCGGTTCCCCGGTATCGACCGATCATCGCACGGATCGTCGCGTGGTGGCGCTCGACGACGCCCTTCCAGGCGTGATCGCCGAGTTGCGCGGCCGTCTCCGTGGAGCTGACGAGGTCGGTGAACAGCACGGTCGTCAAGACTCGCTCGAACGTCGCCTCCTCAGCGTGAACAGACCGAACGAAGCGTTCGATCTCGCCCAGTAGTACGTCGATGTCGCCCGCATACGGCATCCAATCCTCGCCGGGCACCGGAACATGCCTCGCACCGGGGATCCTCGCAGCGAGATCAGCGGAACGCGCTCGTGCAGCCTCGGAGCGCGACAGGACGAGGGTAGGCGCCTGCACCGTGTGCAGGACGCTTCGGACGTCGATCCCCTGCTCGAACTCGTCGAAGGCGAGCGCCGCGGCGGGCGACGCTCCGTGTCGAAGAGATCTCGCTTCCCACCTAATCCATTCAGGGTCGTCGGCACGGGACGGTGCGACGCTACGGAGGAACCGCTTCGCGAGTCTGGCTGTGCCCCAGTGCGCGGCGATCTCACTTCTCCAGGCTGCCAGGTCATCTGTTGATGTCCCGACGGGGTAGTCCGGCGCCCACGCTGTCCGTGCCCAAGAGTTGTAGAGGACGAGAGCGAAGACCCGGTCGGGGTGCATCGCGGCGAAGAATGCGGCGAGGCTCCCCCCTCCGCGGTTCCCGACAATCACAGCCCGCTCGGATCCGGCCGCGTCCAGGACAGCACGCAGGTCATCCGCCCGCATGTCGAAATCAGGCGCGCCAAGGACACGGTCGGAGAGTCCCGTACCACGCTTGTCGAACAGGATGACCCTTGAGAAGCTCGCGAGTCGCTCGAGAAATCGAGTCCCCCAGGGCGCCTCGAACTCGATCTCGAAGTTCCCGGCCATCCCGAGCGTGTACACGAGATCGAGCGGTCCATCGCCACGGACCTGGTAGGCGATGTTCACGCCGTCAACCGTTCTCGCGTAACGCACCTCGGGCGGCTCCACTTCGGATCGAATCCTTCCGTCCGCACCAGACGGATGCAACCGGAGACCTACCGCGACTCGCCGCGACGCACGCCACCACCCCTCCGACCCAGTCGCGGTCAGCGACGAACGCGATCGCTCGCCCAGGGCGGGAATCTCTCCGCCGTTCGCGCTCCGCCGCTCGGGCGACATTCCAGAACACTCGCGCAGTCGATGGTCGCTTACGGATGGGTGAGGAAGAGCCGCTTCTCCGCTGCGAGGTGTGGTGCCCAGTCGAGGCGGTCGGCGCCGGCGAAGCGTTGGTAGGCGCGGAGCGCGTCGCGCATCGCATCGACGAACCCGTCGGCGCGTCGCGGCGCGAAGTCGTCCTCCCACCAGACATTGAGCACTTCAACGCGGGCTCGATCCCGATCGATCCGCGGTTCGATCCGGCCGACAAAGCTGTCGCCGAAGGTGATCGGGAGCACGTAATAGCCCCAACGGCGCTTGGCCGGCGGGAAAAAACCCTCCCATACATAGTCGAAGGCGAACAGGCTCGACAGGAGGGCGGTGTCCCACAGCAGCGTGTCGAACGGGGCGATGAACGCGACAGAGGGCGGCGCCTCCGGCGGCGCCTGCAGTAGCGCGAGCTCGTCGGCGAGCACCAGGCGCTTGCCGCGCATCCCCTCGACTTCGACGGGCACGAGCGCGCCCGAGCCGACCAGTTCCTCGCGCAGTTCCTTACGCGTATTCGGCTCGGCAATGCGCGCGAACGTGCCGCCGGCACCGCCGAGGCCGAGCAGGCCGTGGGCGCGGTACCGGGACAGAAGCTTGTGCCGGAGCTGTTCTCGCTCCGGCACCTCGTGCGCGAGCACCTCGGCCGGAAGCAGCCTTTCGAGGAGGTCGTAGTACCGGCGGTTGCCGTCGCGCCGCTCGAGGCCGATCGCACCCGTGACGGTGTACGCCTCGAGCACGGCGCGCACGGCGTTCTCGGGCATGCCGAACCAATTCTTCGTCGCACCGTCCTCCCGCTCGAAGTCGAGTGAGGAGAGCGGCCCTTCCGCGCGGATCCTTTCGAGCACCTTCTCCGCCACCGCCGCGTTCTCGGCGAGCGCTGCGGCGTGAAACCGGGGCCCTTTGCGGCCCATGACATGACTGAACCAGGGGAACTCGCTCGTCGGGACAAACGAGAGGGCCTTGTTGGTCGCCTCGAAGATCTCACGACGTTCATAGACCACGTCGCACCAAGCGGGCTCGTAGCCGGCGACGCGCGCGTGCAACACGAGGTCGTGGTTCCGGCCGGCGACGGCGATCGGGTCGAACTGGATCGACCCGAATTTCCGGAAGACCTCGAGCACCCCGTCGAGGCCGCCCGCGAGAGACCTTGCAGGCGCGAGGAAATGCCGCGCAAAAAGAAAACGACGTGCCTCCTCAGCGGTGACCTTCACCCGCAGGACACTAGCCGCGTGAGGTTCCGCCTGGCTCTCTAGCTCTCGTCACTACGGCACTGCGGGAAGTCGAGGACCGGCGTGCTACAAACAGAGGAGGAAATCGTGCCCGCTGTCACGTCACTCACCTTTCAGTTGCTCGCCTGGATCGACGAGCGAGATCGCACGTACGCGCAAACGATGGAGGCTTGGAAGAGCTCTTGCCCGCGTCTGACCGTATGGGAAGACGTGGTCGCTGACGGCCTGGTGCGGGTCCGGTGCGGCACTGTCCTCCTGACTGAAGCCGGCACGGAGCTTCTCAGCATGCAGCCGGTCACGTAAGAACTCATTTCGTAGGGTAATCCCCTCTTTCGCGGGCCCTCGACGGCTCGTACCTTCGTGGCATGGTCGAACACGAAGAAGCGAGCTTCGTTGCGGAGTGCTTCTGGCCGGGTGTGGCGGCTGACGATCTCGACGCCCTCGACCAACGGGTGCGGAAAGGCGTCGCCGACCTCGCTCGTAGCGGGGTGCACGTGCGGTATCTCGGCTCGATCCTGATGGCCGAGGACGAAGTCGTGCTCTGCCAGTTCGAGGGCACCGCCGCCGCAGTCCGCGAGGCCGCGGAACGTGCCCAGATTCCGTTCGAGCGGATCGTCGAAGCCTTCCGGCCGTCGACCCGGACCGCAGACAGAGACTGAAGGGAGCCTCACATGCGTCATTCGTCCGTTCTTGCCGTTCTGATCGTGGCCATCGCGCTCGTCCCGCTCACGGCGAGCGCGACGACGTCACGCTCGGATGCCCGGACCGCCTGGGACCGGATCAGCGGACCGACCCAGCCGGGCGTCGAGCTCGGCCTGGCGCGAACGAAGGACGGTGTCCTGCATGCGATCTCGAACCGAGGGGTGTCCGGTACTTCCATCTCGGAGACTCGCATCGCACCCAGTGGCAGAACAACCGGTACGTCGACCGTCGCGACAGGCTGGGACGGGAACGGCGGCCTCGCACTCGTCACGATGCCGAACGGCACCCTGCGGCTCTTCGCAGCGGGAGCAACGCACGCCGGGTCGAATGCGTTCGGCATCAACACCTTCACTGCGCCGGCCGGCGGAGGGAGCTGGCAACTCCAGAACGGGGTCTTTTGGGGCGGAGCCGTCGCGAACTCGGCCGCGTACATCGGCGCGACACTGACACGTGACGGGCAACCGGTCACCGCGTGGCGAGGACTCGCCGGCGAGGGCCTCCCGCCTCAGACGTCGCGCGCGTACCAGGGCGGCATGACCGCATCGCAGCTCGCGACCGACGCCGGCAACGGAGCAGTCGTGCTCTCAGGCGTCACAAACGCCGGGAAGGGCGGCGTCTACGTCCAGCAAGTGCTTCCCGACCAGGGTGCACGGGTTGTCCTCCCACTGCCGGCCGGCATCAATGACTGGAACTCGTCGCTGAGCGCGCGCACCGGCGCCGACGGCGTCTACGTCGCCTATGCGGACGGCAAGGGTGCGCGGCTGTACCGGTATGGAGGAAAGACGCTGACGCTCCGGAGCGGTTCCTTCGTCAGCGCAGCGGTGTGCGCGGCTCCCGCCGGACGGCTGTGGGTCGCCTGGGGTGACAAGGTCGACGGCGTCTTCGCCACGCGCTCGAACATGGGCGTCAGCGCGTTCGAGCCGGTGCAGAGGCTGAAGCTTGCGCAGAACACGACCGATGGTCTCACCTACCTTCAGTGCGAAGGGTCGACTGGCCCCGTGGATCTCTTCGCCGACGTGTTCATCGGAGCCGCCGGTGGGTTCTGGCACACGCATCTCTTGCCCCGCTTCTCACTGCTGGAACGGGCGAAGGGGTCGCAGGTGACGTTCCACGCACGAGACGCCGGCGATCCCGTGGCCGGGGTCTCGATCAAGGTGGCCGGCAGGCGAGTCCTGACCGGGGGGAACGGTCAGGCGACGCTCGTCCTGCGGCGGGGTAGCTACTCGGCGAGTGCGACAGCCACTGGCTACGCGTCCGCTTCGGTGCGTTTCCAGGTTCACTGATGTGGAAGGTGCGGCGGCACGGGGAAAGCCGCTGCACCATTCCACCCGTCATCAGCGAAACTTGGCTGTGCCGTGACCGAAACGATCGTCGGGAGGGATGTCGAGCTCGAGGCGGTCGTGCGCTTCCTCGCCTCGGCGAAGGCACCCGCCTCGATCCTCGTGATCGAAAGCGAGCCGGGCATGGGAAAAACGACGTTGTGGCGCGAGGCGCTCCTCCGTAGCGAGCGCGCCCGGATCGTTCTCTCGTGCCAGCCTGCGCGCTCCGAGGCGAGCCTGTCGTACAGCGCACTCGGCGATCTTCTGTCCGCGGTCGACCAGTCGGCGTTCGGCGCGCTGCCGAGCCCGCAACGCGAGGCGCTCGAGGTCGCCCTTCTGCGCGCCGAACCGACCCGCCGAGCGCCGACACGGCGGGCCGTCGGCACCGCGCTCATCTCCCTCGTGCGGACGCTCGCCGTTCGGCGGCCCGTTCTGATGGCCATCGACGACGTGCAATGGCTGGACCCGGCCACCGCATCGGTCGTCGAGTTTGCACTGCGCCGTCTACGCGACGCACCGCTGCACGTTCTGGTCACGAGACGAACCGATGGCGACGACACCGTCCTCCTCGCAGCGTTCGACTCACCGTCCGTGGCACGGCTGTCGTTGCGGCCCCTTTCGGCCGCTGCGCTGCACGGGATCATCACCAGCCGAGTCGGCCTACCCTTACGGCGGCCGCTCGTCGTGCGCATCGCTCAACTGTCGGGCGGCAATCCGCTCTATGCCCTGGAGATCGCCAACATGCTCGCGCGCGACGGCATTCCGGCTGGGCGCGAGCTCCCGGTCCCGGACGACGTGCGCGCGCTTGTCGCGAAGCGGATCCGGGCGCTTCCCGCCGCGACGCAACAAGCGCTCCTCCGCTCCGCCATTGCCGCTCATCCGAGGGTGGACCTCGTCGACGCCGCGGCACTCGGCCCAGCCGAGGAAATCGACCTCGTACGC
>DATMZV010000175.1:0-22503 GCA_035573355.1 Gaiellaceae bacterium | reverse complement strand
CACTGATGTCCGTCGACCGTGATCTGTACGACGCCGCATCGGTCGACGGCGCAAGCCTCTGGCGGAAGGTCTGGCACGTGACGGTCCCCCAGATTCGTGGCGTGCTGCTCGTCATGTTCATGCTGCAGATCATTGGGACCGCCCAGGTCTTTCTCGAGCCGTACCTGTTCACCTCGGGCGGCCCGGCGAACGCGACGCTGACGTTGCTGCTCCTCGTCTATCAGTACGCGTTCGGAAACTCGATCGGCGTGGGCTTCGGACAGGCTGCGGCGCTGAGCCTGATGGTCGCGGCGTTCCTCGCGATCTTCGCCCTCGTCTTTCTCCGACTGACTCGATCTTGGAGCACGACATGAGCTCCGAGGAGAAGACCGGCGGCCTGCTGTCGCACAACGAGTGGGCGCGGCGCGACCTCAAGTGGCTCTTCGGGTCGGCTCAGGCTCTCCTCTTCGTCCTCCTGATCTTGATTGGCCTCGGCCCCATCGTGTGGCTGGCAAAGGGAGCGATCACCCCGACGATCGACACGCTCACGAATCCGCTCGCGCTCTTCCCGCATGGTGCAGCCTGGAGCAACCTCACCGAGGCCTGGTCGCAGGTGCACGTCGGCCGCTACTTCTGGAACACGGTGGTTCTGGCGCTCGGCTCGTGGCTCTGTCAGATCGTCGTTGCGACAACCGGTGCCTTCGTCCTCTCGGTGCTACGGCCGGCGTGGGGAAAATTCATCTACTGGCTCCTCCTGGGGACCCTCTTCGTTCCGGCGATCGTCCTGGTTGTCCCGCTGTACATCGAGATCGTTCATCCGCCGCTGATCAACCACTCGTTCGCCGAGAGCTACTGGGCGATCTGGCTGCCGGCGGGCGCTAGCGCCTTCAACGTCGTACTGATGAAGCGGTTCTTCGACAACTTGCCGCGCGAGCTCTTTGAAGCGGCAAAGATCGACGGCGCCGGACCTGTACGGCTGTTCTTCTCGATCGTGCTGCCGCTGTCCAAGCCCATCCTCGGCGTCGTGTCGATCTTCGCGATCCTCGCCGAGTGGAAGAACTTTCTCTGGCCGTTCCTCGTCTTGACCAACAGTCCGGACCGCCAGCCTCTCTCTGTTCGGCTGCCGGCGATTCAGCCCCAGACGCAGATCGGCGTGCTGCTCGCCTCGATGCTGATCGCGTCCCTGGTCCCGCTGATCGGATTCCTGGTCTTCCAGCGCACGTTCCTGCGGGGCACAGGGCTTGGGGGCGCCCTCAAGGGCTAACGGATCGTGGCCGATCGAAATCCGGCCTGCTTCGCAGGCCATGATGATTTCGATCGGATTCACGTTGCGATTCCGGCCGCAGTGAGCCGACGCCGGCGAAGCCGGCATCGACGGCCGAGCCTTAGGCCTCAGGCAGCACAAGCCGGCTGTGCTGACCGTCTACGATTCCGACCGATGACTTCCGCAGTCCCTGAAGCAGCGACCGTTCTGAGCGAGCTCGAGGCCGCGAACCGGCTGCTCGTCCAGCAGGTCTTCAAGCCGATCGCGAACGAATACCGGATCAGCATCCCCACTCCCGGCTCGAGAGAGGAGGGCCGGCCTCTGCTCTATGTGAAGCAGAAGAAGATGAAGATCAAGGAGGACATCCGCTTCCGCCTCTCGCCAGATGACGGCGATCACCTCTTCATGATCAAGTCGAAGTCGGTGTTCGAGTTCCGTGGCCGACATGAGGTGCTCGATGCTGACGGCGCCGTGATCGGGATGCTGGAGAAGGACTTCACCAAGTCGCTGCTGCGCAGCCACTGGCACGTGCGCGACGCGGCGGGCCAGGAACTGCTCGAGGCGCACGAGGCGAGCTGGATCATCGCGCTCCTGCGACGGTTCGGCCAGCTCGGGCCCGACTGGTTCGACCTGTTGACCTGGCTGCCGTTCAACTTCGTGCTCAAGCGTGCGGAGAGTGAAGTCGGCAGGTACAAGCGAATACTCGGAACAGTCCGCGACCGCTACGTGCTCGAACTCGAGCCGGGCCTCGACGATGTCGATCGCCGGCTTCTCGTCGCGTTCACGGTCGCGCTCGACGCGCTCCAGGACCGTTAGTCGCGCGGGAAGAGTTGCCTCTTCGGCGACTGGCCTCGCCTAGCTGAACGCCCCGCTATGTCGTCGCCGGTGCGAGCCGCTCCGCCAGCGCCTCGAGCAGCTTGAACTGGATCTCGGGCGACGTCATCAGCAACGGACGGAAGTTGTGCGCGCTGATCGAGAGCAGCCGGGAGGGCGCCGTCAGTGTCACCGTGGCGGTTCGCGGCCGACGCAGGATGAGCGCCAGCTCACCGAAGCAGTCGCCCGGCCCGAGGGTCGCAACGCGGCGGTTCCGCCGGCGCACTTCGGCTTCGCCGTCGACCAGCACGAAGAAGGAATACGCCACTTCGGCGTCCTCGTGAATCAGCGTGTGGCCCGCGGGGAGCGCGACTTCGTTCGCGAGCTTGGCGACCTTCGCGAGCTCGCGCTGCGAGCAGTACGAGAAGAGCGGCACCTGGCCCAGGAGCTGCGCTCTGTCCCGCGGCCGCACCTTCATGCCGGGATTATCCGCCGCGCGCTGAGCTTCCGCATCACCTCGGCTCGAACCGGCCCTCACTGAGCTTGTGGGCAAGAGCAACTGGTGCGATCCTCTGGTCGCAACATGCTGTCTAGGTCATACGAGGAAGCCTGTTCGACTCACCGCTGGGTTGTGCCGCCGCGCTACAACCTCGCTGCCGACGTCTGCGACAAACACCCGCGCGACAAACCGGCGATGGTGTGGGAGAGCTTCGACGGGTCTTACCGGGAGCTCGTCTGGGGCGAGCTTCAGGATCTCGCGAACCAGGCTGCACGCACGCTCGCGGCGCACGGGGTCGAGCGTGGAGACCGAGTGGCGATCGTCCTCCCGCCGGCCCCCGAGACCGCTGCGATCTTCTTCGGCGTCTGGAAATTGGGCGCGATCCTGCTTTCGATGTCAGTGCTGTACGGCGACGATTCGATCCGGCACCGACTCGACGATTCCGGTGCGAAGCTCGTCGTCACGGATGCGGTGAATGCCGGTCGCTTCGGCGCTGCGGCAACCGGGCTCCTGCTCGTGGACGAAGAGACGTTCGCAGGCGCGTCGACAGATCCCATCCTCTGCGACACCTCGGCCGACGATCCGGCGCAGCTCTATTACACATCGGGGACGACGGGACTCGCGAAAGGCATTGTCCATGCGCATCGCTACATCCTTGGCCATGAGGAATTTCTCTACTGCCACGAAGTCGAGGACGGCGAGCGTTTCCATGGCATGGGCGAGTGGGCGTGGGCTGCCGGGATCGCGCCACTTCTCGGGCCTTGGCGTCTCGGCGCTGTCCAGTGCGTCTATCAGCGTAAGGGCGGGTTCGACCCTCAAAAGCAGCTCGACTTCCTCAGCCGCCACCACGTTACGAACGTGTTCACGACGCCGACAGCGATGCGCGCGATGATGTCGATCGGAGACGCACGCACTCGCTATCCACAGGTCTTCCGCCGCGTTTGCTCCGCGGGCGAACCACTGAACCCCGAGGCGATACGTTGGTTCCGCGACCAGTACGGAGTCACTGTGCTCGACTACTACGGCCTGACGGAGTCGTACCCACTCGTTGCGAACTACCCGTTCATGGACGTGCGCGAGGGCTCCATGGGCAAACCGATGCCGGGCTGGGACGTTGAGATCCTCGACGAGGACGAGAGTCCTGTCGCGCCCGGCGAGCGCGGCGAGATCTGCATGCGCGCCCGTTCGAATCCGCACTACCCGCTCGGGTACTGGCAGCGGCCCGAGGAAAGCGTCGAGGTCTTCGGCGGAGAGTGGTTCCACACAAAGGACGCCGCTCGCCAGGATGAGGACGGCTATGTCTGGTACGAAGGCCGAGCCGACGACGTCATCATCTCGGCCGGCTACCGGATCGGGCCGTTCGAGGTGGAGTCCGCCTGCCTCGAGCACACGGCCGTACGAGAGGCGGCGGCGGTCGCGTCACCCGACGAGTTGCGCGGCCACATCGTCAAGGCGTTCATCGTTCTCGCAGAGCAGTACGACCCGTCCGACGCGCTCGCGGAGGAAATCAGGCGCTTCGTTCGAAAACGACTTTCAGCGTACGCCTACCCGCGCAAGATCGAATTCGTCAACGATCTCCCGAAGACCCTGACCGGCAAGATCCGTCGTATGGAACTCCGTCAGCTTGAGCACGAGCGCGCTCCTAACGTCTGACCGACGCGTCGACGGTGCCAAGGCCCTCCGCATGTCCACTCAGCTTCCCGCGCTTGGCAGTGGTACATGCTCCTCGCGATGCGTCTCGACCTCGATCCTGGGTAGCCACTGGAGCCAGTGCGGCAAATACCAGTTCCAGCCGTCGAGGACCCTCATCGCCGCGGGAAGGAGCACCGAGCGGATGATCGTCGCGTCGATCAGTAGCGCGACCGCCACGCCGAAGCCCATCTGCTGGAACATGACGAGTTCGCCCCGCGCGAAGCCGCTGAAGACCGCGACGATGATCAGGGCCGCGCCCGTGATCAGCCGCGCGGTCGACGCGATGGTGTGGGTGACTGCATCGGTGGTCGAGCCAGTAGCGTCGTAGCGCTCCTTGATGCGGCTTAACAGGAAGACCTGGTAGTCCATCGACAGGCCGAACAGGACCGAGAACAGAAAGAGCGGCACCCAGGCCTCGATCGCGCTCACCCGCTGGAAACCGAACAGCCCGTTCCCGATTCCATGGCGGAAGACGAGTATCACGAGCCCGTAGGCGGCGCCAACCGAGAGCAGGTTGAGGACGATCGACGTCCCCGCAATGACGATGGAGCGGAAGACGATCGTCAGGAGGATGAAGCTCAGACCGAGGACGAAGGCGAAGACGAACGGCAGCCACCGATTCATCGCGTCGATAAAGTCCACGTTGTCGGCGGTGTCGCCTCCCACGACCGCCTGCGTGTTGGTGCCGCGGAGCGTCTGCGGAATCAGCGTCGAGCGTAAGTGCCGGATCGCCGCCAGCGCCCGAGGCCCGGTCTTGTCGCCGCCGACCTCGACGCCGATCGCCGCGAGCTGTCCGTCGGCGGAGAAGCGCACATCGCTGCGGCCGAAGACCGGGTCGGTGCCGAGCTCGTGCCGCAGCCGCGCGATCGCGGCGCGCACCTGTGGCGAACGTACGTCCCCCTTCACGGCGATCAGTGCCGGGCTCGCACTGGCCTGCGGGAAGTCGCGGTTGAGGGCCTCGTATCCCTTCTTGGACTCGAGCCGGTTCGGCAGCGTGCTGACGCCGCTGGCACCGAGATTAAGGCCAAGAGCCGGAATCGCAAGGGCGATGAGCAGCGCGCCGAAGGTGACCAGGTAGACGACGGGGTGGCGCATCACGGCCCTGACGACGCCGCCCCAGAAGCGCCCTTCGTCGCCGCTGCCGCGGTTCCGGCCGATGAACGGCACGCGCAGCGAGTCGACGTGGTCGCCGAGCCTCCCGAGCAGCGCCGGCAGCAGCGTGAGCGCAGCTAGCACCGACACGATGCCGACGCTGATAGCGCCGACGGCGAGGCTCTTCATCACGTTCGAGGGCACGAGCAGCATTCCGGTCAGCGCGATCACGAAGACCGATCCGCTGAAGAGCACGGCGCGGCTCGAGGTCGCGCCGGCGACGGCGATCGCGGCGAGCTCCTCCCGCCCGGCCACCCGCTCCTCGCGGTAGCGCGAGACGACGAACAGCGAGTAGTCGATCCCGAGCGCGAGCCCCATCCCGGTCAGCATGTTCACGAAGAAGACCGAGAGCGAGAACGCGGCGGCGATCGGCGCGCAAAGGCCGAGCGCGACCACGATCGCGACGATCGCCATCAGCAGCGGGACGAGCCCGGCCACCACCGCGCCGAACACGAGGACCAGGATGATCAGCGCCGCGGGGAGGCCGAACTGGAGCTCGCCCGACTTGAGGTCGTGCTGCGAGAGGTTGTTGAAGTCGTGGTCGAGCGTTCCCCCGCCTGTCATCACGACGCTGAAGCCCTCCTGGCCGTTATCGCGCTCGACGAGGCTGAGGAGCTTGTCGACGTCGGCCTGGCGCTGGACTCCGATGAGCATCGCGTGCCGGTCGCGGGAGACGCCGAGGGCCGAGTACCGGTAGACGACCCCCGTTGCGGCCGCTTTGCTACGCAGACGGGTGAGGAACGAGGTGAACGCGGGATCGTTGACGGTGTGGGCCGCAGAGCGGACGACGATCAGCTCGTCGACGGCGTTCTTGTCGGGCGGGAAGCGCTCCTGGAAGAGATTCTCGGCCTGCTTGGACTGCGGGTTCCCGGTGACGTGCCCGTTCGTCGTCAGGTTCCCGGGCAGGAGCGTGGCGGCGAGCACGAGGGCAACGACGATCGCCCCGACCCACGCGAGGATCGTCCGCCACGGGTGGCGGCTCGACGCTCGCGCCAGCCTCTCCGTCACACCCACTCCGGTCAGTATGCGCTTCCCGGCGCGAGGCGCGATGCTCAGTGGCTCCGCGGCACCGAGCGCGAGCCTGACGCTGCCTCAGGAGTTGCGTCTGGCATCGGCTCGTCGACTGGCGGCTCCTTCTGCCTGACAAAGAGTCCCAGCACGGCGCGTTTTACTTGGGTCAAGATCGGTTCGCCATCCACGGTCTGCGGCCGCGACCACGCGGCGGCTATCTCGGCACCGAAGAGCAACGCAGAGGAGTAGAGATAGACGGAGTAGAGGAAGACGAGCGCCGCCGTGAGCGAGCCGTAAACCACGCTGAGCTTTGCCGTCTTCTCGCTGATCCAGCCGGAGGCAAGCGAGATCAGCAGGAAGAGGAGGGCGGTGGCGATCGCTCCCGCAAGCCCGTCGCGGATACGCAGCCCGCGGGCAGGTACGAAGCGGTAGAGCAGCAGCACGACCACAATCGAAAGGGCGAACCTGGCCCCATGCAAGAGGACGCTGGCCAACGTTCCGGACCCGAGGCCGATGGCGTCGCTCAGGCTCCCAGAAGTCCTCTGCACGAGATTGCCGAGCAGGTTGAGCCCCACCGTGACGAGCACGAGCACCGCAGCGCCCACGATCAGCCCGAGGTCGACGAGCTTCCCGCGCGCCAGGGGCCGTGACTCGGGGACACCCATTGCCGACTCGAGGCCCCGGCGGATCGCAGTCATCATCCCGGTCGCAGCCCAGCCGAAGACGAGCAGGCCGATGAGCCCGGCGGCGCTCGCCGGGGTGGCGATCTCGGTGACCGCATCCTCGACGTCCTTCCGGCCCGCCGCCGACACCGGCAGCACACCGACGATCGTGTTCACGACATCGTGGCGGACGCTGTCGTCCTGGAGCACGAGCCCGAAGATCGAGACGAGCACGATCGCCAGCGGTGCGATCGAGAACAGCACCCGGTAGGCGATCCCGGCGGCCTGCTGCGGACACTGATCAGCGAAGAATCGTTGGACCGCGTCCGGGACGACTCGGGTGACCTTGTTCGTGACCAAAAAGGGCCACCTCAGCGCACGTGAGTGCGTCGATGCTCGCCTGTCGGCGCTGTCACTCACCGGCCAAACCGTACTCATCCGGTGCCGCTGGACAAGGCGGACACTGGCGGCGCCCGTCCTGTGCTGCGGGTGGTTCCTTGTAGCAGCCTTGGCACGGGCATAGGCTCACTCTCATCTGTCACACGGGGAAAGGGGCATCGATGCGGATCGAATCGTCCGTCACTTCCATTTCATGGATTCCTTCGGAAGCGGTCGAAGGGCTGCCGAAGCTGCCGTTCACGTTCGGCGTCGCTCACTACGACGACCCGCCTCCGGATCGGGTCGACCAGATCGAGACGATGCACCGCGCCGACCTCTTCCGTGAGGCAAACGAGCTCAAAGCGTGGGTCGAGGTCGAAGGCGGCAAGATCGTCGATTACGGTCATGGTGGCCGGGGCCGCATCGGATTGACGCGGCTCAAGCTCGGACCGAAGGAGATCGCGGTTCCGGCGGTCGCGATGCCGACGCTGCAAGACACCGAAGTGGGGGACGGCTGGGTGCGCTTTACGCAGACGGCCGGCGGGCGTACCGGAATGCCCGCGCCAAGAGGTGTGCGGGGCAAGCCGTACTTCCAGATCAATTCCGCGATCGCGTGGACAACTCTGGCCCTCACTATTCGCGCAGATGGGACGTCGGAATACGAACTGGCTGGTGCCAGTACCTTCCCTCGCCATTGGATTTACGACAGCGACGGTGGGCTCGTTCAGAAGAGCGGCGTGATTGATTTCGACAAGTGGTATCGCGAAGCCCATGAGCAGAACACACCCTGGGGCAAGGAAGACTCTGAGGCGGTCGTCACTGCCGTCGAGTCAGCTGTGGAGCGCGACCTTTCGCTGGAGATCATGCGCGCTGAGGGGAAGCGCAGCCCGCAGCGCCTGTCGCCAGGGGACATCCTTGTCGAACAAGGCGAGAGAGGTGAGAGCTCGAACATCGTGTACCTCGTGCTCGACGGTTTGCTCGAGGTCATCGTCGACGGTGAAGTGGTCGGAGAGCTTGGACCAGGAGCGATCGTCGGTGAGCGTGCCGGGCTCGAGGACGGTGCGCGAACGGCGAGCCTACGCGCGAAGACGGCGGCGAAGGTCGTTGGCGTCGCCGGAGAGGAGTTGAACCGTGAGGCTCTCGAGCAAGTCGCTGCTGAACGCAGCGGGGAGAGAGGCTAGCGCTCTGCCGGCATGCAAGCAATTCGCAAGTTCGAAGAGCTGTACCGGCTGAACCAACTATTTGATCGCGGGCAGGAGCAGCTCCTTTCTCAAAAACTAGGCTCGGAAACGCGTTCGGAGAGATAGGCGTCGAGCTCTCCGCGCGAGGGCGGCGCCGCGCCGGTTCGCGTCGACGCGAGCGCGGCGACGCCGATGGCGAGAGAAACCGCCTTTTCGAGCACCGTGTCGTCGAACGGTCGGGTGGAGTCGAGCGCGAGGGCATCTTGCTCCTGGAGCGATGCGATAAGCCCCGCGCTAAAGCTGTCCCCCGAGCCGACGGTATCGACAACATCGACGCGATCAGCGGGCAGCTGCGTGCGTCCCACCGCCGATGCGGCCATCGCACCTTCGGCGCCTAGCGTGATCGCGATCATGCGCGGCCCAAGGTCGAGCACGCGCTCCATGACCTCCGGCGGCTCGTAGCCCGGATAGATCCACGCCGCGTCGTCACGGCTCATCTTGACGATCGTGGAGAGTCGGCAGAGTTGCTCGAAACGCGGACGATAAGCCTCGGCGTCGCCGAAGACAGCCGGCCTGATGTTCGGGTCGAAGACGATCGTGCGCTTGTCGGCTTCGCGTTCAACAAGCAGTCGATATGTCGTCGCGGGCGGGTCGACCGCCAGCGCGAGCGTTCCGACGTGAAGCGCCACAGCTTGACTGGGAAGAGCCGGCAGCGACGCTCGTGGGAAGTCGGCGAGAGCTGTCCCGGCGAGATAGAAGGTGTAGCTGTTGCCGCCATCACCCCCGTGCTTATCCACGACGGCTACCGGCGTCGGGGCATCTGTCGCTCGAACCAGCGAGAGGTCGACGCACGCGTCAGCCAGTAATCCAGCGAGAACGCCTCCGTGGTCGTCACGGGAAAGCGTTCCGAGGAAGGCCACTGGAAGCCCGAGGCGGCCGAGCGCGATCGCCGTGTTGAACGGCCCTCCGCCCGGCACTGCGCGCCGCATTCCTCCCTCTTCGACGAGATCGACGAGTGCCTCGCCCGCGACGACAATCACGGGGCGCGGCCGTTTGGCCTGATTTCGCCTGAGCCGCGAGCGATCAATGTGACCGGCAAGACATCGTGCACCGACTGCGAACCGTCACCATCGAGCCGGCGAAACAAGAGCTCCGCGGCCGTTCGCCCAAGCGCTTGCGGGTCCTGGGCGATCACGGAGATGGCGGGATCCAGAACGTCGGCGAGAACCACGTCGTCGAATCCAAGCAGAGCCACCTGACGCTCGAGCCCGATGCTTCGCAAAGCACGAATGCCGCCAATCGTCGAAAAGTTCTGGCTGGTGAACAGGGCAGTCGGCGGATTCGGGAGCGAAAGTAGCTCCTTGACCGCGTGCGCGGCGAGTTGCGGGTCGCGAAGACCCGTCCGGATCAGGTCCTCGTCCACGGCGATGCCTGCGCTTGCGAGTGCCTCCTTGTAGCCCCGCAGTCGCTCACGGGCAGTGAAGATGGTCGGAAGATCGCCGAGGAAGGCAATGCGTCGGTGGCCGTGGCCGACCAGGTGCCCGACGGCGACAACGGCGCCCCCGACGTTGTCTGAGCCAACAGTGTCCGCGTCGAGATGCCCGGCAGGTCGGTCGACGAAGACGAGCGCTGTTCCGGCGCGCTGCTCGCCATAGAGATAGGTGTGGTCTTCACTCGCCGGCACGACGATGATCCCGTCGACACGCCGGTCGCGAAAGGAACCGATCAGCTCGCGTTCGCGAAGTGGGTCCTCGTCGCAGCTCCCGGCGAAGACGAGAACGCCCCGAGCGCGTGCTGTGTCCTCGACCGCACGATGGAGTGCCGAGGAGAACGGGTTCGCGACGTCCTCCAAGACGAGCCCGATCGTCTGCGTCTTGCCGCCAAGCCGTCGCAGCATCGACGCATTGGCGTCGCGGCGATAGTTGAGCTGCGCGATCGCTCGCCTAACCTTCGCTTCCAGAGCCGGACTGACCCCCGGCTCGTCGTTGACGACCCGCGAAACGGTCTTGAGGCCTACACCGGCGAGCGCGGCTACATCGAGCATTGTTGGACGACGAGGGATGGCGGTGGGGGGCTTCTCTGACAACGAAATCTCGCCTTTCAGCGACAATAAATCGCAAGGATGCTACAACGCGCGAGCGGCTCTTGACAAGACCTTCTTGACAACGTTATCGTCCGTCATCAGCTGCTCCATGCCTATCCGGAGGACCGCTGTTCAGCCGCAGCCGTACATCGCTTGGACGCAGGTCGCGCCGTCGCGTGCTGGCTGCGCAGTCCTGCTCCATGGACAGCCGACGGCGTCACGAGACGGCGTCACGAAGACCTCGGCAGGGCCGGTGCGACAGAGGTCGCTGGGTTTGCTGCCATCACCCGCGAGAGGAGGGGATCACCCTTGCATGAACCACGAAGGGGGAGCGAACATCGCTCCGTGAAAGTGCTCGTCGGAATCCTCGTCATGGGGCTCATCGCAGTGGCCTCACTGGCGGCGACGGCGATCGGGAGCACCAAAGCCAAGACGATAAGCGTTGCAATCGTCGCCAACCCGCAGATGCAGGACATCGCATCTCTGACGCCTTCGCTCTTCACGGCGAAGACCGGAATCAAAGTGAAATACACGATCCTCGACGAGGGGAAGCTTCGTCAAGTCACGACTCGTGATGTCGGCTCGGGCGGCAAAGCGTTCGACGCCGTGATGATCGGCATGTATGAGGCACCCCAGTTCGGCACCGCCGGCCTGATTCAGAACCTGACGCCAAAGGCCAAGGCCGACAAATCCTACAACTACAACGACCTCATTCCTGCCGTGCGCAACGGCCTCTCCGCCAAGGGGAACCTTTACGCCTCCCCGTTCTACGGGGAGTCGTCATTCGTGATGTACCGCAAGGACGTGCTCAAGAAGGCCGGCGTGACGATGCCCGCGCGCCCGACCTGGGATCAGGTCGCCAAGATCGCCCGCAAGATCAACTCGAAGTCGATGGCGGGAATTTGCCTGCGCGGCAAACCGGGTTGGGGCGATCTTGGTGCCGCGTTCACCACCGTGCTGAACACCTTCGGCGGGACCTGGTGGTCGTCAACGTCGAACGGGAAGCCCAGCAAAGCCATGGTTGACCAGCCCGCGTTCAAATCGGCGCTCGACTTCTACGCCAAGCTCGTGCAGGACGCCGGAGAGAAGGACGCGGCCAACTCGAGCTTCAACGAGTGCCTGGCGCAGTACCAGGCCGGCAAGGTCGCCATGTGGTACGACGCGACTGTCGCCGCCGGCCTTCTCGAGGCGAAGGACAGCCCCGTCAAGGGCAAGAACGGCTATGCCCTGGCCCCAGTCAAGAAGACGAAGGCGTCGGGTTGGCTGTGGAGCTGGGCACTTGCTATTCCCAAGAGCTCGCCCGACGCGGCGGACGCTTGGAAGTACATCTCCTGGGCGACGAGCGCTCAGTACATCAAGGCTGCCGGCACCCATACGAAGGGTGGGTGGGCGTCGATCCCGCCTGGGACGCGCCTTTCGACCTACAAGCTACCGCAGTACAAGAAGGCTGCAGCCGCCTTCGCTGCGAAAACGCTCCAGGCTATGCAGGCAGCACCGATCAAAAATCCCGGCACCACGAAGCGTCCGGGTCTACCGGGTGTGCAATACGTCGGCATCCCACAATTCCAGGACGTCGGCAACCGGTGCACCCAACTCTTCTCGCGCGTGATCGCCGGCGCGGCGAAGGACACCGACGCGTTGAGCCAATGCCAGAGCATCGCGTCGAAGGCGATCAAGTAAGCGGTTCATGAACGTTGCCGCCGACGCCACGCTCCGCCCTACGGCCAAAGGCCAGGTCGGAGATCCCTTCTCCTCCCCGTGGCGTCGGCGGCTTCCTCTGCTTCCCGCGCTGCTTTTTGCGATTCTCGTAACGCAGCTGCCGTTCCTCGTCAGCATCTACTACAGCCTCACCGACCTCAAAGACAAGACACAGTCGCTGATACCCGAGCCGACGAAGTTCGTCGGCATCGACAACTACAAGGCGATCTTCAGTGATCCGTTCTTCCGCCAGGCGATGTGGACGAGCGTCCAGATGACCGTGTTCGCCGTCGTCCTATCGCTGCTCTTCGGAACGCTGTTCGCGATCTTGCTCGACCGCCATTTCTTCGGGCAGGGTCTCATCCGGACGCTGCTGATCACGCCCTTCCTGCTGATGCCCGTCGTCGCGGCCCTGATCTGGAAGCAGCAGAT
Source organism: Gaiellaceae bacterium (assembly GCA_035573355.1). GTDB lineage: Bacteria > Actinomycetota > Thermoleophilia > Gaiellales > Gaiellaceae > 3-1-20CM-4-69-9. The sequence continues at coordinate 9,659 of DATMZV010000175.1, read as the reverse complement.
GTTCTCGTCGTTGTTCGGGATCCTCGACAAGGTGTTGAACTTCCTCGGTTTCAGCTCGGTCGCCTTCATCTCCGACCATCCGCTGGCGTCGATCGTCACCGTCCTTGTCTGGCAGTGGACGCCGTTCATGATGCTGATCATGCTCGCCGGCCTGCAGAGCCAGCCTTCGGACATCCTCGAGGCGGCCGGCGTCGACGGCGCCACCCCATTCGGCATCTTCCGGCAGTTGACCCTGCCCCACCTGCGTCGCTACCTGGAGCTGGGCGCGTTGCTCGGCTCGATCTACATCGTCCAGGCGTTCGACGCGATCGACGTCATGACCGGCGGCGGGCCCGGCTCGACGAACGTCCCTTACTTCGTCTATCAGGAGTCGATCGGCGGAGGCTTCCGCTATGGCTCGGCGTCGGCCTACGCGATCGTCGTCGTGATCTTCTCGATCATCATCGCGACGCTCGCGTTACGGCTCCTTTCCGGCCTGCTGAAAGATGAGGAGAGGGCTTGATCCGTCGTGCCCGTCGGGGTTCGAGGTTGGGCGTCGGTGAGAGTCGCGCCGCGATCATCGCTCTCGGCATCGCTGCCTGGGTCGTCGGCATGCTCTGGATCTTTCCCGTTGGCTGGACTCTGCTGACGAGCTTCAAGACCGAGCAAGACGCCTCCGCGCAGACGCTACACAACGGCCTGACGTTCGGACGCTACAGCGACGTCAGCCACTCGACGACCGGGACGCTCTCGCTGTCCGCAGCATTCACAAACTCGCTCGTGGTCGTCGTCGTCTCGACGGTGATCGTCATGCTCCTCGCCCTACCGGCCGCATACGCACTTGCGATCCGCCCCGTCCCGAAGTGGCGCGACGTGCTCTTCTTCTTCATCTCCCTCAAGTTCCTGCCGATCGTGGCGTCGATCTTCCCGATCTACGTCTACGCCCAGAAGTGGAACCTCATCGGCACACGAACGATTCTGATCGTCCTCTACATCGCCATAAACCTGCCGCTGGCGATCTGGATGTTGCGCTCCTTCTTCATCGAGGTGCCGCGGGAGTTGATCGAGGCTGCCGAGATCGACGGCACCAGCCTCTTCAACCAGCTGCGCTCGGTAATCCTGCCGATCGCCGCGCCCGGCATCGCCGCCACGGCACTGCTCTGCGTGATCTTCGCGTGGAACGAGTACTTCTACGCCATCCAGCTGAACTTCGCCGGCGCATCGACGATGCCGCAGTGGGTGATTGGAAACGTCTCGACGCGCGGAAACTTCCTCGCGAAGCTGTCGGCCGCTTCGATAATCGCCTGCTTGCCGGTTGTGCTTGCCGGCTGGGCGGCACAGAAGCGAATGATCCGTGGCCTTTCAATGGGTGCGATCAAATGAGAAAGGACTGATCTTTGGCCGCAGTGCAATACGAGCAGGCGACGCGCCTCTATCCGGGCACCCCGACACCCGCAGTAAACGAGCTCGACCTGACGATCGACGATGGCGAGTTGCTCGTGCTCGTCGGCCCGTCGGGATCCGGCAAGTCGACGGCGCTGCGCATGCTCGCCGGCCTCGAGCCCCTCGATGAGGGCCGGATCTTGATCGGCGGCAAGGACGTCTCGTCGGTTCGCCCACGTGACCGCGACATCGCCATGGTCTTCCAGAATTACGCGCTCTATCCGAACCTCGACGTCGCCGCCAACATGGGCTTCGCCCTGAAGCAGCAAGGTGTCCCGAAGCACGAGCGCCTGGAGCGTGTCCGCGAAACGGCGAAACTGCTCGACCTCGAGCCTTATCTTGACCGCAAACCGCGCAACCTTTCCGGCGGCCAGCGCCAACGCGTGGCTATGGGGCGCGCGATCGTGCGCCATCCGCAGGTCTATCTGATGGATGAGCCGCTCTCGAACCTGGACGCGAAACTACGCGTGCAGACACGGACAGAGCTCGTCGAGCTTCAGCAACGTCTGGCCGTAACGACTGTCTATGTCACCCACGACCAGGTCGAGGCAATGACGATGGGCGACCGCGTCGCTGTCTTGCGCGATGGACTCCTGCAGCAGTGTGACTCGCCGGCCAAGCTTTACCACGAGCCGGCGAATCTCTTCGTCGCGGGCTTTATCGGTTCGCCCGCGATGAACATGCTGCCCGTTCCCTCAACTGGGCCTCTCGAGGTCGGCGGAACAGAGATCGGGGTGAGCGACGACCTCGGCGGCGAGCGGGCAACGATCGGCTTTCGGCCGGAGGCAGTGATCATCGGCGACGGGCCGACTCCCGCCCGCATCCGCATCGTCGAGGATCTCGGCTCCGAGTTGTTCGTGCATCTGCTTATCGATCACGACGGCGAGGAGCGCCGAATCGTCGCCAAGGTCGATGCCCCCTTCGTCGGCTCCTCCGGCGACAACGTGCGAATCAGTCTGCACGGAACGCTCCATCTCTTCGATGCTGCGGAGGTGAGACGGCAGAGCGTCGAGCTGTGACCAGCATCCTCGTCACCGGGGCGGCCGGGGATCTCGGGGGCGCGACGGCGAGAGCACTTGCGGAGCGAGGATCACGTCTCGTCCTCGCCGACCATCCGCAGACACACGAGCGGCTAGAAAAGGTCGTCGAAGACTGCCTGTCGCTTGGCGCTGAGGCGGTCGGCGCCACCTTCTCGGTCACCGATGAAGCTGCAGTCGCCTCGACGATCGAGAGCCATGAGCCCTTCTCGGGTGTCGTCAACAGCGCGGGCTTGCAGGGCGAGTTCGTCTCGGTTGAGCGCTACCCACTCGAAGACGCGCGCCGGCTATTCGAGGTCAACGTGCTCGGTCTCATGTGTGTGCTGGCCGCTTCGGCCAGAGCGATGATCCGTGCCGGCAGCGGCGGCTCGATCGTGAACATCGCGTCGATGGCCGGCGTCTCCGGCGCGCCGAACATGCCCGCCTATTCGGCCTCAAAGGCGGCGGTCGTCGGGCTCACCAAGGCCGCCGCCAAAGACCTCGCACCGCACGACATTCGCGTCAACGCCGTCTCGCCGGGGTTCATAGGCCCAGGACGGATGTGGGAGTCGCAGGTGGCGCTGCAAGCCGGAGCCGGAGGCCAGTACTTCGCCGGCGATCACAAGGCGGTCGCCCAGCAGATGATCTCCATGGTGCCGCTTCGCCGCTACGGGGCGCCAACGGAGGTCGCAGCGGTTGTCGCCTTCCTTCTCTCAGACGAAGCCTCGTATGTCACCGGCGTCAATCTCGAGGTCTCGGGCGGAAGCCCCTGATGCCGATCAGAGTCGCGCAGTCGAATCTGGACGCCATCGGCGCGCAGGGCATCACGGTACCCCACTACGACCGCTCGGCCCTTGCCCCGCGCATCCTCCATCTCGGCGTCGGTGGCTTTCATCGCTCGCACATGGCCCTCTACACCGACGAGCTCGCTGCGGGCGGCGGCGACTGGGCCATCCGCGGGGTCGGTCTGCTGGAGCCGGACCGGCACATGGCTGAGAGCCTCAGCGGCCAGGACCACCTCTACACGCTGATCGAGCGCGACAGTGACGGAGCAGGGGTCCGGGTCATTGGCAGCATCGTCGACTACGTCTTGGCGATTGATGACGTCGAAAAGTTCGCTCGGCTGCTGGCGGATCCCGAACTTGCGATCTTTTCGCTGACAATCACCGAAGGCGGCTACTCTCTGGCACGGGAGAACCCGACGCTCGAAGCGATCGCCACCGGCCTCGATGCCCGGCGCCTCGCCGGCGAAGCGCCACTCACGATCCTCAGCTGCGACAACCTGCCGGGCAACGGAAAGACCGCCGGCGCGGCCATCATGGCGGTGTGCCAGACGCGGAGCGCCGAGCTTTTGCGTTATGTCGAGGAGTCCTGCACCTTCCCGAACTCGATGGTCGACAGGATCACGCCGCAGACCGCCGCGACGGATCGGGCCTGGCTCTCACAAGTAGTGGGGCTCGAGGATGCCTGGCCTGTGGTCGCCGAGCCCTTTCGCCAATGGGTGATCGAAGATCGATTCGCTGCCGGGCGGCCGCAGTATGAAGAAGTCGGCGCGCTGTTCACCGACCGCGTGCACGACTGGGAGCTTTACAAGCTACGGATGTTGAACGCGAGCCACTCCTGCATGGCCTACCTCGCCGCGCTCGCCGGAGTCACTTACGTCGACGAGGCGATCGCTGTTGCCGCTCTGCGCGGATACCTCGAGCGCTTCCTCGGGGAGGAAGCTATCCCGACGCTCGATGAGATTCCCGGGTACCCGGCCGCCGACTACGCAAGCACGGTGCTCTCGCGCTTTACCAACAGCGGCGTTCGCGATCAGATCGCACGCCTTTGCATCGACGGGACGGCGAAATTTCCAAGCTTCCTGATTCCGACGATCGAACGCGAGCTCGAGCTCGGCGGCCCGATCGAGTGTGCAGCTCTGGCCCTTGCCGGCTGGGCGCGCTATCTCGCCGTGACGCCTGCCGCCGAGCGCGCGCCCGATTCTCATGGAGAACGCGCCATTGCCCTTTCGCTCGGGTCGCTCGACGCACCGCTGACCTTCTTCGAGCTCGACGAGGTGTTCTCGCCCCCTCTTCGCGAAAGCGACCGCTTCCGCCGGGCCTTCTCGGAGGCGAGCCGCAGTCTTGCCGCGGGCGGCTCGCTTGGAGCGGTCGAGCTCTTGCTCGCTTAGCGCGACCGCAAAGAGACCCAGCCCGTCCCTGAGGTGGACCTGGCACCGGCTGCGAGGACGACGGTCTCGGCATTCGCGAGCACCACCAGCCCGATCAAGCGCGTACCGAGCCCGATCTCTTCGCGCGCGCACCGCCGGCGGTAGAGTGACGCCATCGAAAGCGGGGTGGTGGCCGTGTCCGAACCTGCCGATAGCTCCAACGGAGAGCTCGACCGCTGATGACGGTGTTGGCCGCCCGCTACGAGCTGCTCGACAAGGTCGGCGAAGGGGGTATGAGCGTCGTTTGGCGCGCCCGCGACCGCGAGCTCGACCGCGAGGTCGCGATCAAGATGCTGCGCTCGTTGGTCGCGCCAGATCCGTCACAGTTGCGCCGCTTCCACCGCGAAGCGCGCGCCCTTGCGGCGCTCGCGCACGGGCACATCGTTCGCATCTACGACTACATCTCGAACGAAGAGCAGTCGTTCCTGGTCATGGAGTACGTCGACGGCGCCAACCTCGCGCAGACGACGCGTGGCCGGCTCCCCCTCGCGACCGGCGAGGCCGCCGCCTACATGAGACCGGTCGCGCAGGCGCTCGCCTACGCCCACGGAAGAGGGGTCGTGCACCGTGACCTGACGCCGTCGAACATCCTGATCGAGCGACGGAGCGGACGTGTCGTCACCACCGACTTCGGGCTCGCGCGCATCGCACGCAGCACCGGCTCGTTGACCGCGACCGGCGTTCTGCTGGGAACACCCGAGTACTGGTCTCCTGAGCTCGCGCTTGGACGGGAAAACGGCGCCGCCGCCGACCTCTACGCGCTCGGCTGCATTCTCTTCCTGCTGCTGAGCGGCCACCTGCCGTTCGAAGGAGAGGATCGCCTTGCCGTGGGCCTGCGTCGCGCACACGACGATGCGCCTTCGCTGCAGTCGTTGCTTCCGGACGGGAGCGCTCCCGCCGCCGCGCTCGTCGACTCCCTGCTCGCGCGCGACCCGGAACGACGTCCAGATGCCGCCCACGTGGCCGAAGAGCTTGGTGCGCTCGCCGACGCCTCAACTGCATGTTTGGGCGTGGTGGTGGGTGCGTCGGCGCTGGACGAGCAGACCGTCGCGCTGCTGTCCGAGCAGCCGACGACCCACCTTGCGCGTCCATCGGCGAAGATGGCTCTGGCGCCGCCGCCAGAAGCGCAGCCGGCGTCGAAGCGACGGCGCTCGTGGGCGCGGCGACGCGTGGTCATCGGTCTCACCGCGTCGGCCGCGGTCGTCGTCGCCGCACTCGTCGTCGCGGGCGAGGTGCGGAATCCGCTCCTGCGTGTCCCAAACGTCGTGTCGTTGCGAGAAGACGCGGCACGCGCCCAGATTGAGGGCTCAATGCCGGCCGCAACGGTGTCGGTACAGAGGATCTACAGCACGCGCGTCGGCGCCGGCCTCGTCATCCGTCAGCAACCGCGGGCACGGTCACCATTTCCGATCGGGACTCAGGTGCGCCTTGTCGTCAGCAAAGGTTCCCCGTACGCGCCGGTGCCGGCGGTCGCCGGCCGCTCGGCCGAGGCGGCGAAAGCATCGCTCGTCCGCCAGGGATTCACGAGCCGGTACGCGTACGCACCCTCCTGGACGGTGCGCAAAGGATCCGTGGTCGGGCTGCAGCCACGCGTAGGAACCCGCCTGCGCAGGCCCGCGCAGGTCACGCTCGTCGTCGCGAGCGGGTACCCGCACTCCGTCGTCCCTGACGTCCGCGGTACCGACATCGCCTCGGCGCAGCAGCAACTCGCCGCCAAGCACCTCCGCTACCGGCTCGTTTGGCGTCTCACCGAGGGAACGCCGGGTCAGGTGCTCGACCAGATTCCCGCTCCCGGAACGACGGTTTATCAGGGAGCGCAGATCCGGCTGACGATTACGCGCACGTTGCGTTGGGTCAAGCTCTTCGCGGTCTCGAACAACGACGACTACGTAAGCGACCCCTTCACGGTGCCCGAGCACTGGCGGATCCGGTACCGGCTGACGGGCAACGACTACGGCCTCGCGTTCGCTCAGTTCAGTTGGGAGGGCGTCGACGAGTTCGGCGGTCACAGCTTCTTCGCGAACCGCGCCGGTTCCCTCGGCACGTACGTGAGCGACGACGGCACCGGCAGCTACCGGCTTACGGTGCGGCCGTACGCCGGCACGCACTGGTACGTCGAGGTCGACGCCCTCAAGTAGCACCGACCGGCGGCGATCGACCATATGGGCGATCTGGCAGTATGTGTAGGTGCCAAGAGCCGTCAAGCTCTCAGCCCTCGCCGCTCTCTTCGTCGCCGGTTTTCTCGCCTCCGCTGTCATCGTCAGCGGAGGGCGAGCACAGATCCCGACGAGGACGGAAACGACTATCGAGACCACGACCCTTCCCGGCACGACCGAGACCGTTGAGCAGACGACGACCAGGAGGGTCATCGTGCCCACGTCCACGACCGAGTCAGGGTCGGATGTAAGCGACACCCCGACGTGGGTCTGGGTGCTGCTCGGGGTCCTCGCTCTCGGTGTGGTCGTGCTGCTGGTAGTGGCGTTGTCGCGCCGCGGTGGTGGTGGTGGAGGAGGAGTCTCTGTCGAGGAGCGTCAGCGTCGCCTCGACGGTGCCGTCGGCAGTTGGGTCGCGCAGGGCTGGGCGGTCGAGAGCCAGACGGCCGACTCGGCCGTGCTCCGGCGTGGCGGCGACCTCATGCTTGTCAGCGTCGACCAGGGTGGGCATGTGAGCACGAAGCCACTGCCGGCAGCGCCCACGGCGTAAGCTCTCGGCGTGAGTGACGATGCGATGGAAGTCGTCAACCGCTGGCGAGCAGCGAATTTCGAGCGTCAAGCGGTTGAGGACGTCCTTGCAGAAGACGTGGAGTGGGTTGTCCCGAGCCGCGGCGGAGTCACCACGCTGCGCGGAATCGACGCAGTTCTCGAGTGGTACGCGGCTGGGGGAGCCGCTGACGTGGGAGCACCCGAGGACCTCGGAGGCGCGGAGAGTGTCGACGTCTCGGAAGAGCGGGGCGAGCTGGAAGACTTCGGAGAGGGCCGAGTCGGCTCGCTCAATCGATTGATCTACACCCGGAAGGAATCGGGCGAAGTCGCGGACGTGAAGACTGCACGGCTCGTGTACACGGTGCGCGACGGGATGATCGTTCGCTACGAGCTCGAGAGCGTCGACGACTCCGAAGTCACAGGCGATCCCGGTCGCTAACCAGAAGATCCACTCCCTGTAACGCGGTTCCTTCGGCCAGCCTTGTCTCTGCGCGCATTGTCCCATTCGGCTGCGAGCGCGCCCACGTCGATCCGTTCGGCCGCCTCGAGTGCGCGTGAGGCGCGCCGCTCCGTCTTGCGGCCGAAGGCGCCGCCGAGCAACCATTTGCGCGTCAGTCGAACGATCCGCACTCGGTCGTTGTCCAGGTTCGGCGCGCGTCGCGGATGCAGATACAGATCGACCGCAAGCTTCTTGACCAGTGCTGGATCGGCTGGGGTGCCCGTTGCCCGCTCGAGCCTGTATGCGACGAGGGACGACAGCGTTTGGATCTCCTTGACACCACTTCTGACAGCGACTCCGATCGAGAGCGTCGTCGTAGCCACGAACACCCACGGGACTCGCGCGAAGCGGGCGCCGCGCGCGAGCCGACGGAGAACCGGGACGGCAAGTGCGACGACCCGATGAATCTCGCCCGTAAGCGCTTCAACACGCTCGTCCCGCTTCAGGAGTTGTCTTGCCTCAGCCGCCGAGCCAACTCGGTCGTCGCCGAGCACGACTTGATCGACTGCCTTGTCGACGAGATCAGAGACGGCGCGGATGAGCACGACGGTTGCTCTACGGGTATCCGTGCCGGCTCTCTTACCCGCTCGCACGGAGCTGCCGAGGACGCTCGCCCGTGACCGCTCTACTGCCCGTCGTACGTTTGTCGTGGTCAAGCGTTGAACGCTACCGGCCAGCCAGATCGCTGATCGGCAGCAGCCTATCCACCGTCCTTGGGCACGCAGACGGTGACGGCGCCCGGTTCCACCTTCACCTTGAAGGTCTTGACTTTCGTTCGATCTCCGCCATCGAGCTCGTACAGAACCTTGCGGTTCAACTTCACCTTCACCGAGCGCGCCTTGGTCGTCTGCGCCAAGGGTGATTTGTCCACCGGCCCGACCGCTGCGCGGGCGATCATCCGTCCCCATTCGAGGAGGCCTTCGGCTGTCACGATCCCGAGCTCGAGCTTGCCGTCGTCGGGACGTGCGTCTTCGAATGCCTCGACTCCGCCGACGAGCTTCCCGACATTGCCAAACAGGATGCAGCTCGCCTTGCCCTTGTACCAGTTTGCACCGTCCACTTCGATGTCGGCGCGGAACGGCTTCGAGCGCAGATTCTCCGACCCTGTCCACACGTATGCGACCCGACCGAGCCGCTCTTTGAGGCCGCCCTCTCCCGCGTCGCGAATCATCGCCGCATCGAAGCCCGCACCGGCCATGACGGCGAAACGCTCACCGTTGAACCGACCTAGATCGACGCGCCGGCGCGCACCGTGAAGTCCCACGGCCACGGCGCCTTCGATGTCCGATGGTATGCCGAGGTTTGTCGCGAAGAGGTTCGCCGTGCCCGCGGGAATGATCGCGAGTGGAACTTCGGAGCCGGCGAGCACATCCACGCACCGCTGGACCATCCCGTCGCCACCCCAGGCGACGATCAGCTCCGCGCCCTCGTCGAGAGCCCTCCGCACTTGCGCCGGTGCCTTGCGACTCTTGGGTACCTCGCACCAGAACGGGTCGGCAACTCCCGCGGCTTCGAGCGCACGGCGAAGCTCGGGCAGGCCGCCACCGAGTGTCTTGCCCGAATGCGCGACCACGGCTACCTTCACCATGTCCTCCTCATCCGTCGCGCGCGTCCGCGGCCGCGCCGGCCGCCCGGCAGACGAAGACGAGGACCGTGACTGCGACGGCGCCGAGGGCGATCCCGCCCGCCACGTCGATCGGGTGATGCATACCGCGATACGTGCGTGAGAGCCCGACGAAGGTCACTATCGCCACGGCGAACGTCCAGACGAGAGCACGCGCGGCGCCGTGGCTCAACCTTGATGTGAT
>DATMZV010000174.1:0-11046 GCA_035573355.1 Gaiellaceae bacterium | reverse complement strand
AGACCGGCGCGCTGCCGATCAACTTCAACACAGCCGAGCGCACTGACGTCTCGGCGACGCTCGGGAAGGACTCGCTCCGTGAGGCCGAGCGGGCCGCCCTCATCGGCCTCGTTCTCGTCGCGCTCTTCCTGCTCATCCTCTACCGGTTCCTGGGCCTCGTCGCGGTGCTGGGCCTCGTGATCTACGTCGCCCTGCTCTACGCCGCGATCCTGCTCTTCAACGTCACGCTGACCCTGCCGGGCTTCGCCGGAATGATCCTGACGATCGGCGTGGCGGCCGACGCGAACGTCGTCGTGTTCGAACGCATCAAGGAAGAGGTGCGCGCCGGCAAGTCCGTGCGCGCGGCCATCTCGGCGGGTTACTCGAAGGGCTTCCACACGATCCTCGACGCGAACGTCGTCACCGCGATCACGGCGCTCGTGCTGTTCGCGGTCGCGACGGCTCAGGTGAAGGGGTTCGCGTTGATGCTGCTGATCGGAACCGTGATCTCGCTGATCACGGCGGTCGGCGCGACGAGAGCGATGCTCGGCCTCCTCGCAGGGTTCGCGTGGTTCAACAAGCCGCGCTTCATGGGCGCGCAGGGCCAGCAGACGGCGAAGTGGTTGCAGATCGACTTCATGCGCCGCCGCTATCTGTGGTTCGCGATCTCCGGCGCCATCCTCGTGATCGGCTTCGGCGCCCTTGCCGTGAGGGGCCTGAATCTCGGCATCGACTTCAAGGGTGGGTCGCAGCTCACGTTCAAGACGCCGGTCGCGCACACCACCGGCGACGTCCGCGCGGTCATGAAGACCGAGGGGTATGCGGACGCCGTCATCCAGGGGCGGGGGACGGCGGTGAACGGCGATCAGTACAAGACCTTCCAGGTCCGCACGAAGGCGCTGAGCGGGGACAAGCTGACGCAGGTCTCCCGCGCCCTCGAGGACAAGTTGCAGACGAAGGCCCCGGGGGCGACGACCGTCTCGTCGAGCTTCGGCCGGCAGATCGCGAAGTCGGCGATTATCGCGGTCCTCTTCTCGCTCTTCTTAGTCGTTCTCTACATCGCGATCCGGTTCGATCTGAAGTTCGCGGTGCCGGTGATCGTCGCGATGCTCCACGACGTCCTGATCTGTATCGGGATCTATGCGCTGCTGGGACGCGAGGTCACGAGCTCGACCGTCGCGGCGATCCTGACCGTGCTCGGCTACTCGATCTACGACACCATCATCATCTTCGACCGCGTCAGGGAGAACATCCCGCTTATGCGGCGGGCCTCGATGGCGACGATCACGAACGTCTCGCTGTGGGAGACGATCCGCCGGTCGCTGGCCACGTCGTTCATCACGCTTCTGCCGGTCGGTGCGCTGTTCCTCTACGGAGGCGCCACGCTCAAGGACTTCGCGTTCGCACTGATGGTCGGTATCGCCTCGGGTGCCTACTCGTCGATCTTCATCGCGGCGCCGCTCCTCTGCATGCTCAAGGAGCGGGAGCCCGAGTACGCACGGCGCAAGGGCGAGATTGTGACGAAGCGCGGTCTCGAGGAAGCGATGGAGGAGTCCGAGGAGGAGCTTGCACAGGAGCCTGCTCCGGCGCTCGCACCGGTTGCGACGGTCGACGGCCCTGCAGCGTCGACTGCGGCCGCGAAGCGCGAGCAGCGCCGGCAGCGCCGGCGTGCTCGCCCCCATGGACGAGCCCGTTAAGCGGCTCGCGCTCGCTCTCGTCGGTGCGGTCGCGCTGACGGCGGAGCGTGCGGACGAGCTGGCCGACTCACTTGCCCAACGAGGCGGTATGAGCAAGGACGAGGTGCGGGGTTTCATCGACGAGGCCACGAACCGCTGGCGCGGCGAAGCGATGCGCGTCGGTGAACGTGCAGGCGAGACGCTGCACGGCGTGTTGCGCGAGCTGGGCCTTGTCACGCGTGACGAATGGGATGAGCTCGAGCTTCGCCTGGCGCAGATCGAGCACCGCATGAAGCTCGTGGAATCGCGTCCGCGCGCGGTTCCCCCTTCTTGAGGCAGCGGGTAGCCGCCCTCCCAGGTACCCTCGGGAGCGTGCGGCTTCGCCGACTTCGCGGGGAGCTCGTGCTCGGTTGGGCCGCTGCGGCGGTCGGTGTCACGGGCATTGTCTCCGCTCTCACTCCTGAGTTCGCCAACCGCTCGGACTTCGTGCGCGGCGTGCTCCCGCCCGGCGTCCCCGGAGCGGCTCGCATCGCCGCGCTGACGTTCGGGCTGACGCTCATCTGGTTGTCGCGCTCTCTCGCCGGGCGGCGGCGGCGCGCCTGGCAGCTCGGCATCGTCCTCGTCGTCGGTCTGACCGTGGCGCATCTCGCCAAGGGTCTCGACTTCGAGGAAGCCACGTTTGGCCTGCTCGTGCTGGCGGCGCTCTATCGGTACAGGAAGCGGTTCGACGTCCCCGGCGATCCGTTGTCTGCACGTCCGCTCGTCGTGACGCTGCTTGCATTGACGACGTCCGCAGCGCTCGTCGTCGTGCTCGACCTGCGCGGGTTCCGCGGCGATCGGATCGAGGACGTGCTCGCCGCAGTGAGCCTCTTGCTCGGGTTCCGTGCGCTTCACCTCTGGCTGCGGCCGTTGACCGAACGTGTCCGGCAATCCGCCGAAGAGCGCCGGCTCGTCCGCGGGCTCATCCGCACCCACGGCGACGACAGCCTCGCGTTCTTCAGCCTGCGCAGGGACAAGAGCTACTTCTTCTCGCCGAGCCACAGAAGCTTCCTCGCCTACAAAGTCGTCGGCGGCTGCGCTCTCGTGAGCGGCGATCCTGTCGGCGAGCGCGCGGAGATCCCGGAGTTGCTCACCGAGTTTCGTCGCGTGTGTCACTCGCGTGGCTGGCGCCTCGCACTGCTGAGCGTCCGCAGCGAGCTCCTACCGGTGGCGCGCGCCATCGGCCTGCGGGCGATCAAGATCGGCGACGAGGCGGTTGTTCACCCTTCGACGTTCTCGCTGGAAGGCCGACCGATTCGCAAGGTCCGCCAGTCGGTGACACGCCTGGAACGTGAGGGCTACCGCTTCCGCGTCGTCGCTGCAGGCGAGGTCGACGCAACGCTGCGCGCGGAGCTCGAGCGAGTATCTGCGGTCTGGCGGGGCTCGAACGTCGAGCGCGGCTTCTCGATGGCGATGGACGACCACTTCAGCGAGCCGGAGACGTTCTTCGCACTCGCCGAGCGAGACGGGTCCGTCGGCGGTTTTCTCCATCTCGTCCCGAGTGGGCAGGGCTACTCGCTCGGTGCGATGCGCCGCGACCCGGGGACGCCGAACGGCCTGATGGAGTTTCTGATTGCCGAACTGATGGGCTGGGCGCGAGACCGCGGCGCCGAGGAGATCTCGCTCAACTTCTGCGTCTTCTCCGACCTGCTGGTTGACACGCCGCGCAACCCCCTCGAGTCGCTCGCGCGTGCAGGACTGAAAGCAGGCGACCGGGTGTTCCAGTTGGAACGGTTGCTCGTCTTCAGCCGTAAGTTCGCGCCCAAGTGGCGGCCGCGTTATCTCTGCGTTGAGCGGCTCGCCGACTTGCCGCTCGTCGGGATGGCGTATCTCCGTGTGGAGTCGCTCCTGACACCGCCCGGCCCGTGGGCACGGCAGCGAGCCGTCCCGCTTGCCCCGCGAGAGTAATCCGTCACACTGAAGCGATGGCCCAGCCGGCAACACGCAACCTCAGCCGCCTGTCGGAGATCGCGCAGGTCGCGGTTCGCCACGGCTTCGGGTACTGGTTCGACACCCACCGCCTGACGGATCTCTTTCCGCGCCGGTCGCGCCTCGAGGAGGACGATCAGCCGTCACAGCGCGGCCAGCATCTGCGTGAGATGCTCGACGAGCTCGGCCCGACGTTCGTCAAGTTCGGACAGCTCCTCTCGACGCGTCCCGACGTTCTTCCGCCCGACATCATCGCCGAGCTGCGCGGTCTTCAGGACGACGTGCGCCCGTTCCCGTTCGCCGACGTCGAGAAGGTGATCCAGGAAGACCTCGGCCTGTCGATCGACCAGCTCTTCGTGGAGTTCGAGGACAGGCCGATCGCTGCGGCGTCGATCGGCCAGGTGCACCGCGCGACGCTCCCGAACGGGAAGCGCGTCGCAGTGAAGGTGCAGCGTCCCGGCGCGCCTCGTCAGATCGAAGCGGACGTCGCCTTGCTCTACCAGGCCGCGCGGCTTGCGAAAGAGCGTGTCCGCGCGCTCGACTTCATCGACGCCCAGCAGCTCGTCGACGAGTTCTCCCGGTCGATCAGGCAGGAGCTCGACTACCGGCTGGAGGCGCGGAACGCGGAGACGTTCTACCGCAACTTCGCAGGGCATCCGCACGTGCGCGTGCCGAAGGTGTTCTGGACGTACACGCGCAGCCGGGTCCTGACGCTCGAGTGGCTCGACGGCATTCAGGTCGCCGACCTCGATCCGAACCAGTGGTCGCTCGAGGAACGCCGCGACCTCGCGTACCTGATGACGGAGACCTGGATGACGATGATCTTCCGGCACGGGTTCTTCCACGGCGATCCTCATCCCGCCAACATCCTCGTGCTCGGGCACGGCGAACAGATCGGACTGGTCGACTTCGGCGCCGTCGGCAAGCTGACCGACGACGACATGTCGAAGCTGACGCGGATGTTCATCGACGCGGCCGCGGAGAATGTCGAGGCGTTGCCACGCAGGCTCTCCGAGCTCGGCGTGCGCTACCCGAAGGAGCGGGAGGAGGAGTTCCTCGCCGAGCTGCGCGAGATGTACTACCGCTACTACGGCGCAAGCCTGGCGGAGATCGATCCGCTGCAGGTGATCCGGGAGGCCTTCCAGCTGATCTACTCGATGAACCTGCAGCTGCCGACCCGCTTCCTGCTGTTGGACAAGGCGATTGCCACGCTCGGCTCGGTCGGTGTCGACCTCTACCCGGACTTCAACGTCTTCGAGGTGGCGCGCCCGTATGCGCGTTCGTTGATGCTCGAGCGTTTTACCCCGAGGCGAATGGTCGGTCAAGCGCGGAAGGAGTCGCTCAAGCTCGGTGCAATGGCGCTCGAGCTGCCGTACCAGATCCACGACATCCTGGAGGAGTTCCGGGACGGCCAGATCGAGATCGGGTTCGTCCACAAGGGCCTCGACGACCTGCTGAACCGGCTGGACGTCGTCTTCAACCGCCTCGTGATCGCGATGGTCGTCGCAGGTGGGTTGATCGGCTCGAGCCTGATCGGCATCTTCGCGAAGGCAGGACCGCACGTCCTCGGGATCAACCTCATCTCGGTGATCGGCTTCGCGCTCTCGGGACTGCTCGGGATCTGGCTCCTTTGGGGCGTAGTCCGAAGCGGTCGGCTGTAGATTTTTCGTCACGGTTTTGCGCGAAAGGACATCTGGTCTGCCGCCGAACTCGGCGCTACTTTCGTTCGCATGTCGACCGCGTTGCTCCTTGCGGAATCCCAGCCCGACACGCGTGGCTTTCTCGAGCGCCATCTGCGGAACGACGGGTTCCAGGTCGTCGAGGGGGAGGCGCGACCGGACCTCGTGCTGCTCGGTGACTCCGGTGCGCTCGAGGAGTGCCGGGCCCGGCACGGCGACGTACCCGTAATCGTCCTGGGCGCGCCCGAGTCGGACACGGTCGACCGGGTGCGAGCGCTCGACCGCGGCTGCGACGACTTCCTCGCGAAGCCGTTCGACTACGAGGAGCTGCTGGCGCGGATCCGAGCCGTCCTGCGGAGGACCGCGCCCGCGGGCCACGAGACGCTGCGAGCGGGGCCGATCACCGCCGACCGCGCGACGCGGTGCGTCACCGTCGACGGCGCGCCGGTGGCGCTTGCAAGCAAGGAGTACGAGCTGCTGCTGAAGCTGATGACCGATCCCACGCGCGTCTTCACGAAGGAGCAGTTGCTGCGTGACGTCTGGGGGTTCCGTTCCCTCGGGCGGACCCGCACGCTCGACTCGCATGCCTCTCGATTGCGCCGCAAGCTGTCGGCCGCGGCGCCCGGCGCGTTCGTCGTGAACGTGTGGGGGGTGGGGTACAGGCTGCTCGACGGGTAGGCTCGCTCCGCATGAGTGCGTTGGGCGATCTCTCCTCGTTCGAGCTCCAGAAGATCTGGGAAGGCGTGCACGTACGTGTCCTGCACGGGGCGCGGATCACGCTCGGCGTGGTCGAGCTCGATCCAGGAAGCCATGTGCCGGAGCATCGGCACGAGAACGAGCAGCTCGGGATCTGCCTGAGCGGCTCCCTCGTCTTTCGCGTGGGCGACGAGACTCGCGATCTCGGGCCGGGAGGCACCTGGTCGATCCCGTCCAACGTTCCGCACGAGGTGCACGCCGGGCCCGAGGGCGCCGTCGTCCTCGACGTTTTCGTCCCACCCCGCGACGACTGGCGTGAGGCTGAACGCGTCGAGCAGCGCGAGCCTCGCTGGCCGTAGCCGGGGCAGACCATGGCCAAGCTGATCTATTCGGCGCTCACGTCGCTCGACGGCTACGTCGCGGACGAGGACGGCAACTTCGACTGGGCGAGACCGAGCGAGGAGGTGCACGTCTTCGTCAACGACCTGGAGCGGCCGGTCGGCACCCACCTGTACGGGCGCCGCATGTACGAGGTGATGGCGTACTGGGAGACCGCCGACACAGCTGGCGACCAGCCCCCGTTCTTCCGGGACTACGCGAACATCTGGAAGGCGGCCGAGAAGATCGTCTACTCGAGGACGCTGGCCGAGGTGTCCAGCGCCAGGACGCGCATCGAACGGGAATTCGACATCGATGCGATCCGCCAGCTGAAGGCGACCGCGCACAGTGACATCAGCGTCGGGGGTCCCGACCTCGCCGCCCAGGCGATCGAGGCCGGGTTGGTCGACGAGCTCCACCTCTTCCTCGCCCCCGTGGTCGTCGGAGGAGGAAAGCCATCCCTCCCCGACAAGGTCCGGCTGGAGCTCGAATTGCTCGACGAGCGCCGCTTTGCCAACGGCGTGGTTCACCTCCATTACCGCACGCCGCTATGAAGGACTAGTCGAGGATCTCGACCGTGTCACCGTCCGTGAGCTCGTGCCCGCGCCCGACCTGTTGACCCTCGAAGCGCGCTGAGGGTCCCCAGACCCGTGCTCCTGTGCAGCGTGCGCCGAGATCGTGGTGGATCGAATCGGCGACGTCGAGGACGGTGGCCGGCGGCTGCAGCGCGACCGGATGCTCGTCGTCGCGCAGGTAGACGCGCATCAGCCCGGTCAGCTGCCAGATCGTCTCGCGCAACCGTTCGACGCTCGCATCGTCGAGCACGCTGACCTCGACGACCCGAAGCTCCGGGAATGCCGCTCGCAGCGCGGCGCCGTCGGCCTCGTCGCTCTTCGTCGCGGCGATGACGGCCGGGCGTTCGATCTCTGCCTCGGCCACCTCGGCCATGACAGCCCGGAGCTCGTCCACCGGCGCGCTCGCGTCGTGGCAGAAGAGAATCGCGTCTGCGCCGCGGAGCACGCCGAGCAGGGGCCGTGCGCCGCCGCGGCCCTCGGACGCTCCCTCGATCAGCCCCGGAATCTCGACGAGCTGCACGAGCACGCCACCGACCCGTGTGAGCGCGGGTACCGGGCGGGTCGTCGTGAACGCATACGCGCCCGTCTTGATCTGGATGTTGGAGAGCGCCTGCAGAAGCGACGACTTACCGGCGTTCGGCGGACCGACCAGTGCGATCTGTGCGGCGCCCTCGCGTCGAACCGCGATCGAGTCCCGATGCGTCACGCGCTTCCGCACCCTCGTCTGGTCGAGCTGCGCCTCCACCCACTTGCGGATGTCCGCATACGGGCCGTTCTTGTAACCAGGTAGTTCGCCGAGGATCGTTCGGAGCTCGCGGATCCGCTCCGAGCCCTCCTTGCCGACGAGCCGGCGCTTGATCAGTTGCATCTGCGTGCGATGCGGCATTGGCATCGCGTCACCTTCCTCTCAGTCGTGCGGGAAGGTGCGCGAAGCCGTGACGCGGGTCAGGTTCGCGCCCTGTCCCGCCGCTTCCACGGACGCTGTAGACGGAAGCGGCGGGCTAGCCGTGCTGCGTGCAGCAGATGGCTCGCCAGCGATGCATGTGGCCGAGCCTACAGGATCGCGCCCTCGAGCCTGAGCAGCTTTTCCTTGCGGTCGAGCCCGCCGGCGTAGCCGACGAGCTTCCCGTTCGCGCCGACCACCCGATGGCACGGCAGGACGATCGGCAATGGGTTTCTGTTCATCACCGTGCCGACGGCGCGCGCCGCGCGCGGCCGCGCCGAGCGTGCGGCCAGCTCGCCGTACGTGACGACCTCTCCGTACGGGACGCGCGCAAGCTCCCGAAGCACGCGGCGATTGAAGTCCGCGAGGCGGGCGACGTCGACCGGAAGGTCGAAGGTGTGCCGCTTGCCTTCGAAGTACTCGTCGAGCTCACGCCGCGCGGGATCGATCGGTTTCGCCGAGCGCAGCACGCGCACGCCGAAGTCGCGCGCGAGCTGTTCGAGCTCGCGCTCCGGGTCGGCGTCGTAGGAGATCCGGCAGAGCCCGCGCGCGCTCGTGGCGACGAGCAACGGGCCGACCGGCGAGTCGACGAAGTCGAAGGCGGCATCGAGCAAGCCCTCCGCGGCGGCCGCGTCGCGGAAGCGACGATCGAGTTCGGGAGAAACAGCGTTCACGAAAGCTCCTTCTGTCGTAGCCGGCGGATGCCGGCGGAAGCGGCCTGTCTGGCCGCCGTGGCGTTCGAGCCGAGCGCAGCTCCGATCTCCGCGTAGTCGAGGTCGTAGCCGTAGCGGAGCACGACCGCGGCGCGTTCCGTCGGAGGCAGCTGGTCGGCCAGGTGCTCGAGTTGCGCGAATGCCGGCCGTCCATCGAGTGCTGCGATCTCCGGCAGGTCCGCATCCGCGCGCGGGCGGCGGTGTTCGTCGATCGCGATCCGGCTGGCGATTGTGTACGCCCACGCTCGCAGATGCTCTCCGTGCTGCAGCCTGGGATAGGCCCGCAGAGCCCGGAGGAACGTCTCCTGGAAGGCATCCTCGGCCCGCTCACGACCGACCCGGCGCATGAGGAATCCGAAGATCTCCTCGCGGTACTGCTCGTAGAACCTCTCGAAGGGCGGCAAGGTCATCCTCGACATCCTGAAACGCTAGTGGGGCTCCAGGTGTGAGGATCCCACCATGAAGGTCGCAGTGGTCGGGCACATCGAGTGGGTGGAGTTCGCCCGGGTGGCGAGCGTGCCGCTTCCCGGGGAGATCTCGCACGCCATCGAGACGTGGGAAGAGCCCGCGGGAGGCGGAGCGGTCGCGGCCGTCCAGCTGGCGAGGCTGGCGGGGTCCTGCGTCTTCTTCACGGCTCTCGGCTCCGACGAGCTCGGGCGCCGTTCCCGCGCGGAGCTCACCAAGCGCGGGGTCGACGTCAAGGCGATCCCCGAGGCGGATGCGACCCGCCGCGCGTTCACCTACGTCGACGACACCGGCGAACGGACGATCACCGTGCTGAGCCAGAAGCTGGTCCCGCGCGGGGGCGACAGCAGGCTACCGTGGCACGAGCTGCGGGAGATGGACGCCGTCTTCTTCGTCAGCGGCGACGCCGATGCGCTTCGGCACAGCCGGTCGGCCCGCATCCTCGTCGCGACCTCCCGTGAGCTCGCGACGCTGAAGGAGGCGGGCGTCCAGCTCGATGCCGTGGTCGGAAGCGGGGAGGACGAGGCCGAGGTCTACCGGCCGGGCGACCTGGATCCGGCCCCGCACGTCGCGGTCACGACCGCAGGCGGGCTCGGCGGGTGGCTCCAGCCGGGCGGCCCATTTCGCTCGACGCCGCTCCCTGGCCCGATCGTGGACACCTACGGAGCCGGTGATTGCTTCGCCTCGGGCCTGACCTTCGCCCTCGCCCGGGGGGACGCCGTCGAGGACGCGGTCCAGGTCGCCGCCCGGTGCGGCGCGGCGGTCATGACCGGCCGAGGGCCCTACCACGGCCAAATCGGGGCCGGGGACCTCCTGCCCTAGTAGCTCCGGAAATCCCCCTTCCGGGGTGGACAGGTGGGGGAGGGTGGTTTAAAGTGGGGCGAAGTGGTAATCTCCCCCAACCCCCGGTAATGCTCCTAGGCGCCTACGACCACACACTCGATGACAAGAACCGTCTCACTCTTCCGGCCAAGTTCCGAGAAGCCTTCATTGACGGTGTTGTCATCACGCGGGGGCTCGACGGCTGCCTGTACGCCTTCCGTCGTGAGGATTGGGATCGACTCGTCGACTCGCGACTGTCCACGCTGGATCCGCTCAGCCCGGAAGGGCGGCGGCTTCAGCGGCACTTCTTCTCCGGGGCGTCCGAGGCCGAGCTCGACAAACAGGGCCGCGTGATGATTCCTGCTCAGCTGATCGAGCACGCGAAGCTGAGCAAGGAAGTCGTCGTAGCGGGTGTCAACGACCGGCTCGAGGTCTGGGACCGCGCCGCGTGGCGCAAAGAGCTGGCAGAAGTCGAAGGGAGTGCGGAGGATGTTGCCGAACGTCTTGCAGACAAGCGCGACTGATCACGTCCCCGTTCTCGCCGGCGAGGTGCGCGAGCTCCTTGCGGTCCGTCCAGGCGAGACCGTCGTGGACGCAACCTTCGGAGCGGGAGGCCATGCGGCCCTGCTCGCAGCCGACCTTCAGGGGAAGGGCAAGCTGATCGCGATCGATCGCGATCCCGGAGCACGCGCGTACTTCGATCGCGTGGCGAAGCAGGTGCCAGCACAGACCCGTTTCCTCCGTGGCGACTTCTCCGTTGTGCTGGAGCAACTCGCCGACAACGGCGTGGAGGCGGACGCGATCCTGCTCGATCTCGGTGTCTCGTCGATGCAGATCGACCGGCCCGAGCGCGGCTTCTCGTACATCGCGGACGCGCCGCTCGACATGCGGATGGATCCGTCCGCGGACGTGACCGCCGCCGGCATCGTCAACGAGGCGGCGGAGCGTGACCTCGCGACGATCTTCAAGCGTTACGGTGAAGAGCGCTATGCACGCCAGATCGCGAGGGCGATCGTGCGCCGGCGAAAGGAGCAGCCCTTCGAGCGGACGAGCGATCTCGTCGAGGTGATCAAGGCTGCGATCCCTGCGCCCGCGCGCTTCGGTGACGGGCATCCCGCGAAGCGGGTGTTCCAGGCGCTGCGCATCGCCGTG
>DATMZV010000173.1:0-3594 GCA_035573355.1 Gaiellaceae bacterium | reverse complement strand
GCCCTTCGGAGTGAAGACGTACACCTCGTCGTCGACGAGATCGGTGAGGAATGCGCGCTTGTATTCGCCGGGCTCGTCGATCGTCTCGGGCTGCGCTTCCATCAGCTGCCGCACCCAGCTCTCCCAGGCCTCGTCGGTCTTCAGCCGGCGACCACCCTTGTAGCGCCAGTGCGCGGCGATGCCGAGCTCCGCGGTCTCGTGCATCTCGCGCGTGCGCACCTGGATCTCGAGCGGACGGCCCTCTGGTCCGATCACCGTCGTGTGCAGCGAGCGGTACCGGTTGAACTTCGGCATGGCGATGTAGTCCTTGAACCGACCGGGCATCGGCTTCCAGAGTGAGTGGATCAGTCCGAGCGCGCCGTAGCAGTCGCGCGTTCCCTCGTCCCCCGAGCGCTCGACGATCACCCGCATCGCCGTCAAGTCGTAGATCTCGTTGAACTCGCGGCCCTTCTTCGCCATCTTGTCGTAGATGGAATAGAAGTGCTTGGCGCGGCCGGAGATCTCCGTTGGGATGTCGACCTTGCCGAGCTCGAGCTGCAGCACGCGCGCGGCTTCTGCGACGTGTCCCTCGCGGTCGGCGCGGCGCTCGCTGACCATCGCCTTGATCTCTTCGTACTTCCGAGGATGGAGCGTCTCGAATGCGAGATCCTCCAGCTCCCACTTCATCGCGTGGATGCCGAGCCGGTGGGCGAGCGGCGCGTAGACCTCGAGCGTCTCCTTCGCCTTCTGGATCTGCTTCTGCTTGCCGAGATACTCGATCTCGCGGAGGTTGTGCAGCCGGTCGGCGAGCTTGATCAGGATCACGCGCACGTCGGCGGCCATCGCAACGATCAGCTTGCGGTAGTTCTCCGCCTCCGCCTGCTCGCGACTCTGGAACTGCACGCGTGTCAACTTCGTCACGCCCTCCACGAGCTTCGCGATCTCGTCTCCGAACTCGGAACGCACCTCCTCGAGGTCCACGTCGGTGTCCTCGACCACGTCGTGGAGCAGGGCGGCCGCGATCGTCTCGTCGTCGAGACGGAGCTGCGCGCAGATCTTGGCGGCGCCCCAGGGGTGGAGCACGAAGTCCTCGCCCGAGCGCCGCTGCTGCCCCTCGTGGGCGTTGGCAGCGAAGAGGAAAGCCCGTCGGAGCAGGTCTCGGTCGACCTCCGCGTTGTAGGCGGAGACGTCCGCAATCAGCTCGTCGATGAGCTCCTGATGCTTCTCGTGAGTCTCAAGGACCGCCATACCTTCAGTGTACTCCGGGGTTCCATGGCTCCCTCCCCCGGTCGAGGCTCCGTAACTAAAGGGCAGGAATGTGCGTTCCGATGATGAAGGGGAGTCGTCCATGCACTGGTACAGACGCCGACAAGAACGCAGGGCCGCAGCGCGCGCAGCGCGCCTGATCCTCGCGCTCGACGCACTGTCCGGCTCCCGGCCGAAGGCGCGCCGCGTGCGCCGGGCGTCGCTCGGCCACGCGCGCTAGCCGGCCGCCAGAAACGCGTCCGAATAGATCGCTTGCCCGCGGAGCGCCGGGTCGTGCGCGGTCAGCGTGCGCACCATGAAGTACTCGCCGTTCACGCCGGGCGGAGGTTCGATGCCGGCGCGGGTCGAGCGCTCGAAGCCGAACTTTCCGTAGTAGCGGGGGTTGCCTTCGATCAGGATCAGCGGTTCCTTGCGCGCGTCCGAAGCGCGAAGCGCATGCCGCATCAGCGCGCTGCCGACGCCGCGGCCCTGGTGCGACGGAAGCACCGCGAGCGGACCAAGCTGGAGGACGGGATGTCCGCCGGGCTCGATCCGAACGTAGCTCAGCAGCACGTGCCCGATGAGCTCGCCGCCGTCTTCCGCAACGAGCGAAAGCTCGGGGACGAATCGGTCCGATGCGCGAATCGCGTCGACGAGATCGGCCTCGACCGCCCTGCCGAATGCCTCCTCGTTGATCTTCCAGACGGCGGCCCGCTCCTCATCCCGCTCGGGACGGATCTTCACGCGGCGCGCAGCAGGGCGGGCTCGGCGAGCAGTGAGCGGAACGTCTCGGACTCGAGGGGATGCCGCTTCGGTCCGCCCTCCTCGACCTCGAGCTCGTCGAAGATCGCCTGTGCCTGGCGTTCGCGCGACGGTGCGTGCCACTGCTTACGCAGCCACGAGTACACCTCGTCGAAACGATCGTCGGCGTCGAAGACGCGGCGGACCAGCAGCTGTGGCGAGACGGTGCCGTTCCAGTGGTTCTCCTGCAGGCGGAACGCCACGTCGTAGCGGCCTTCCCTCCGGAAGCGGTCGAGCTGCGTGCCCTGACCGAATGCGATCGCGCCTCCTGCATCGCGACCGTCGCGCTGCACGCGAAAGCGCAGATGCTTGCCTTCACCGACGGTCGCCAGCTCACCAAGCTCGCAGCCGGGTGCGAGCAGCGTGACGTCGGGATTGGCGAGCCCGAACGGCGCAAGTTGTCGCAGCTCTTCGCAGAGCTCGAGCGTGAGCTTCGCGCCGCGAGGGAGCACTGCGTCGACGACGGTCGTGGGGACGAGGTCTTCGGGGTCGAGCAGGCCTTCGGCCTGCTTCGCGAACGCCTCCGCGAACGGCTCGATCCGTTCAGGTGCGATCGAGAGGCCGGCGGCCGCTCGATGGCCACCGAAGCGCTCGAGGAATGTCGAACAGGCGCCGAGGGCGCCGTGCAGGTCGAACGAGGAGATCGAGCGGCCCGACCCCTTCCAGAGGCCTTCGCCGCCGGCGATCAGGACGACGGGCCTGTTGTAGCGCTCGACGAGCCGCGAAGCCACGATTCCGATCACGCCTTCGTGCCAGTCTTCTCCCCAGACGACATACGCGCGCCGACGTCGCTTCGCCTCGGGCCAGTCTTCGACCTGTGCGATTGCCGCACGGAGGATCTTGTTCTCGACTGCCTGCCGATCCCCGTTCAGCTCCTCGAGACGATCGGCGAGAAGGCGCGCCTCGTCGGCGTCTTCGGTCAGGAGCAGCTCGAGCGCCGCGCGGGGGTGGCCGAGCCGCCCCGCGGCGTTGATGCGGGGCGCGAGCCGGAACCCGACCTTGCCGGCGTCGACTGCCGCCGGATCGACGCGCGCGACCTTCATCAGTGCGCGCAGGCCCAGCTTCTGCGTACGGGCGAGCGTTCGGAGCCCGGCAATCGCAAGCGACCGGTTCTCACCCACGAGCGGCACGACGTCGGCGATGGTCGCAAGCGCGACGAGGTCGAGGTGACGCCGCAAGAAGTCGGACTCTGGCCCTAGAAGAGCCTGGCCGAGCTTGTAGACGACGCCAGTGCCGCAGAGCTCCGGGAAGGGGTAGTCGGAGGGACGCGTTGCGACGATCGGGCAGTCCGGCAGCTCGTCGCCCGGCCGGTGGTGATCGGTGACGACGACGTCGAGACCGAGCTTGCGCGCCCGGCGCACTTCCTCGACCGCGGTGATGCCGCAGTCGACCGTGAGGACGAGCCCGCAACCTTGCGCGGCGAGTCGTTCGAGCGTCTCGCCGCTGACGCCGTAGCCCTCGTCGAAGCGGCTCGGCAGATGCCACTCGACGTCGGCTCCGAGCTCGCGCAGGACGAGCACCGCAAGGACGGTTGCGCAGATCCCGTCGACGTCGTAGTCGCCGTGGACG
>DATMZV010000172.1:0-14898 GCA_035573355.1 Gaiellaceae bacterium | reverse complement strand
GGCGGCCGCATCATCACCGCGGCGGACGACTACGTCGGCGACATCTACGTCGAGGGCGAGCGGATCTCTCTGATCGGCGAATCGATCGATATCCAGGCCGAGCGAGTGATCGATGCAGCCGGGAAGTACGTGCTTCCCGGCTGCGTCGACCCTCACACACATCTCGACATGCCGTTCGGCGGGACGACCACGATCGACGACGTCGAATCGGGCCAGACAGCGGCAGCATTCGGCGGCACGACGTGCCACGTCGACTTCATCATCCAGCCGCCCGGCTCGACGTTTGCCGACGCGATCGACGAGTGGCGCGGCAAGGCGAACGGCAAGCAGGTGATCGACATGGGCTACCACATGGCCGTCACCGACCTCCGCGAGGGCGGGACGCTCGAGGAGCTCGCATCGCTGCCGGAGCAGGGCATCACGTCCTACAAGTTGTTCATGGCGTACAAGGGCGCGCTCATGGTCGACGACGAGACGCTCTTCAGGACGATGGAGGTCGCGGCTGAAACCGGGGCGCTCGTCATGGTGCACGCCGAGAACGGCGACGCGATCGACGTGCTAGTGAAGAAGGCGCTGGCAGAAGGGCACACCGAGCCGCACTGGCACGCGCTGACGCGACCACCGGAGACGGAGGGCGAGGCGACGAACCGGGCGATCCAGCTCGCGCGCGTCGCAGGCGCTCCGCTCTACGTCGTCCACGTCTCCTGCAAGGAGTCCGTCGAGCCGATCCAGCTCGCCCGCGAGAAGGGCTGGGATGTGTGGGGCGAGACGTGTACGCAGTACTTCTTCGTCGACTACACCTTCCTCGAGCGGCCGAACTTCGAAGGCGCCAAGTACGTGTACACCCCGCCGCCACGGGCGAAGGAGAACCAGGACGTTCTCTGGAACGCAGTTCGTACCGACACGCTGTCGGCGATCTCCACAGATCACTGCGCATTCCTCTGGGACGGCCAGAAGACACTCGGCAAGGACGACTTCTCGAAGATCCCGAACGGCGGACCCGGCCTCGAGAACCGGCTGCAGATGATCCACGAGTTTGGCGCGAGAGCGGGACGGATCTCGCTCAACCGGATGGTCGAGCTCTTGGCAACGAATCCCGCGAAACTGTTCGGCCTCTATCCCCGCAAGGGGACGATCGCCGTCGGTTCCGACGCCGACATCGTCGTGTTCGATCCGGAGAAGAAGGTCACGATCTCCGCGAAGACACAGCACTCCAAGGTCGACTACAACCTGTACGAGGGCACGGAAGTCACGGGAACTCCGGAGACCGTTCTGTTGCGCGGCCAGGTGCTGATCGACGGCGACGAGCTCGTCGCGGAGCCCGGCATCGGCCAGTTCGTTCGGCGGGCGAAATTCGGCGAAGAGCTGCGGCCGGCCCCATCTACCGCCGCGGCGTAGCCAGGACGCGCAGCGCGAGCAGCTCGAACACGACGTTCGCCGCGGCGAGCGCCGTCGGCTGCCCTGGGCCGTCGTAGGCCGGGGCAACCTCGACGACGTCGCAGCCGACGATGTCGATCCCGCGCAGGGCGCGGAGAAATGCGAGCGCTTCGGTAGTCGAGAAGCCGGCGACCTCGGGCGTCCCGGTGCCTGGTGCGAAGGCCGGGTCGAGGAAGTCGATGTCGAACGAGAGAAACACCGGCCGCTCCCCCACCTTCTCCCGGACGAGCGCGCCGTAACGCTCGGCGCCGAGGGAGCGAAGATCCTCGCTCTCGATCACGGTGAAGCCGAGCTCGCGCGCGGTTCCGAGATCCGATGCCGCATAGACGGATCCGCGCATACCTGCCTGCACCGAGGCCGTCGCGTCGAGCAGCTTCTCCTCGACGGCGCGCTTGAACGTCGTGCCGTGGAAGTACTTCTGGCCGAAGTACTGCTCCCAGGTGTCGGCGTGCGCGTCGAGCTGCACCAGCGCTAGCGGGCCGTGACGCTTGGCCAGTGCGCGGAGCTCCGGCAGCGTGATCGAGTGGTCGCCGCCGAGCGCAACCGGAAAGACGCCGGCGTCGACCAGTACGGCCAGCCCTTCTTCCACCTGCGCGTAGGTGCGCTCGGTATCGCCGGGCGAGACGGGTAAGTCCCCATAGTCCACGATCGAGAGCGTCTCGACGACGTTCACGTTGTGCACCGGGTGGTATGGGCGGATGAGAGCCGACATGGAGCGAATCGCCTCGGGACCGAACCGTCCACCAGTGCGATAGCTCGTCGCGGTGTCGAAGGGGATCCCGTAGACCGCTGCGTCGACACCGTCGAGTTCGGTCACATGGGGGGCGCGCATGAAGGTCCGGATGCCGGCGAAACGCGGAATCAGCTGCGCGTCGAGAGGTCGGTAGCGAGGATCCGCCACGCGCCTACTGTACGCCCGGCGGGTTGGCTCTTCGCAGCAACCGTCGTATGGTCTGACGATCCGAAGGCGGCTTCATCGTTCGGCGCTCGTGGCCCTGCTGGCCGGGCTCGTGAGCCTCGCCGCTCCTGGCATCACGCGCGCGTACGACTGGCCGGTGGTCCCGTTCGATCGGCAGCATCGAATTCGCGGGAACTTCGACGACCCGCGGACGCGGACCGGCCGCGTCGACCGGGACCCGACGAATTCACAGTCGTTCCACGACGGCGTCGACATCCAGGTTCCGGATGGGACGCCCGTCTACTCAATCGCGGCCGGAGAAGCCTTCATTGTCAATCGCTCGGCCGTAGCAGTCGTCTCCCCTTGGGGCTCCGCAGCCCCGCCCCTCGTCTTCGGCTACTGGCACGTCGACCCAGCCGTGGCCGACCACCAGCAGGTCGCATTGCACGGGCTCCTCGGCTACGTCCGGAGTGGCGCCGGTCACGTGCACCTGTCGGAGCTTAGGTTCGGCCGTTACGTGAACCCGCTCCGCGTCGGTGGCCTGAGCCCGTACGTCGATAGGACCGCGCCGGTCATCCGCAAGATCGCGCTCCGCCCATGCGAGCCGTTCCGCGCGATCTCGGTCGACGCGGTCTCGGGCTGCGTCGACCTGGTCGTGAATGCATTCGATCCGCCGCCTCTACGACTACACGGTCCTTGGAGCGGTGCCGTCTTGCCGCCGTTTCGGGTCACGTGGGGCGGCCTTTTCTCGGGCTTCTGGCTACCCGCCGCGGTGCGACCGTCCATCGAGTTCGACCATCTCTTCGACGTTCCGCTCGGCGACGTCTACGCCTGGGGTACACGGCAGAACCTTCGCCATCGGCCGGCCACGTACTACTTCTGGCTGGCGCGCGACCTTGACACGCGGACGCTGGCGGACGGCGAGCACACGATTCACGTGTCGGTGTCCGACGTTCGCGGGAACAGGGCCACCAGGGCGTTCCGGTTCACGGTCGCCAACTCCGCTGCGGAGGAACCTCCCTAGCGCGTCCGCGGGAATCCGAGGTCGACCTTGGAGGTCCCCGGATCGGGCCAGCGCGACGTGACCACTTTGCCGCGGGTGTAGAAGTTGATCCCCTCAGGCCCGTAGACATGCGAATCGCCGAAGAGGGAGTTCTTCCACCCGCCGAAGGAGTAGTACGCCACGGGCACCGGGATCGGAACGTTGATCCCGACCATCCCCGCCTGCACGTCGAACTGGAACTGTCGGGCAACGCCACCGTCGCGCGTGAAGATCGCCGTCCCGTTCCCGTAAGGGTTGTCGTTCACGAGCTGCACCGCTTCGTCGTAGGTTCCGACACGAGTCACGCCGAGCACCGGACCGAAGATCTCGTCCTTGTACGCGTCCATCTCTGGTGTCACGTTGTCGAGCAGCGACACTCCGAGGAAGAAGCCGTCGCCCTCGGGCGCGCTCTCACGGCCGTCCGCAACGACGTCGGCGCCCTGCTCCCGCGCGCCTTCGATGTACGACGCGACCTTGTCGCGGTGCTCCCGCGTCACGAGCGGCCCCATCTCGACGTCGGCCTCGAGCCCGTTGCCGACCTTGATCTTCGGGAGACGGTCTTCGATCGCCTTGACGAGACGGTCGGCGGCGTCTCCGACGGCGACGACCTGCGAGATCGCCATGCAGCGCTCACCCGCGGAGCCATACGCCGCGCTCACCGCGGCGTCTGCAGCCATCTCGATGTCTGCATCCGGGAGGACGATCATGTGGTTCTTCGCCCCGCCGAGGGCCTGCACGCGTTTGCCGGTCTTCGTACCCGTCTCATAGACGTAGCGCGCGATCGGCGTCGAGCCGACGAACGAGACCGCCGCGATCTCCGGATGCTCGAGAACCGAGTCGACCGCAACCTTGTCCCCGTGCACGACGTTGAAGACACCGTCCGGCACCCCCGCCTCTTTCAGCAGTTCGGCGGTGTACACCGATGCCGACGGATCCTTCTCCGACGGCTTGAGGACGAACGTGTTGCCACACGCCAGCGCCGGCGCCCACATCCACATGGGCACCATCGCGGGGAAGTTGAACGGCGTGATACCGGCGACGACGCCCAACGGTTGCCGGATCGAGTAGACGTCGATCCCGGTCGAAGCCTGCTCCGAGAACTCGCCCTTCAAGAGCTCCGGGATGCCGCAGCAGTACTCGATCACCTCGAGCCCGCGCGCAACCTCTCCAAGTGCGTCGGAGAGCACCTTGCCGTGCTCGGCGGTCAGGAGGCGTGCGATGTCCTCGCGGTGGTGGTCGAAGAGCTCGCGGATGGCGAAGAAGAGGGCCGTGCGCCGCGAAAGCGACATCGCACGCCACGCGGGAAACGCCTCGCGCGCGGTCTGCACCGCGAGGTCGATCTCCTCGCGAGTCGCGAAGTCGACCTCACCGGTCTGCCGGCCGAGCGCCGGGTTGTAGACCGGTCCACTGCGTCCCGACTGTCCTTCGACGACTCGGCCACCGATCCAGTGGCTGATGCGCTTGATCTCCTGGTCTCGTTCGACGGGCGGGGTCGCTAGCTCGGTCATCTCACTCCTCCTCGTGGGACCCGTCCAGCGTACCGCGGATAGGGTGCCGCGGATGAGGCGCTGCCTCCCGTTTCTTGTCCTGCTCCTAGCTGCCGGCTGCGGTGGCGGCACCAAGTCTGCGACGACTACTGCCACCGCTCCAGCCCCGACGCCGGTCAAGGATGCGGCGCCCTGGCCCGCGCCCGCAAACCCGATGAAGCTCGCAATCCGCGCCGGGCTGACCCCCGAGACACACGAGTTCGTCTTCCTGCATGTGCACGCCCACCTCGACGTCTTCGTCAACGGCACGCCGGTCACGGTCCCCGCGGGCATCGGGATCGAAATCAACGACCCGGCCGTCCACCGTTTCAAGGCCAGCGACGGCTCGATCGCCTACGGAGGGATCAACCCGCCCTGTGCGGTGCCGTGCATCTCGCCGCTCCACACGCATTTCATCGACGGCGTGCTCCACACCGAGGCGAAGGAGAATCAGTTCAACACGCTCGGCGAGTTCTTCACCGAGTGGGACGTCCGGCTCAACAGCAAGTGCGTCGGCGGCTACTGCAAGCCCGCAGCCGCGATCACGATCTACGTCGACGGTGCTCCCTACAGCGGCGATCCTCGCGAGATAACACTCGAGGACAGGAGGGAGATCGCGGTCGTGATCGGCTCGCCTCCGCCAACCATTCCATCCAGCTTCGGCTGAGGCTAAGCTCCGCGTAGTGGCGACGATCGAGA
This sequence comes from Gaiellaceae bacterium, assembly GCA_035573355.1. Classification (GTDB taxonomy): domain Bacteria; phylum Actinomycetota; class Thermoleophilia; order Gaiellales; family Gaiellaceae; genus 3-1-20CM-4-69-9. The sequence continues at coordinate 9,296 of DATMZV010000172.1, read as the reverse complement.
CGAACAGCGAGCTCGGCCGTCAGGTAAAGGCGGACGCGAAGCAATACGTCCTTCATTCCTGGTCGGTGCAGGATGCCCTCGATCCGATCGCGGTCGCCGGCGGCGAAGGCCGTTACTTCTGGGATTACGACGGCAAGCGCTACCTGGACTTCGCCTCACAGCTCGTCAATGTCTCCATCGGGCACCAGCACCCGAAGATCGTCGCGGCGATCAAGGAGCAGGCGGAGAAGCTCTGCACGATCGGCCCGCCCATGGCCACCGAGGCACGCTCCACACTCGCACGCCTGCTGGCCGAGGTCACGCCGGGTGACCTCCAGATGTCCTTCTTCACGAACGGCGGCGCCGAAGCGAACGAGAATGCCATCAAGCTTGCGCGCTGGTACACCGGACGGCACAAGATCATCGCGCGCTACCGCTCGTACCACGGTGCGACCGCCGGCGCGATCACGCTCACCGGCGACCCGCGCCGCTGGCCCGCAGAGCCCGGCATCCCGGGTGTGGTGCGCATGCTCGACCCCTACACGTACCGCTGTCCTGCGGGACACCCAGAGCCGTGCCCCGTCTGCACGGGAGCACCGCACCTCGAGGAGATCCTCCAATACGAAGGAGCGCACACCGTCGCGGCGGTCATCCTCGAGACAGTCGTCGGCACGAACGGGATCATCGTCCCGCCCGATGGGTATCTCCAGGCGATCCGCGAGGTATGCGACCGGCACGGGATCCTGTTGATCGCCGACGAGGTGATGGCCGGGTTCGGCCGGACCGGCAAGTGGTTCGGCGTCGAGAACTGGGACGTCGTCCCGGACATCCTCACCGTCGCCAAGGGAATCAACTCCGGCTACGTCCCGCTCGGCGCGATGATCGTGCGCAAGCCGATCGCGGATTGGGTGCGGGACAAGTACTTCGCCGGCGGGCTGACGTACTCGGGACACCCGCTGGCGTGCGCGTCGGGCGTCGCGTCGATCGAGGCGTTCAAGGAAGAGGGCATCGTCGAGAACTCGGCCGAGATGGGCACGGTCTTCGCGCAGAAGCTGCGCGAACTACAGGACAAGCACCCGTCGATCGGCGAGGTGCGTGGGCTCGGATGCTTCTGGGGGATCGAGCTCGTCAAGAACCGCGAGACGCGGGAGCCCCTGGTCCCCTTCAACGCCACCGGCGAGGCCTTCGCTCCGGTCGCACGCGTCTCAAAGGCGGCCCTCGACAGGGGTCTCTATCTGATGACGCACTGGAACGTGATCATGGTCTGCCCGCCGCTGACGATCACACGCGAAGAGATCGACGAGGGCATCGCGATCCTCGACGAGGTGCTCTCGATCGCTGACGAGCACGCCGCCTGACCTCCGCCCCGCGCCGTACAGTCTGGGCGTGATCGAGAAGGTCGTCGAGCTGTGCCTGCGCTGCGGGGCGGAGATGGAATGGCGGCACGGGACCTGGCAATGCGTGAAGTGCCGCTTCAAGCTCGGCTGCTGCGAAGGCGAGTGTCCGGACGACTAGCGACGTCGACCTGATCGTCCTCGCCTACGTCGCCGGCCAGGAGGTGCCGCTCGACGACTCAGAGCGGAACGCAGCGCTCCGCCGGGCTCTCTTCGTCTTCGCCGCGGGCGGGGACCTCCACCGCGAGCCGACGCTCGAGGACCCGGCGGTGCTCGAGCTTGCAAACGACCTCGATTCCCCGGAGCGACGAGACGCCCTGGCGGCCGCGGTCGAACGGCTCGACGCCGATCCCGACGCCCTCGAGCGGCTTCGCGATCAGGACGTTGCGTGGCACGCGTATGCATGCAGCCTGCTCGCCGAGGCGCTCGGCGAAGACGACGGCTCTTGACTCGGACCGGCCACGGCCGTTCAATAGGCCGGTGGCCGAGGAGCGCAGATCAGGCGGCGACCGCCGTACCAACGGCGACAGACGCAAGCAGGACGAGCGCCGCGAGAGCGACGCTGGCCCGCCTGACGAAGGCGAGCGACGAAAGGGAAGCGACCGCCGCTCGGGGCGGGATCGGCGCTCGGGCAAGGACCGCCGGGACGGCGAGAGCTAGCCCCATTCGGCGAGCGCGGCGACGACCTCCTCCAGCGAGCCGCAGACCTTGCCGGCCGCCTCGACGCAGCCGAGCACAAACAGATTGAGTCCATGGCCCTCGTGGCCGAGCCGCGTGCTGCGCAAGTCGGTGAGAAGGCCCAGAATCCCCTTCTTCGACGGGTCAGCCTGCATCAACGCATAGAAGATCCCGATCTCGCAGGCCGTGCCGTCGTCCACCATCGGCCCGTCGAGCACCGCGACGACCGCATCAGCCTCGGAAAGCCCCTGCCAATCCTTTGCGAAGATCGTCGCAGCCGACATATCGCCGTCGGCGAGCGCATTCTCGTGCGGGACGAAGACGTCGATGCCCTCGGCACGTAACCGCGCCGCGCACTCATCGATGAAGGACCGCTCGTACGGGGTGAAGAGCGGCCCGGCAAAGTAGACCCGCACCGCGCAACCCTAACCCCGAAAACCAAGGCGGCGACCCGAAGGCCGCCGCCTGCTGAAGTCACAGTCGCTGCTTAGAAACCGCGCCCGACGAAGCCGAGCAGCGCAAGCACAAGAACGACGATTAGAACGATCCAGAGAATGCTCACGGGTGCCTCCTTCTTCGGTAGCTGTGGTACGTCAACGAGGAAGCCACTCGATCGGTTACGGGGCGCACAGTTCGTTCGAGAACAGAGGACGAGGAAGCGCCTAGGAGCCCGAGCCGGCCGTCCTCTCCCCGCGGTAGGCCGTCAGCCCCGCGAAACGAACTGGCCCGGGGCTCCACAGGTAAGACGCGAACAAAGCTCGAGTCTTGCGTTGTGGATGGTGCCCAGGGGCGGCGTCTATGGCTCACGCCGCAGCTCGGCCAGGCCCGGGGAGAGCTGGGCGACCGAGGGAGCCCTGGGCAGGTGGAGCTTTCGACTCACGACTGGCCGCTCCTGCGCGCTAAAGGGGGTCCGAGGTGTGTTTCGACCTCGGTCACCTCGAGGAGGCCTCGCCACTGGGGCTCGTCCGGCAGACAATCCTCGAGCGCGCGACGCGCGTCCTCCTCGGTGATCCAGAGCTCTATCGCTTCCGGGTCGTGAAGCTCGGTCAGCGCGTATAGGCGCATCGCCTGAAACCTATTCGGCTACCCGTGGCGGAGCAACCGCTTCAAGCCTCGACGCGGTTTCGGTGGCCTGACCAAAGCTCTGCAAACGCCGAGACAAATCCCGCCGCTCGTGGTCGAGATCGGAGAAGGGAATGCGAACAACGTGACCAAGAGAAAGGAAGGGCCGGCGTCGTTTGCCGCAGTCGGCGCCGGCCCCTCCCCAGCCATCGAAATGGCTACGCCCGACGATGATACTCGAAGGGGGGTGCAAAGTCTATTTAAAACTATCTGGAAAATGGGCTAATATTGGCGAGAAGCTACTCAAAGTTACGCCGATGCAACCCGAGAGCTCTGACCCTCAGACCGGCATTCCTGGTGGCCACCAGGCCGTCTCGTCCTGGTACGAGAAAGGCGAACTTGGCATCTGTCCCGAATGCGGTCAGCAAACTCTTCTGCCACGCGACGAAATGGCAGAACCGGCAACCATCTGTCTCACATGCGGTGCGCTCAGCGTTCCGCGCAAGGAAGTCCCCCGCTCCGGCCTCTAGTCGGCTATTCCTCCTGTTCTGACGCGACCGAGCGGCCGCGGGTCAACGCCAGCGCGTACCACGTCACGACAACGCACGCTGCTACCGCAGTCGTTGCAATACCGGCCGCCAACGCTCCGTACACAACGTCGCTGACCAAGAGAAGCCCGGCGAGCAGACCCAAGACGAGGAAGGCCGTTCCGACAACGAACAACCAATGTCCCACTCGAACAACATCCGACTTGCCGCCGCGCCCCCAGCGGAGCCGATGGTAGACGGAGGGCGCCATCAGCAGCACGGTCCCGGTGGCAGTGAAGAGCAGGGAGGTGAAATAGCCGACACGTTGGGCTCGGCTAATCTCGCCGAAGCGAGCCGCAAACGGAACGGTAAACAGGAAGGCGAGAAGCACCTGCGCACCGGGCAGGACCACCCGTAGTTCCGTCAGCAACTCGATCAGCTGCCGGTCGGTCCGCTCCTTCTCACCTTCAGGCTCGCTCACAGACTCCGGATACCCGGAAACGCTCTCGGGAGAACCGCACTCCGAGTCGAAAAGCTTTTGGGCTGCCGAACAGTGGATTTGCGCTAGCTACCGACCGCGGACACGGCTCAACCTCGCCCTCAGCGTCCGATCCAGGCTTCCTTGGACATGACCATCCCGATCAACCTGATCGGGCTGGTCATCCTGCTGCGTCGTCTTCGCGTTCCACAGGTCGACGTGCAGACGCTCGATCTCTTCAATCAGCAAGAGAATCGCTTTTCCGGTCGCGCGAAGCTCCTGATTGCCGACGTCGACAAGACCCGCGCCCCAGGCGCGGAGTTGTTCGATCTTGCTCTCGTCCAGACGATCGCTCAGAGGTCAGTCCACCAGGGTCTAGGCCAGTCTACGACGGCTTGATCAAAACCGGTACCCAACAGGACATGTCATCGCCTTCCAGGCGACGTCGGCCTGAGCTCTCGCTCGTCTCAAAGATTCGGTCGCAGGATGGGGTTGCGTTCCGGCGGTTCCTGACCTCAATAGGAAGGGAAGGGCTGCGCCCAGAAGCGGGGAGAGGACAAGCCTTCTGGGCGCAGCCCTAGTTTGACGCCTTACGCGACCTCAAGATAGTCCCGCAGACCCGGCGCGAGCGTTCGGAGTTTGTCGAGTGCCGTCGCCTCGAGCTGGCGAGCCCGCTCGCTTGTCACTCCCAACTCCCTCCCAACCTCAACCAGCGACCGGGGCGATTGCCCCGCGAGACCGAAGCGCAGCCTGAGTACGAGCCGGAGGCGCTCGTCGAGCGAGTTGACGGTTGCCTCAACCTCCTCTCTGCGCTGGCGCTCGGCCAGCGCCGAGCCCAGGTGGGCTGATGTCGGATCCGTGAGCAGCTCACTGCAGGCCTGCTGCCCCTCTTTCGGAGGGGACTCGAGACTTACGGGCTGCTGCTCGTAGTCGAGTAGCTCCCCGACGCGGCGGGAATCGAGTCCTGCTTCAGCAGCGATCTCGCCCAGCGAGGGGTCGCGATTCAGGCGCTGCAGGAGAACCTGACGCGCTCTTCGAACGGTGCGAATCTGCCTCCCGACGTGGATCGGAACGGGAACCAAACGCGCATGACATTCCGCCGCTCGCCCGACCGCCTCCTTGATCATCAAGGTGGCATAGGTCGAGAGCCTGAAACCCAATCGGTGATCGAACCTCTCGACCGCCCTCGTGAGTGCCAGATTCCCTTCCTGGATGAGGTCGAGCATCGGAACGTCGTGATGCGCGTACTGACGGGCGATCCAGATGACCAGACGCAGATTGGCCTCGATCAGAATCCGCTTCGCACGCTCGTCTCCGGCTTCCTTACGACGAAAGAGCTCACGTTCTTCAGCCCGAGACAGCATCGGCACCCGGCCTACTCCGCGGGCGTACAGCGTCAGTGAGTCCTCGAGCTGGTAGCTCGAGTCAGCTTCGCTTGATGTCCTGTCGTACCTTCGATCGAACTGCCGGTTCATAGGGTCGATGCTCATTTGGAACCTCCTTTCGCACTCGAGCTCGTCTCGACACAGGGGGCACCGAAGGCGCCCCGCCGTGCGCGGATGACCGTTCGTCAGGCCTTAGCCAGGACGGTCGAGCAAGAAGGCGAGAGGCAGTGCGCGCCGGCACAGCTCAATGAGCGTGATCGGACGCGTGCCATCACGTGGGGTGATGTCGAGCACCGCTGCTGTCATACCGAGAGTGGACCCGCCGTGGGGGCCTCCCGAGCTGGCTGATCCGCTCGAGGCCCCCGGTGGGGTTGGCATTTGTGGCTCATGGTCCGGGATGGGTAGGCGGGGAGCTGATGGCCCGCGCGCGCCGGCTGGCCGCCGATTTTGCGCGTCGTTCGTCCTCACCGCTACGCGTCCCGCCGGCGTCGCCCCGGGTTTGGTAGAGCATGAAACGACAGGAAGAAAGCGAGGGGTCGACTCGCAAGAGATGGTGATGCGGCAGTCGGCACCGCAGCGGATCAGAATGACCGAGAAGATGAGCGTCATGGCCTCGCCGGAATGGACTGCCGTGGCGAACGGCTGAACAAGGTCGCCGGGCAGGTCGTCGGCGTCTTCGTCATTCGACGTGGCGTCGGACAGAACGTCGCTCGTAGTCGCATCACCCGGGGCCTGCAAGTTCGAGCCTGGCTGTGAAGCGGGTGGTTCCGCTGCTCCGGAGGAGCCCGAGCTCGAGTGCGATCGCGTGTCCGTGGCGGGCGCAGTACCCGTTGCCGTGCCTATCGGGTCGTTCGCGGTGGTGAAGGAGCCGGCAGCCGCGTCCGTAGGTTCGACGGCGGAAGCGTCGGTGGAACTGGCGGAGGGGTCTGTCGCAGTGAGGCCGTCAGTCGTGTCTGGTGGGACTGGTGCCAGCGCGCACGTGCCAGTCGTCTCTGCTGCAGCGGCGGAAGTGTCCGTCGTCGTGGCCGAGGTGGCTGTTGCGTCTGGCACCGAGGCGCACGTGCTGATCGTTTCTGGCGCAGCGGCGGAGGTGTCCGTCGTCGTCGCTGGAGTCGCGATTGTGTCTGGTGTCGTCGCGGCTGAGGTGTCGATTGGGTTTGGTGTCGTCGTGGCCGAGGTGTCTATTGCGTCTGATGCCGGAGTCCCTACGCCGGCCGTGTTTGTCGCGGCGGCAGATCCATCCGCAGTTGCCGCCGAGGTGTCTGTCGCGTCCGGTGCCGGGGCGGGCGTGTCGGTCGTGTCCGCAGTGGCGGAACCGTCCGTCGTCACCGCGGACGTATCCGAGGTTTCTGTCGGAGCGATGCTGTCGGACGACGTCGTTGCGGCAGCGTCTGTTGGCATCGAGTCTGTCGCCATAGCCGAGACATCCGAGACCGGCGGGGGAGGATCGTCGCCTCGAGCCGGGGCGGTGAATAGGGACGCGCAGAGCACGGCCGCAAACACGGCTACCGTGCAAGCGACAAAGCCCCGCGCTCGGTTACCCTCAAAACGAGGTGGCCGCATTCCCGAAACGGCGGCCGAACTCCCCTCCATCAGCGCTTCCTCCCCATGGCTGCGCCCCTTGTCCGAGCTCCGAGTATCGCACTTGACATCAGGTGCGCAAGGTTGCGACGCCATTCGGAAAACCGGCAGTAGGGGTCGCCGGTCCCCCCTTTGGGGTAGCTCAACCTCAAGTGGAGATTGAGCCTTGCGTTACCCGGGAGCACGGTTCGCGCTGCTCACGAAAACCCTCTGAGCGGGGGCGTTGTGAGAGCGGATGATGAACCTAGGGGCCGCGCACAACGGTGACCATCTCGCCGAGTGCCCACTCCTTGACGAAGTCGTCGCGCCCCTTTACTCGCAGAGTGACGCGCACCGTGCTCTCCGTCCGATCGATCCGATCGATCCGATCGATCTCGCGCACGACCTTAGCCTCGACCTGCCCGCCCTGGTCAGGAAAGTCAACCAGGATCACATCGCCGAGCTGCAGTCTTTGAACCTCCACGTCGATCGCCATCAAGCGATGCTACGCGTTGCCAGCAGCCTTGCCGGCTTCGCGGGCTTCCTGCTGTGTCCATCGGTGCGGTCCAGCTCTGATGCGGTCAGCTTTCGCTTCAGTGATGGCGTCAGTTTCGTTCAACTCGGCCGTCAGGATCGCCTCGTCGCTAAACCGGGCCGCTTCGATTGTCGAGCGAGACGCGTTCGGCCTGCCACTCGTTCCACATCCGACCGAAGACCGCGCCCGCATGGAGACAGACACCGAAGCCGACAAGGAAGGTAATCAGCGCAATGACGACGCCGGCGGGGCCATAGCTCTTATGTCCTGACGTGACTTGGTCTGAGAAGAAGAACGAAGAGACCACTCCGAGACCGGTGATGCAGGCTCCCGTTGCCACGCCAGCAGGGAACATTTGTCGCAGCGGGACCTGGCGATACAACAGCATGTAGGTCGACAACCACCAGAAAAGCACGCCGAAAACGAACGTGAGCAGGAAGATGAGGCCTCGACCGCCTGTGGGGCGGACTTTGTCGAAAAGCCACACCTCGGCCGAGATGTAGAGAACGAATGCCACGACCCCTGCGGCCTGATAGGCAAGGTGTTTGAGGAGGCCCCTCGGGGGAGTTCGTTCGTAGATGCGGTGGTACCAGGCCGAGAGGGTGGAAGCCATCCCGATCCCGCCGAGCACGAGCACGATGGCGCTGACCCAGGTGAGCGTGGCAACCGCTTGATTGCCCGAAGCGATCAGCGTGTCCACATCCCGCGTTGCTTGGGCGTTCAACCCCATCCGGGCAACGATCGCTTCTCTGATGTCTCCTCCAAGGACAGCTGAGCTAACCGCAAAGAGCGGAAAGACGGAAAGCACGGCCAGCGCCGCGAAGGCGAACGAGCTGTTCATGAAATCGGCGGTGGACAGATTTCCCCAAAACCTTCCAGGAGCGCTCTTCCCGAACCGCTCCAGCCGATCTCCGAGGGCGCGTAGCCCCGACCACCCCGCGGGCGCCTCCGCTTCCTCGATCTCGGTCTGCAACGGGAGAAGCGTCTGCTCACGCTTCGCCTCGTGTCCTGATGCCGAAGCCTCGAGCGTCTTCGACTCCTCGGTCATCCACCGATTATCGCTATACCCCTACGCCGAGGCCACCGCCGCGACCCGGAGCGCGTTACTACGACCACGTCGAGCCGGTGCTCGCCGACGACTTCCGGCTACGAGATCTAAGCCCGCCAGGGTTCACAGATGTGACCGACGTCGGTACGGCACTCGCAGGTCTGCGGGGGTTACTCAACAGGTTCGACACCGCTCGGCTCGTCGACTCGGACGTGTACGAGATCGGCAATGTCACGTACCTTCGCGCGCGGCCGCACTTCGTCCATCCGAAAGCGGGCGAGCGGATGCTCGAGAGCGGAATGTGCTCGCCATCAGTGGCCCTTGCGCGGATTCGCGTCGTATCCCAGGTCGCCCGTTTTCGAAGTAACCGGCGAGTCGTGGATGTCGACGGGGTCTTCGTTGCCGCGCCGGGGCGATTGCGGCGAGTCTGTGAGGCGATCCTGATCGGTGCCTTCGTCCGCTCTTACGTGCCGTGTCGTTTCCGAGCTCGGTCATCTCGATTCCGCACGGGCAGCGCCGTCTTGCGATGGCCCTCCAGGGCTTCACTCTCCTGGCGAGACTAGAGACCGAAGGCCAACCGCAACTCGACCAGGGTCTAGGAAATCCGCATGGCGTGTGCCCTACCGTCATAAGAAAAGCGACCGGCTACC
>DATMZV010000171.1:0-3422 GCA_035573355.1 Gaiellaceae bacterium | reverse complement strand
GACAAGCCACACCGTCAAGACGCCGAGGCCGCTGCCGATCGCGATCAGGGGCGCCTCCGGCCCGAGCACAACGCCCAGTGAGAGCGTCGCGAAGGATGCGAGGACGATCCCCGGAAGCTCGATCGGCTGAACGGGGCTCCCTGTCTTGAATCCTTCGGCGGGCTTGTGTCCTGCGGTACCGGGGAGGTAGTGGATTGTCAGTGCGACGATCAGGCCGGCCAACGCCAGCCACGGCAGCGGCCACCAGATGGGTTCACCACTGAACCCAACATCCTGCGGCAGGCTGGTGAAGACGTAGTGCTGGACCTCGTCGACGGCCTTGAGGAAGAAGAAAGCGACCACGGCGGCCAGGACACCGACGACGGCGCCCAACACGAGCAGCACGAGATAGCTTCGACTGCGAAGGAGCTCCGCGGGATCGGGAGTCGCGGGCCTGCCGCTGGGATTCGTGGGTCCATCCGCAGATTCAGCCGACACCCCGTTGGTTCGTCCTTCCGCGGAGGGCGAGTCGCGGGCCATCGTCAGCGGCCCAAGGTGTCGGCGTGTGCTTTGTCGTGCGAGGTCGGGGCCGAGGTCTCCCGGACGAGGTTGCGTTGAACAAGCGTGAACAACAGCCCGAGGGCTGGCAGCACGACGAGGACAGCGACCCCGAACACGATGAGCAGACTCTTCAGGGTCGCGCTCGGGGCTGCCGCGGCAGCGATGGTGAGCTTCTCCGGCAGCAGGTAAGGATGCTGCGCAACGCCCCACGCCCAGATCACGCATGCGACCGCGCCCGCGGCGAGCACTCGGGCTCCGTGTCGGGCGTTGCGACGAAGCAGGACAAGGACGGCGCCTCCGCAGACGACCGAGAGGATCACGAGCGGCAACGCGTCCCCCTTGAGGCCGTCGAAGACGAATCGTGCGTCGTTTCGCAGCACGACGAGACCGGCTGCGGCGAGCGCCCCGGTCACGATGGCGGAGACGAGAGCGCGATTCACGAAGTACTGCTCGAGGTCGGGAGCACGGGCACGTCGGGCGTCGCTCACGAGGAACACAGCCGCGAGGTAGGCGCACGTGGCGACGAAGAGCGCGCCGATCACGAGCGAGAGCGGATTGAGCCAGCTCGTGACCGGATCGCCCGCGGCGTTGCCAACCGGCACGCGGCCGCCTGCGATCGCACCGATGACGGTTCCCATGAAGAAGGGAGTGAGCACCGAGGCCAAGCCGAAGAACGCGACTGCGAGTGCGCGGCCCGAGGGGCGACGTGCCGTGTGCTGGAACGCAAATCCGGATCCCCGCAGCACGATGCCGAGCGCAGCGAGGCTGAGCGGGATGAACAGGGTCGAGAAGATCGCCTCGAATGCGGAGGAGAAGCCGGTCCAGAGCACGACGATCACGAAGATCAGCCAGACGTGGTTGGCCTCCCAGACCGGCCCGATCGCCCAGTCGATCAGCTCGCGCGGCCGCCGTGCTCGGTCGCCTCTTCCGGCGAGCAGGCTCCACAAGCCGGCACCGAAGTCCGCTCCGCCGAAGACAGCGTAGATCGTCGCTCCGGCCCAGAGGACGACGGCGACGGCGGTCGCGCTGCTCATCCGCGCGCTCCAGCCGCCAGATCCGGGGGCGGGCTTGCCTCCGGGGCGTACGGGCCGGGCTCGTCCGGAGAGTCCTCGCTGCGCCAGCGTCGCGACATCGCGCGCAACGCAACGACGAGAGTCACGCCCAGCGCGACGTAGAGGCCGACGATCAGACCGAAGGTGACCCAGATGCCGCTTGCTTTGGTGACCGCGTCCGAGGTGCGCATGACGTTGTAGACGATCCAGGGCTGCCGTCCGACCTCGGTCACGATCCAACCGCACTCGAGGGCCACGATCGAGGCCACCCCGGAGACGGCGGTCGCACGGAGGAACCAGCGCGATTGGGGGAAGTCCTTTTTGCGCAACCAGCCGATCCCGAGCCAGAGCGCGAGGAGGATCAGCACGGTGCAGATCCCGACCATCGTGTCAAACGCCCAGTGCAGCATCGTGTTGTCCGGCGGGCGGTCGTCGGGTGGCACGGAGTCGAGTCCGATCACCTTGGTGCTCGTGCTCCAGCCGACGAGGAACGAGTCGAATCCGGGGATCCCGATTCCACCCTTCACGCCGCTCGAGGTGCACCTCCCGTAGATGTACTCGGTCACGTCGGTCGAGGTCTTCTGCACGCATTCCATCCCCGCGAACTTGATCGGCTGGTCCTTCGCGATCGCGCGCGCCGCCGTGTCGCCGACGGCGAACTGGATCTGCGTCGCGATGCAGGCGACCGTCAGCGGGATCAACAGCCCGAGCCGGTGGATGCGATCACGCCGGCCGCGCAGCATCCCCACCGCGTAGATCGAGGCGACCAGAAAACCGGTGACGAGATACGCCGCCAGGATCATGTGCGGAACCTCGTACGGGACTGCAGGGTTGAAGATCACCTTCCACGGCTCAACCGACGTCACCTTGCCCGTCGTCGGCGAGAACCCCTGCGGCTGGTTCATCCACGAATTCACCGCCACGACTGAGAACGCGCCGCCGAGGCCCGTGATCACGACCGGCACCCCCGTCCAGAAGTGCGCCCACGGCGACAGCCGCTTCCAGCCGAAGATGTAGATCGCGATGAAAATCGCCTCGAGGAAGAAGCAGATCCCTTCGATCGCGAACAGCACCCCGAACACCCCACCGAACCGCCCCGTGAACACCGGCCAGAGCAGCCCGAACTCGAAAGAGAGGACGGTCCCGGTCACGGCACCGACCGCGAACGTCACCGCCACCGCCTTCGACCACCGCTGCGCCAGCCTCAACGCATCCGGATCGTCACGACGCAGGCCCCGGTAGTTCGCGATCAGCATCAACGCCGGCAGCGCAACGCCAAGCGATGCAAGGATGATGTGGAACCCCAGCGTGAACGCCATCTGGCTTCGCGCCGCCTGGAGCGTCGTTGCGAGCATCAGCCCCCTCGGTGCGCCCGGACAGGCACGTCAGCTGGTGACGTGGAACACCGCATCGCAAGGATGTTCGACGGGGCGACCGGCCTCCGCGTCGTCCCGATCGGATGAAGCTCGCGTCGATCAGGTGACGGGCACGACTTGAGCGCGATCACCCCGTTCGGGTGACCCTGGGCCGAAAACGGCTCCGTACTTTTGGGAGGACTTCGTGAGCGCAAAACTCGACAGCAACGGGCGCCCCCGCGTTCTGGTCGTCGGCGGCGGCTTCGCGGGCATCGGTGCCGTGCAGAAACTGAAGAAGAGCGACGTCGACGTCGTCCTCGTCGACAAGCACGACTACCACACCTTCCAGCCGCTCCTGTACCAGGTGGCGACGGGGCTGCTCGAGCAGACGGCGGTCGGCCACCCGATTCGCGACCTCGTTCACAAGCAGTCGAACGCGCGCGTTCACCAGGACACGGTCACGGCGATCGATCTC
>DATMZV010000170.1:0-7031 GCA_035573355.1 Gaiellaceae bacterium | reverse complement strand
CAGTGCGCGCAAGGATCGTAAGCCGTCATTCTCCGTCGCCTCCGACAGCGGACTCGGCCATGGCCTGCTTCAGGATACGTCGGCCGCGGTGCAAGCGCGACATCACGGTGCCGATCGGAATGTCGAGGATCTGGGCAGCATCGGCGTAGGTGAAGTCACCGATATCGACGAGGACGACAACGTCACGGAAGTCGTGCGGTACCTCGGAGAGAGCGCCGACGACGTCGTTCTGCGAGAGCCGCTCGACGACGCGGTCCTCGTCGCTTCCCCCATCGCCTGTTGCCTCGAGCTTGTTGTAGAGGAAGTAGTCACCTTCCTCGAGTGGCTGGAGGTCCGGTGTGCGCTGGATCTTGCGTCCACGATCGATGTTGAGGTTCGTGAGAATACGGAGGAGCCAGGCGCGAAGGTTCGTGCCCGGCTGGAATGAACGCCAGCTTCGGAATGCTCTTGCGTAGGTCTCTTGCATGAGGTCCTCCGCCTCTTCGCGGGAACCGACGAGGTGGCGGGCGACCCGATAGACCTGATCCGATAGTGCAAGAGCCTCCTCCTCGAAGCGCACGCGATCGCGCGCGTCAGTTGCCAGTTGCCTAGCGTCGGGCTCCCGCGTCGTCTCGCTCATGCCGGGCCACCCTACCAAGGCGTTCCTGGCGTAAACGTACGGTCATCCGCCTGCATTCCGACCGCCTGAAAATCCGTGGAGAATCGGCGCGTCAGACCGCTTCGAGCTCACGAAAGCCGCCGCGGGCCATCGCCTCGAGCAATGCCTCCCGAGATGTCTCCGCGTCGTCCCAGGTCACGGTGACCTGACCCAGCAGGTTCGCGTTCGCGGCTTCCAGGCCCTCGTGGCCTTCGAGCATCTTCGCGAGCCTCATCACGCAGCGTTCGCAACGGACGCCGTTCACCTGAATGGTCTCGGTGACGAGTGGCACGCCGTTACGGTACCGAGCGCTCGACGAGGTCCGCGCAAACAGCGCGCAACCCGTTCGCACGGCCGACCTCGAGCTGCCTGTCGGCTTCGCAGCTTCGGGGATCGAGGCCGTCGAGCGGGATCGGAAGCTCGCCGACCAATTCGGCGACCGCGAGTGCCACGTTCCGATCGGGGTGGATCAGCTTGCCGTGCGGACCAAAGCGCGATGCGGCCCAGCGGTTCTGGTCGTACACACCGCGCTCACCCGGGTCGAACTCGCGCGCCGGAGCATCGAGCGCCCATTCGCAGAGCGCGCAGACGTAACGCACGAGCGCCGCGGCACTCTCGATGGACGTCGCCTCGTCGGGAGCGCGGATCTCCAGGGTTCCGAAGCGCGGATGCAGACGGATGTCCCACCAGAAGCTCGTGTAATCGCTCGCCACGTCGGACTCGGCCATCCGTTCGATGAAGCGCTCCCACTCGGCGTAGTCGCGGAAGGCGGGCGGCGCACCATGGCGCGGGAGCAAACCCAGCACTTCGGCACGGATCGAGAGCATGCCCGTGTCCCTGCCTTCGAAGTACGGGGAGTTCGCAGACAGAGCGAGCACGACGGGCAACCAGGGGATGATCGTCTCCATGACCCGAAACGCAGCCTCCGCGTCCGGCATCCCGACATGGACATGCAGCCCGCTGACGCCCTGCCGCCGCGCGGACGGGCCTGCGTACTCGACGAACTCGCGGTAGCGATCGACCGGGGCGATCTCCTGTTGTGAAGGAATGCTGCTCGGATACGAACCGGCGGCCGCGACGTCGTAACCGTTGTGCTGGGCAATCTCGCGCGCCGCGCGCCGCAACTCCACGAGTCGCTCGATCGCCTCGTCCGCGCTCTCGCTCGTCTCCGTCGCGAGCTCGACGACCGATGCGTGCAGTTCGGTCTTCAGCGCGCCCGGGAGGCTGCGACCGGAGGCTCCCGCAACGAGAGCCTCGACGCCGGGCACGAGCTCGAGTGTCTCCGCATCGAGGATCCAGAGCTCCTCCTCGACACCGACGGTCAAGGAGCGCCCGAAGTTCTGTTCGATCAACTCGCTCTGACGCCGTGGACCGGGCCGCCGGCCGCTTCCCACGCGTAGTAGGACGCACTCGGGCCGTACGAATGCTCGTACTCAAGGATGCGCGGGTTGCGACCGACCTCCTTTGCGCGTTGTGCGTGATGGAGGAGGTTCGGATCGTCCGCTTGCTCCCACACGAGGATCAGGTGAGCGGCGGTCATGAAGCCTGCGACAAATGTGCACCCGGCGGCCGGACAGGGGAAGGGATTCGTCCGGACGCAGAACCAGCCACTGTGGTCTGCTTCCTCGCCGCGCCACAGCTCTTCCTGCCAGCTGAGCTCCCCCTCGGCGAAGACGGCGTGCCCCGGCTCGATGCGGCCCTGCTCCACCGCGAAAAGGCTACCCGTCTGGACCGAGCCTCTTTCGGGCACTCTAGGAGAGGGGTCCGGCAGCCTGCCCGCAGCCGCAGTCGGGCCAGGCGTGGGGCGCGCCTCCGCGCGCCCACCGGGCCCCTTTTTTGCGTGCGCCTCTAGGCGATCATGCCCGGGGCCACCCGCGGAATGCCTCGAGCAGCTTCTCCTCGAGCTCAGCCGGTAGCGCGAGCTGCACGCGGCCCGTGGTCTCGATCGTCCTCCGCATCTGCTCGAGGTAGTTCCGGCAGCCAATACAGGAAGCGAGATGCCGCTCGAAGCGCTCCCGATCCTCGGGAGACAGGCCGTCTTCGAGGTACGCCGTGACCAGTTCCACGACCTGCTGACATGTGAGTTCCCGTTGCATCGTCATCTCATGTAATCCTCGAGGGCCTTTCGCACTTTCGCCCGGGCGCGGTGAAGAAGCACCCGTTGGTTTGTCTCCGTCAGATCCAGGGCGTTACAAACCTCCTCGGAGGTGAAGCCCTGGATATCCCGCATCGTGATCACGGCCCGCTGCGCCGGCGGCAGGTCGTCGACCGCGCGCTCCACCACCTCGAGCGTCTCGTCAGCGAGGAGCCGGCCCTCCGGCGCCCACGCCTGCGGCGGAGCGGCCCAGTGGCCTGAAAAGCGCTCGCCCGAGCCGATGAAGCGGTCCGCGTCGACCGTCCCCTCACCCCCGTCGTCGCCGAGCGAAGAGAACGGAATGCTGCGCGACTCGCGCACGCCCCGCGTCTTCGCCGTGTTGGCGACGATCCGGTAGAGCCACGTCTTGAGAGACGAGCGTCCCTCGAACCGACCGATGCCTCTGAGCACGCCGACCCAGGCTTCCGCCACGACGTCCTCTGCCACGGCGCGGCTCGAGACGTACATCTCCGCGACGCGCAGCATCCCGGCGCCGTACATCCGCATCACAGTCGCGAAGGCTGCCTCATCACCAGCGCGCAGCCCTTCGACGAGCAGTGCATCCTCCGGAGAGAGGAGTTGCTTCACCACCCGACTGTAACGCCGTTGTTCACGCCGAAGACAGGAGACAGATGACCGCCGACCACTATGACCTGATCGTCCTCGGTGCCGGCTCGGCCGCCCGCGACGGCGCCGGCAAGGCAGCGCGCGAGTTCGGTGCGCACGTCGCGCTCGTCGAGCATCGGCTGTGGGGCGGCTCGTGTCCGAACGTCGCCTGCCGCCCGACGAAGGCGTACGTCGTCGCGGCGGAGCTCATGCACGACGTGCGCGACCACGCGGCGGAGCGTGGGATCGATCTGCCGGACCCGAAGCTCGACCTCGCGCGCACGCGCGCGTGGAAGGACTCGTTGCTCCGGGACCAGCAGAGCTGGGTGCAGGTCCTGACCGAAGCGGGCTACGGCGTCGTTCCCGGCACGGCGAGCTTCGTCGATGCGCAGACGGTGCGCGTCGGCGAGCGCGAACTGAGCGGCGACAGGATCCTCGTCGCCACCGGCGGCCGCACGGCCGTCCCGCCGATTCCCGGGATCGAGAGCGTCGCGTGGCTCGACCATGTCAGCGCGCTCGAGCTCGACGAAGTGCCTGAGTCGCTGCTCGTCGTCGGCGCGGGGCCTGTCGGACTCGAGTTCGGGCAGATCTTCGCGCGCTTCGGCTCGCGCGTGACGATCGTGAACAGCGGCCCGCAGATCGCGGCGCGTGCAGACCGAGAGGCGGCGAGCGCGCTGCAGGCGGCCCTCGAGGGCGAGGGAATCGAGGTTGTCTTGAACGGCGGAGTGGACTCGCTCGCCTCGAGCCCGAGCGGCGGCGTCGAGGCGAAACTGGGCGACCGTCGGATCGACGTGTCGCACGTCCTCCTGGCCTCGGGGCGTGTGCCGAACGTCGAGGAGCTGTCAACCGAGACGATCGGGCTCGAGGTCGGCCGTGGCGGCATCGCGGTGGACGACCTGATGCGCACGAACGTCGCCGGGATCTGGGCCGCGGGAGACGTCGCTGCCGGGCCTTTGCTCACGCCGATCGCGCAGTACCAGGCACGCATCGCGGTCGAGGACATGTTCGGGAACGGTTCACGGCGCGCCGACTATTCGGTGCTGCCGACGGCGATCTTCACCGACCCGGAGCTCGGCGGCGTCGGCCTCAGTGAGGCGGAGGCTTTGGAAGAGGGGCACGACTTCGACGTCGTGACGCATCCATTGCCGTCACTCACTCGAGCGCAGTACATACGCGCAAAGCACGGGATCTTCAAGATCGTGTTCGACCGCGAGACCCGCCGCGTCCTCGGCGTGCACGTCGTCTCACGAGGAGCGAGCGACATGGTCGGCAGTCTCGCCCCCGCACTGAAGCTCGGCGTCACGGTCGACGACCTCGCGTACATGCATCACGTCTATCCGAGCTACAGCGAGGGCCTCAAAGCCGCGGCGGAGAAAGCCTTGAAAACCGCGACGAGCGAAGCGAAGTCCTAACCAATGCCCGGAGAAAGTGCGGAGCACTTTCTCCGGAAATATGGCGAGAGGCCCGGGCAGGCGTTCGGGCCTCTCGCTCTGCGCTCCCGCGCGCCGTGCTGGCCTACGGCTCCGGCGGAAGCAGGCCCCCAGGGGTTCGGGGCCAGTCGGGACGGCGTCTTTCGAGCCTCACGGCTGCCGTCCAAGCTTGACGTTGAGATGGATCTGCTTCGAGCCGCGAACGACCACGAGGTCGATGTGGTCGCCCGGCTTCTTCGATGCGATGAGATCGACGAGAGTCTCGATGGAAGGAACAGGCCTGCCGTCGACTTTGACGATCACGTCGCCTCCTGCAGGCCAGCTCTCCCCCTCGACTGTGACCTGGTTCGTCGCCGCCTTGAGGGCGGCCTTCGCAGCTCCGCTGCCCGGCCGCACGGAGGCGACGAGCACGCCGCTCGTCACGGGCAGGTGGAAGAGGCGCGCGATGTTCGGCTGCAGCGTCTTCCCTTCGATCCCGAGGAAGGGATGCTCGACCTTGCCTTGTTTGATCAGCTCGGCCACGACGTCCCTGACGGTGTTGATCGGGATCGCGAAGCCGATGCCGACGTTGCCCTGGCTCTGGCCGCCGGTCTCGATCTGGGCGTTGACCCCGATCACCTGGCCCTGCGCGTTCAGCAGCGGGCCGCCCGAGTTGCCGTGGTTCAGCGCGGCGTCTGTCTGGATCACGTGTGAGATCGAGAGCTGATTCGGTGCCTCGATCCGGCGCTGGACGGCGCTGACGATTCCTGCGGTGACGGAGCGGTCGAGGCCGAATGGGTTCCCGATTGCGATCACCTGGTCGCCGACCCGCACAAAGTCGGAGTTGCCCAGCGGCAGGGGCTTGAGCGCGCGCGACTTGACCTTGACCTGCAGCACCGCGATGTCGGTGGACGGGTCGACGCCCACCACCTTCGCCTTGAAGCGCTCGTTGTTCGAAAAGCTGACCTGGATCGTGCTCGCCCCGCGGACGACGTGGTAATTCGTCACGACGTGGCCGGCCTTGTCGATGACGAAGCCGGAGCCGAGCGCACGCTGTGTCTGGCTGCCGCCGAAGGGATTGCCGAAGAAGTCGGTGGACTGCTGGACGCGTGACGTCGTCTCGATGTGCACCACTCCGGGCGCCGAAGCCCGGTAGATCTCGTTGATCGACATCCGCCCGTCCTGCTGGAAGGCCGCCGGAGCCGGTGAGCTCGGCGCGACCTCCTCCCGGATGATCGTCGTGTGATCACCGAGCTTCCCCAACGCAGCCGCGCCGCCGAGCGCAAGGACGCCACCGAGCAAGGCAATGGCGAGAAGCATGGCGGCGCGGCTCCCTAGGTGGAGGGTGCGATGCACAGCTCCGTTCTAGCGGCGACGGGCTTAACGCACGGTTGTGGTCCGTTAAGGCACGGTTAAGGGTCCCGGGCCGGAGACAAGGGTATTGCCTCTCTGAACAAGAGATGCTCGAGCGGCGAGAATGTCCTAGACGCGAACTCCAGGAAGGATGGGAAGCATGGCGAACGTCCTCTGCGTTCTCTACGACGATCCCGTCGACGGGTATCCGCCGGCATACGCGCGTGACGACGTCCCGAAGATCGAGAGCTACTACGACGGCCAGACCACGCCGATTCCGGAGGGAATCGACTTCACGCCGGGGGAGTTGCTCGGGAGCGTTTCGGGCGAGCTCGGGCTCCGGAAATTCCTCGAGGAGCGCGGGCACAAACTCATCGTGACCTCCGACAAGGACGGGCCCGACTCGGTCTTCGAACGTGAGCTCCCGGACGCGGAGGTCGTGATCTCACAGCCCTTCTGGCCCGCGTATCTGACCGCGGAGCGGATCGCCAAGGCGCCGAACCTCAAGCTGGCGCTGACGGCCGGAATTGGGTCGGACCACGTCGACCTCCAGGCGGCGATCGACCGCGGGATCACGGTCACGGAGGTCACCTACTCCAACAGCATCAGCGTCTCCGAGCACGTGGTGATGGTGATCCTCGCGCTCGTGCGCAACTACCTCCCCGCCCACCAGTGGGTTCTCGACGGAGGCTGGAACATCGCCGACTGCGTGTCTCGGTCCTACGACCTCGAGGGAATGCAGGTCGGAACGGTGGCCGCGGGGCGAATCGGCTCGGCCGTGCTGCGACGGCTAAAGCCGTTCGAAGTTGGGCTGCACTACACCGACAAGCACCGCCTTCCGACCGAGGTCGAGGAGGAGCTGGGCGTCACGTACCACCCGGACGTCGAGTCG
>DATMZV010000169.1:0-8875 GCA_035573355.1 Gaiellaceae bacterium | reverse complement strand
GAGCCCACCAGCGTCGTGGCGACACGGCGGCTAGCCAAACCCCGTCCGGTGCAAGGCAAACAGGTCCCGCCATCAGGCGGCCCGCCGAGGGACCGGGTTGCTGCACAGAGGGATGGTCACCGCAAACAGAATCCGGCTTACGGGCCTGCTAACGAGAAGCCCGCGCATCGCGCGGGCTTCTCTACTTGCCGCTGCACTCTTTCCTTGCGCAACCGCCACCGCCGCCGCGCCGTCGCCGGACGCTCCGGTCCCGCGCGAGCCCGCCGCTCTCGCGGTCGGGCTCGAGACGACGACGAACGACCTGACCGAGGCGATCGGCCACTGGCGCCCCAAGTCGAGCGCTGCACCCACGGATGTCGTGCTCCTCGCTCTGTACGAGCAGCGGATCTATCGGCTCCTCGCAGGAGACAGGCGATTGTCGCGCGCGACGCTCAATCGACTGCCGAACGAGCTCCGCCGAGTCGCAACCGATTTCCTGACGGCGCACCGTGAGCTGTACCGCCTGACGCCACCGATTCGCGCGCGCGCGATCAAAGTCGGTCCCGCACGGCCGGCGGCCGAGTTGCTCGACGACTACCGCGAGGCGCAGCGCAGGTTCCGCGTTCCCTGGAACGTGCTTGCCGCAGTCAACTTCGTCGAGACGAAGTTCGGCAAGCTCCGCAGCTCGAGTGCCGCGGGTGCTCAGGGGCCGATGCAGTTCATACCGGCGACGTGGCGGCGCTACGGGCTCGGCGGCAACGTGCACGACGCGCACGACGCAATCCTCGGTGCGGCGAACTACTTGCACGCTTCAGGCGCACCACGAGATCTGCGGCTTGCACTTCACCACTACAACCCGTCGAGCTCGTACGTCGACGCGGTGGTCCGGTATGCGCGACGGATCGGCGCCGACCGCACGCGATTCTTCGGCCTCTACAACTGGCAGGTGTTCGTCAAGACGCCGGGCGGCGATCGCCGGGTGACGGGACCCGGCATTCCATGAGAGTCGGAGGAGCGGCTCGTTTCCGCCTCTAAGTAACTTCGTGGGGCCGGGCCCAGATGGCGAGTTGGCCGACCTCCTCGAAGCCGAGCGACCCATACAGGCTTCTGCCTTCGGCGCTGGATGCGAGGACGGCGGGCAACCCTGTCTCGGGTAGGACAGCCGCCCTTGTCAGTGCGCCGCCGTAACCGCGGCGCCGAGCGGACGCGATCGTGTTCACCCCGAAGACGCCGACCGCACTCTCCGTGCGGTAGCTCATCGCCGCGCCGACCGGCTAGCCGTCGACCCGCGCAAGCCAGAGCACCATGCGCGGGTCGTCGAGGATCGCCGGCGGATGCCACGTGCCGGGCTCGATCGTCGCCTCCTCATTTCCGAAGCCGCGGACGCTCACCGCTTCCAGCTCTTCGACCTCGGCGGGGGTCGACACTCGCAGGAGCTCGAGCTCGTCGGGGTCTTCCGCCGAAGGGAACGGGACGCCAATGCGCATGAGCCACGGCTCGCGGCGCCACACTCGAAGCCCCGCAGCCTCGAGGTTCAGCGTCTGCCACGGATCGCAGATGCTCGCCGGTGCATCCAGAACCGCTTCTTCAGTCGCTTCGCGCCGGAGCGTGATTCCGCCGAAATAGATGATCGGCGGCGCGTCCACCGCACGCCACGCGTCGGCGTCGGACTCGGACCGAAGACCGAGGGACGTCAGCCAGGCGCTGTGCCAGCCGGCCACCGCTTCGGCGCACAAACTGACGGGGTCGGGCACGCGCTAGAGCGTATGCGCTAGGTGCGGAGAACGACTTCGAGCGCCGTACCGCGTCCCGGTCTCGATGTCAGCGTGAAGCCACCCTCGATCGTCTTCGCGCGGGCGCGAATGTTCTTGAGACCCTGCCCGGCCGCCGTGGAGTCGCCGTCGAAGCCTGCGCCGTTGTCCCGGATCGACACGAAGCGCTCGTAGTACCGGGTTCCGATCCGGACCTCGGCGCGCGTCGCGTTCGCGTGCTTGCGAACGTTCGCCAATCCTTCCTGGACGATCCGGAAGACCTCGATCTGCTCGTCGGGTGCGAGCCGAACGTCGGGATCGATCTCGAGATCCACTTCGAGCTGACCGTCGGCGGTCAGGAACTCAACGTAGCGCGCGAGGGCGGCGTCGAACGGTGCGCTGCCGGCGGCCGTGGAGAGCGCGAGGATCGCGAAGCGCGCTTCCTGCTGCGCTGCGTCGGCCGCCTCCTTCAGCTTGGCGAGCGTTTCCTGCTGCGGTGCGCCCTGCTGCAGCATCGTCGCGTGCGTCGAGACCGCGAAGAGGTACTGCGCGAGACCGTCGTGAATCTCCCGTGCGACCCGGGCGCGTTCCTCTGCGACGGCGCGCCCGAACTCCGCGAAGCTGATCGCGCGCCAAGCGCCCGCGAGCAACAGGCTGTAGGCGAGAAGGCGTAGCGCGTCGCCGCGCGAGACGGATCCGGCGGCGAGCACGGGCGTGAAGACGTAGTGGAGCGAAGCGAAGAGCATGAGAGTGGAGGCGAGTGCAAGCCACCGGTCGAGGTCCTCGCGACGTTCGTAGAAGCGCTTGCCGAAGCCGACGACGGCGAGCAGGTTCAGGAGTGCTTGCGCCGCAAGCGAGCCGACGAGAAGTCCCGGAGTGTCGTTGTGCGTGCCGATGGCCGGCAGGACGTCGACCGACGAGCGCAGCGCGAACCACGCAAGCGCGAGCGCGAGGCACGCGGCCGACACCAAGTTGGCGAGCGCGCGGGGACCTGACCGGCCGGGCACGAACGGCGCGACGGCGATGAGGCTCCACGCGAGCAGGCGCCCGACGACAGCCGACCAGGCTTCGGCTCGATGGGGCGCGTGCCCGGCGACCAGGGGCGCGATCACAAATATGGCGCTCGTAGCGGCAGAGATCAGGAAGCCAGTGCAGAGGAAGAGATCGAGGCGGCGACCCTCGACGGCGAAGCGGATCCCTGCGAGCAGCGCGATGATCGCTCCTGCAAAGGCCATCACCGTGCTCAGCACGAGCCCGAGCTGCGGCAGGGAGACCTTCGTCTGGAGCTCGTGGTTCGTGACGAAGAGCGCCAACGAGGAGCCGAGCAGGCCGAAAAGGAGGATCTCTCCCCAGAGCCAGGCCTGGAAATCGTCTCTGCCGTCTTGCCTCACGTTCACTCTTTCGGCAGAACCTCGTCCGCCGATAAGCGCAGTAACCGTGATGGCTGAGCGAATCCTCCTCGTCGACGACCACCCTCTGACCAGGTCCGCATTGTCGGGCCTCTTGAGCCAGCACGGGTTCGATGTGGTGGGGGAGGCCAGTGACGGGGAGGAGGCGATCGTCTGCGCCGGCGAGCTCCGGCCGGATCTGATCCTGCTCGATCTCTCGATGCCGGGTCTCGACGGGCTGAGCGCCCTACCCCGACTGCGCGAGGCGGCCCCCGACTGCGAGGTCGTGGTCCTCACGGCCTCCGGGACGGAGGAGAACCTGCTCGGCGCGATCCGCGCCGGCGCTGCGGGCTACCTGTTGAAGAGTGAGCCTCCCGAGCGGATCGTCGAATTCCTGCGCGGTGTCGCACAGGGAGAGGCAGCGCTTTCGGGACCGGTGGCCCGCCGTCTGCTCGACCAGGTGCGTGCCGGGGGCGGGCGGGGCGGCGGCGTGCCCGACTCGATTGCCGCCGCGCTCTCTGCGCGTGAACTCGAAGTGCTCCTGCTCCTTGACGAGCATCTCGCAACGGACGAGATCGCGAAGCGGCTCTATATCTCCGAGCACACCGTGCGCTCACACGTGAAGAGCCTGTTGCGGAAGCTGGGAGTCTCGTCCCGCCGGGAGGCGCTGGAAGCCCTGTCGACCGCTCGAGGCTGACTCACCCACTTTGGGTGACTCCCTTCCCCAGGCCCGGGCGATGCCCGGCCGCGGGGGAGTGCCGATACTCCGAGCAGGTTTTGATTGAGCTCCTGGCTGGAGCGAAGTGGCGAACGAATACGACTGTGGCTTCGGCGGCCGGCTTTCAGCCGGTCGTCGTGTTTCCTGAGGAGAAACCTTCGAGCGCTGCCTCGACGAGTCCGGGCAGAGTCGCGATGTTGTAGCCGCCCTCGAGCACGGCCGCGAACCTCGGAGCAAGGGCCGCCGAGCGCTCGCTCAGCTCGCGGAACCCTTCGGTAGTCACGCGCATCTGAGCGAGCGGGTCCGCTTCGTGGGCGTCGAAGCCCGCCGATACCAGCACCAGATCGGGCGCGAAGTTTTCGACGGCCGGCGTGACGATCTCGGCGAACGCCTGCAGGTACTCCGCATCACCCGAGCCTGCGTCGAGCGGAATGTTCAAGGTCGTCTCGCGTTGCTCGTCGGGGCCGCCACTGCCCGGGTAGAACGGCCACTGGTGAAGCGACACGAACAGGACGGTGTCGTCTTCCCAGAAGATTTCCTGCGTTCCATTGCCGTGATGAACGTCGTAGTCGACGATCGCCACGCGGTCGCCGTCGGTCTGCGCCGCCCGCGCCGCGATCGCGATGTTGTTGAAGACACAGAAGCCCATCGCCCGAGTGCTGAGCGCGTGATGTCCGGGAGGACGGACGAGCGCGAAGCCGCCTGTGCGCGCCGCCTCGATCGCAGTTCCGGCCGCTAGCAACGCGGCGGTCGGTGTCGTTTCGCTGACAATCGTGTCGGCGTCGAGCCAGCCCATGCCGTCGATCGCGAGCACGCGTTCTACATGTTCACGCGTGTGACACCGAAGCACTTCGTCCGCGGTCGCGGGCCTCCCCTCGGTCCAGGCCGGAAACGCGTCGAGCAAAGACGCCAGCCGCTCCGGCGACTCGGGATGGCCGAACGTCGGATGCAGGCGCGCAAGCGCCGGATGGGTCAGGACGTCGATCGGCGGACCGCTTCCGCGAGCTCGATCCTACGCAGCCAGGGCGGCGATCCTGTCCGCCTGCGCGTTCATTCCCAGCTGCCTTACGAAGGAGGACGCCCCCGTCCAGTTAGGGGTCTGATCGTCTAGGGGAGGTAGGGGGGCGGAGGCGTCCAGAGTCGCCATTCGCCGATACAGCCGTAGTTCCTCCGCCTGCGCCTCGAACCGGCCGTCCTCGAGCATCGCTTCGAGCGTCCCGTACTGCGCCAGCAGATTCGCAGCGGTCTTAGGGCCGACGCCGCGCGCGCCCGGAATCTTGTCCGATGGATCGCCGCGGAGAGCGATGAAATCGGGAACTTGCGGCGGGTCGACGCTGTAGCGCTCACGCACCTCCGCCGGACCGACTCGTGCGAGCTCGCTGACGCCGCGCGTCGGCTGAAGGATCGTCGTGTGCTCGCTCGCGAGCTGGAACGAGTCTCGATCCGAGGTGACAACGACCGACGTGCCCCCCCGTTCCTCTTCGTGTTTCACTGCAGCGGCGAGGAAATCGTCGGCCTCGTACCCGTCGCCCTTCGCAGCGGCGAACCCGAACGAGCGCACGAGCTCGGGCAGGAGATCGAGCTGCTCGAGGAGCTCGTCGTCGAACTCGCGACCACCCTGGTAACCGTCGAACAGCTCGTGCCTGTATGTCGGCACCGTGAGCGTGTCCCAGCCGACGACGACTGCGCGAGGCTCTTCGGACTGCCACAGGCGCATGAGGAAGTTCGAAAAGCCGACGAGCGCATTGCTCGGCTTCCCCTCGGCACGGCGCATCGTCTTTGGCAGCGCGTGGTAGGCGCGATGCGCGAGCGAGTCGCCGTCAACGACGAGCAGCGGTCGGCTCACAGGTCTTCTCTCAGCCGGTTGATCTCGGCCATCAGCCGGTTGGTCGCCTCGCGCGCCGCCTCCGACTGGTCGAGCCCCGCGAGGTCATCGAGAGGAATGGGCTTCCCGTAGCGCACATGCAGCGGACCGAGCCGAGACAGCCGGTCGGTTCCCGAGATCGCGGCGGGCACGAGTGGCACGCCCGCCTCGAGCGCGATCCGCGCCGCACCGGTATGCGACTTCGGCTGGTGTCGCTTCACGAGCCCTTTTCGCTGGCGCGTGCCCTCCGGGAACATCGTCACGACATGGCCCTGGCGAGCGAGCGCGACGGCCCTGTTCATCGCCTCGATGTCCCGCTCACCACGCCGCACGGGGAAGCCGCCTCCGGCCGTGATCAGCTTGCCGAGCGGCCACCAGTACAGCTCCGATTTCGCCATGAACCGGAGAAACCGCTTGGGAAAGAGCGGCATCCCGAGCGGCCAAGGGTCGAAATTCGAGGTGTGATTGGCCGCCAGCACGTAGCCGCCCTCCTCGGGGAGGTTCTCCTGGCCCTCGGCACGCAATCGGTACAGCCCCTTGAGCACGGGCCAGGAGAGGGCTGCCGCAAAGGTGTAGAACGGGCTCGGGCGCACGCGGCCAGTATCTCCATCGAGCCTGGTTTGCAGCGGACGCTATGGTGTTTTTGATGCCCAAGACCCTTGTCATTGCAGAAAAGCCGTCTGTCGGCCGTGATCTCGCGGGCGCGCTCGACGGTCCCTTCCAGCGCCGCAAGCTCGACGACATCAAGCCGAAGCGGGGCAAGAAGAAGACCGACGAGCCGACGAACGAGGAGGTCGTCGAGGCCGCCAAGTCCAAGACCAAGGCCAAGACCACCCGCGACGAAGCCGTCTTCCTCGAGTCCGACGACTACGTCATCACGTGGGCCGTCGGCCATCTCGTCCAGCTCGCGGAGCCCGAGGAGTACGACGAGAAGTGGAAGAAGTGGAAGATGGCTGACCTGCCGATCGTCCCGCCGAACGGCTTCAAGCTCGTGCCTCGCGACGCGAAGTCGAAGAAGCAGCTGAAGCTGATCGAGACGCTGCTGAAGCGCGAGGACGTCGACAAGATCATCAACGCATGTGACGCCGGCCGCGAGGGCGAGCTCATCTTCGCCTACGTCTACGAGTCGGTCTTCGGCAGCTCCGCAACGAGCCCCAACGCGCCGAAGCCAGTCGAGCGCCTGTGGATCTCGTCGATGACGAAGCAGGCGATCCGCGAAGGCTTCGAGAAGCTCCGCCCGGGCACCCAGATGCAGTCCCTCGAGGACGCGGCTCGCTCTCGCTCCGAGGCCGACTGGCTCGTCGGCATGAACGCGACCCGCGCGGCGACGATTCGCGGCCGCGCGTGGGTCGGCGGCGTCGTCTCGCTTGGCCGGGTCCAGACGCCCACACTCGGGTTGATCGTCAATCGTGAGCGCGAGATCCAGGCGTTCGTCCCCGAGCCGTACCGTCTCATCCACGGGACGTTCCAGCCGCCCTACCAGGGTCTCTGGTTCGAGGGCGACGAAACGCGGATCTTCGGTGACCTCTCGCGTGCCGACGCGATCGTCGCCAAGGTCTCAGGCCAGGACGGGACGATCGAGAAGGTCGAGCGCAAGGAGCAGTCCGAGCGCGCGCCTCTCCTGTACGACCTGACCTCGCTCCAGCGTGACGCGAACCGTCGCTACGGGTTTTCCGCGCGGCGCACGTTGCAGGCCGCGCAGTCGCTCTACGAGAGCAAGAAGGCGATCACGTATCCGCGTACGTCCTCGCGCTTCCTCTCCGGCGACATGGTTCCGCAGTTGAAGCCGACGGCCGCGACACTGGAGCCGATCGAGGACTACCGCAAGGGAGCCGAATACGTGCTCGCGCTTGACCAGCTGCCGCTCGGCCGCGTCGTCAACGACGCGAAGGTGAGCGATCACCACGCAGTCATTCCGACCGACATCGAAAAGGACCTCGAAGCGTTCTCGCCCGACGAGCGGCGTGTGTTCGACCTAGTCGCCAAGCGCTTCCTCGCCGTGTTCCATCCCCCGGCACGCTATGCCCGCACAACCGTGATCACGCTCGTCGAGGAGGAGCGCTTCCGAACACGCGGCAAGATCACGCTCGAGGCCGGGTGGCGCGGCGTCTACGGGCTCGAGCCCGATCAGGAGCGGCAGTCCGAGGACGAGGCCGAAGGCGGCGAGATCCCGGTCCTGCAGGAGGGCCAGACGGTTCGCTGCATCGCAGCCGAGATCGAGGACAAGATGACGAGGCCGCCGCCCCGCTACACCGAGGCGACGCTGCTCTCTGCGATGGAGACCGCGGGCAAGCTGATCGACGACGAGGAGCTGCGAGAGGCGATGAAGGAATCCGGCCTAGGCACTCCTGCGACCCGTGCCGAGACGATCGAGACGCTGATCCGGCGCGAGTACATCGAACGCGTCGGCAAGGACCTGCAGGCGACGCCCAAGGGCATTCAGGTGATCACCATGCTCGAGAACCACAAGCTGACCTCTCCGGAGCTCACCGGTGACTGGGAGAACAAGCTCTCCGAGATCGAGCACGGAAAGGGCGATCGCAAGAAGTTCATGAAGGGGATCGCCGACTTCGCCAAGGAGACGGTCGACCAGATCGCCGCCCTGGACAAGGAGCAGCTCCGTCCCATCAGGGTCGAGCTCGGGCCCTGTCCGCGGTGCGGAGCCGAGACGGGCGAGATCATCAAGGAGAACTCGAAGGCCTACGGCTGCACCAGCTGGAAGAGCCGTGAAGAGGTCGGCTGTGGCTTTGTGATCTGGAAAAGGGTCGCCAGCCGCACCCTCACGCCCGAGATCGCGCGGCAGCTGATCGAGGAACGTCGGACCCGGGAAGTACTCTCTGGCTTCCGGTCGCGGAACGGCAAACCTTTTCGTGCCCGGCTCGTCTTGAACGACGAGGACAAGATCGAGTTCGAGTTCCCGGTTCGCGCGCAATCCAAAGAGCCCGCGGCGACGGAATAACAAAGGGCACGGTCTCGTTCCAGGTCCGAGGGCCCTTGGGGACTCCTATCCCTGGAAAGAAAAGGGTATTCGACTTACAGTACGAAGGTTGGCCGCGTATCACAAAGTAGGACGCGAAAGGGACACTTGACACAAAATCAGCTGCACGAACTGCTTGATTCCGACCAGGCCAAGGCACTCGTGGAGGGCGCTGAGGAGCGTGGGCATCTCGAGGCT
>DATMZV010000168.1:0-3226 GCA_035573355.1 Gaiellaceae bacterium | reverse complement strand
CGGCGCCACCGCAGACGAGGCCGCAGCCCAGATCGGGCAGGTCGTCGAAGGCCTCACGACTGCGCCCGTTCTCAGAGATCTCTCACATAGGGTCGGCGTGGAGCTTCCGATCACCGAAGGCGTCTGCCGCGTCCTCGGCGGTGAGAGTCTCGACAGGCTCCTCGCCAGTCTGATGGGTCGTCAGCCGACCGCGGAATGAAGGCTACGATGGAGAGCGATGCGCTCCGCCGCCGCAGCGCTTGCACTCGGTCTTCTGCTCATCGCATCAGGCTGCGGTACTAGCAGCGCCGCCACCCAGACATCGTCGGGCACCGATGCGGCGAGTCTCGTTCCGGCGAGCGCCCTTGCCTATGTGAGTGCCGACGCGAATCTCGACTCGCAGCAGTGGCAGGTCCTCACCGACGTCTTCGGGCCCCTGCCGAGCAAGCTCGACTACAAGAACGACGTCCATCCGGCGCTCGGCGACCGCGTGAACCTCGCGGTGCTCGGCATCGACAACGGCAAGCCCGAGGCGGTTGCGCTCGTCCAGCCGACGGACGAGGCCAAGCTGAGCGCACTTGCGAAGAAGTTCGACCAGGGAAGCGAGCACTACACCGTCGAGCAGATCGGCGGCTGGTCGGTCGTCGCGGATTCGGCGGAGGCGTTCCAGTCCGTGCGCAACGCCGACTCGGGCAGCTCACTTGCCGACAGCGCGAACTTCAAGAGCGCCATGTCGCAGGTCGGCGACACGGGATTCGCAACCGTGTATGCGTCGGGCTCCGGTGTGCAGCAACTCCCGGCGAAGTTGCAAGCGCTCGTGCGGGTCGCGGGCTCGCCGCGCTGGGTCGCAGCGAGCCTCACGGCGGACAAGACTGCGCTGCAGATCAAGGCTCGCGCTGCCGGAGGAACATCGCCGGCGGCCTATCGGCCGACCCTGCTCCACGACGTGCCCTCGGGCGCGATTCTCGCGGTCTCCTTCAAGGATGTGAACCAGCTGCTCGCACGGGTCCAGAGCGAGCCGTTGCTCCGGACGTCGCTGCCACCGTTCGTCACCGCCTTGCGCTCCGTCGGCGGCGAGGGCGTGCTCTATCTCCTGCCGGGCACCCTCATCCCGGTCGTGACGCTCGAAGTTCATCCGAGTGATCCTGCGGCCGCGGCAACGGCGCTTCGCGGAGTCGCTGCGAAGGCAGGGAACATGCTGCCGCTCCACGTCGAACGGCATGGGAAGGTCGTTCTCCTCACCAACGCCGCTCCCGGCACCAGCCCCGGCAGTGGGTCGCTGACCGACGATCAGGCGTTCAAGGATGCACTCGCCGCAGCCGATGTCCCGGCCAAGGTCACATGGCTGGCATACGCAGACATCCAACGGCTCGCACCGATCCTGCAGGCACTCGCTTCGCTGACCGGGAACGGGCAGGCGAAGCCCGCGACGACCGGAAAGCTCGACAAGTTCCAGACGCTCGTCGCATTCGGCACCCGCTCCGGCTCGACGAGCAGCGTCGAGGCCAGGCTCACGCTCCGCTAAAGCTCGCCGGACTGTTCGCCGTCGCCGCGCTCGCACTCGCCGGCTGCGGCGGTACGACGAACCCGAGCTCCGGCGCCGCCGATCTCGTTCCCGCTTCGGTCCCGCTGTTCGTGACGATCGACTCCGACCTCGGCTCGTCGCAATGGCAGCAGGTCGACGCACTCGCGAACAAGTTTCCGGACAAGCAGAAGGCGATCGACTCGATCAATGCGCAGTTGCAGAAGAAAGGCCTCGACTGGGAGCAGGATGTGAAGCCTGCGCTCGGTCCGGAACTGGACGTGGTCATGCTCGACCTCGCGCACCCGGAGGCGACGCTGGGGTTGCTGCAGCCAAAGGATCAGGGTGCGTTCGAGCGGCTCGTGAAGAAGGGCAACACGATCGACCCGTCGAGCAAACTCCTCTACCACCAGTTCCACGGCTGGACGGTCGTCTCCGACAAGCAGGCCACGATCGACGCGTTCGAGCAGGCGAGCGACTCGGCGAAGCACACGCTCTCCGCGGACAAGACGTTCTCGTCGGCGATGGGCAGGGCGGGAGACGGCATCTTGCGCGCTTACGTCAATGGGCCTCGTGTGATGGCGGCGGCGCGAAAAGTCCTCGGGCCGGACTCAGCGTCGTACTTCAACAAGCTCGGGACGCTCGACTGGCTGCTGATGAGCGTGCGCGCGAAGTCCGACGGGATCGCGTGGGACACGACGGTTCACGGCACGCCCGGCAAGCAGAGCGTGACGGCGCACGGGTCCGACGGCACTCTGCAGAAGCTCGTGCCGAAGGATGCGTTGCTCTATCTCGCATTCCACGGCGCCAAAGGGATGCTCTCGGGGCTCGGCGCCAACCCCGTCCTGCAGCAGTCCGGCTTCAAGGGGCTCGGCGCTGCGCTCGGGCGGTTCGACACGATTCTGCAGGGCGAGAACGCGCTCTACGTTCGCTCGGCCGGCGGTCACCTCCCGGAGGTCACGTTCATCGCGGCGCCGGGACACGGCGTCGACGGCGCGGCGGTGTTCGGCCGGCTCGTCAAGGGCTTTTCCCAGGGCCAGGGCCTGCACTTGCACTACGCCAACGTGAACGGCAGGCTCGTCGTGAGCGATCTCCCGTCGGGAGTCGCTTTCGCGAAGACCGGCGGCAAGAGCCTGGCGGAGAGCCCCGAGTACCAGAGCGCCGCCAAGAGCTCCGGTCTGCCGGCCAAGCCCCAGGTCGTTCTGTACGTCGACATCCACAGCACGATCCCGGTCATCCAGCGGTTGGGCAACGGCAGGATCCCGGCCGGGATCGAGCGGAACCTGAAGCCGCTGCGCTCCGCGGTCGAGTATGCCGTGAGCCGCTCGCACGAGCTCCAGGTCTCGTTCTTCTTGCGCATCAAGTAGTCAGGCGTTCTGTGTAGCCTGTGGCCCCATGGCCGCCCGCGAGTTCCTGTTCACCTCGGAATCCGTCACCGAGGGGCATCCCGACAAGGTCGCCGACCAGATCTCGGATTCGGTCCTCGATGCCGTTCTCTCCGAGGATCCGGAGGGTCGCGTCGCCTGCGAGACGTTGATCACGACCGGGCTCGTGGTCGTCGCGGGCGAGATCTCGACGGAGATCTACGTCGACATTCCCAAGCTCGTGCGCGAGCGGATCTCCGAGATCGGCTACACGCATTCCGAGTGGGGCTTCGACGCGACCACCTGCGGTGTCGTCGTTGCGCTCGACGAGCAGTCGCCCGACATCGCACAGGGCGTCGAC
>DATMZV010000167.1:0-6481 GCA_035573355.1 Gaiellaceae bacterium | reverse complement strand
CAAAGCTTCCTAGGACGTGGCCCAGAAGCTCTCCGAGTACAAGCGCAAACGCGATCCCAAGCAGACGCCGGAGCCCTTCGGTTCGAAGAAGGGAAAGGCGAAGGATCCGATCTTCGTCGT
The DNA here is from genome assembly GCA_035573355.1 of Gaiellaceae bacterium. Classification (GTDB taxonomy): domain Bacteria; phylum Actinomycetota; class Thermoleophilia; order Gaiellales; family Gaiellaceae; genus 3-1-20CM-4-69-9. The sequence continues at coordinate 6,361 of DATMZV010000167.1, read as the reverse complement.
CCAGCGCCACGATGCCCGGCGGCTGCATTACGACTTCCGGCTCGAGAAGGACGGCACCCTGCTCAGCTGGGCGGTTCCGAAGGGCGTCCCCCTCGAGCCCGGCCAGCAGCACCTCGCCGTTCACGTCGAGGACCACCCGCTCGAGTACGCGACGTTCGAGGGTGAGATCCCGAAGGGACAGTACGGAGCGGGCACCGTCGAGATCTGGGACAGCGGTACCTACGAGCTGCTGGAGGAGAAGAAGAACGGCGGCCTGACCGTGCGACTCCACGGCTCGAAGCTGCAGGGCACGTGGTCGCTCGTCCCGGCGCACCTGAGCGGCGACGAGAAGAATTGGCTGATCCTCCGCAAGCGCGACGAGGCCGCGCCTGCCGCGGCGCCGAGACGAAGCAGCGGCGAGACCTACAAGCCGATGCTGGCGACGCTGGCCGAGGATGTTCCCCGCGGGGCGGGCTGGGCGTTCGAGGTGAAGTGGGACGGCTATCGCGCGATCGCGACGGTCGCCGGCGGAGAGGCGACGCTGACGAGCCGGAACGGCAACGACCTGACGACACGCTTCCAGAACGTCGCCAAGGAGCTTCCGAAGGCGGTCAAGACGCCGGATTGCGTGCTCGACGGTGAGGTCTGCGCGCTCGACGACACCGGGCGCTCGAGCTTCTCCGCGATGCAGCAGGGTAAGCCGGGCACGCCGATCGTCTACTACGTCTTCGACGTCCTCGAGATCGACAACGAGCCCGTCATCGACCTGCCGCTCGTCGAGCGCCGCAAGCTACTCGAGACCCTGCTCGAGCGGCGCAACAAGACCGTGCGCCTCTCCGAGACGTTCGACGACGGCCAGGCGCTGCTCGATGCTGCGAAGCAGCAGCACCTCGAAGGGATCGTCGCCAAGCGGCTCGACTCGCGCTACCTGCCCGGAAAGCGAACGCGGGACTGGCTGAAGGTCAAGACCCACCTCGAGCAGGAATTCGTCGTCGCCGGATACACCAAGGGGACGGGCCGCCGTGCATCCAGTTTCGGCTCACTCGTGCTCGGCTTCTACGTCGCCAACGAGCTCGTGTACGCCGGCAACGTCGGCACGGGCTTCAACGCCAAGGAGATCGACAAGCTCCTTGACAAGCTACGACCGTTGCGCCAGGACAACCCGCCGTTTCGTGAGGTTCCGGCGATGCCGAAGGTCCGAAAGAACGATGTGATCTGGGTCGAGCCCAGGCTCGTCGCGGAGGTGGAGTTCGCCGAGTGGACGCACGACGGCCGCCTGCGCTCGCCGACCTACAAGGGGCTGCGTGAAGACAAGGCGGCTGGCGAGGTGCGTCGCGAGGAGGCGATCACGGACGTCGTCAGGAAGGGCTCACGAGAGCTGAAGCTCTCGAACCTCGACAAGGTCTTCTTCCCGGTGGAGCGCATCACCAAGGGAGATCTGCTCGAGTACTACCGCGCGGTCGCGCCGGTCCTCGTGCCGCACCTGAAGGATCGCCCATTCACGATGGTGCGCTGGCCCGACGGGATCGAGGGCAAGAAGTTCTTCCAGAAGGACGCGCCGTCGCACATGCCCGAGTGGATCCGGACGTTTCGGACGCAGGTCTCGACCAGGGAGTCGCCGCGGACGAAGAAGTGGGTCAACTTCCCGCTCGTCGACGACGAGCTCGCGCTGCTCTGGATGGTGAACATGGGCTGCATCGACATGAACACCTGGTACTCGCGCATCGACAAGCCCGTTCGACCCGACTGGGTGCTGTTCGACCTCGATCCCTCACCCGATGTCGGCTTCGAGGAGACCGTGCAGGTCGCACTGCTCGTCAAGCAGGCACTGGACGCCTTCGGTCTCGTCGGCTTTCCGAAGACGTCGAGCGCGGAAGGCATGCACATTCTCGTGCCGGTCGAGCGTCGCTACACCTATGCGGACACGCGCCAGTTCGCAGAGATCGTCGCCGGAGCAATCGCGCGGACCCACCGTGGCCTTGCGACGACGGAGTGGACCAAGTCGAAGCGTCGTGGTGTCCTCATCGACTCCAACCAGAACGGCGAAGGGAAGACGATCGCGTCCGCGTACTCGGTGCGACCACGCCCGGGCGCGCCCGTGTCCACGCCGCTGCGCTGGTCCGAGGTGAACGAGAAGCTCGATCCGCTCTCGTTCACCATGCCCGTCGTGCTCGAGCGTGTGCGGAAGCACGGAGATCTTTTCGCAGGCGTCCTGACGACGAAGCAACGCCTCACCGATGCGCTGAAAGCTCTCGGCGCCTAGGCGGACGCCGCGGCGACGCGAAACGCCGGGAGATCCGGCTGAACCTGCTCGCGGCCGAGCACCTTCTCGAGCGCGGCGACGCAACGCTCGTCGAACGCCGAGCCGCTCTCTGCGCGGAGAAGGTCGAGTGCGGCCTCGTGAGTCCATGCAGCGCGATACACACGCGGCGAGACCAGGGCGTCGTACACGTCGCACACGGTGAGGATGCGGGTGTCGAGCCCGATCGCGCCCGCCGCCAGCCCGCGGGGATAGCCCTTGCCGTCGAGCCGCTCGTGGTGGCTGTGGACGAGCTCCCGCGCCGAGACGTTGAAGCCGCCGAGCTCGCGCAGCAACTTGACGCCCCAGTCGGGGTGCCGCTTGATGACGGCGAACTCGCTCTCGTCCAGTGCGCCCGGCTTCTGCAGGATCCGCTCGGGCACCGACAGCTTGCCGATGTCGTGCAGGAGGCCGCCGATCGCGAGCGCGCGCAGCCGTCCAGGTGGAAGACCGAGCTCTTCGCCGACCTGCACCGCGCGCAGAGCGACCCGGCGCGTGTGCTCCTCCGTGGACTCGTCCTTCTCTGCGAGCCGCTGCAGCAAGGCATGGACGCGACCGTCGAGGAACGCCTCCTCTTTGGCCACGAGCTCGGCGGCACGGAGGTCGCCGACGAGCGGGCGCGATTGAACCGAGCGGTGGAGGTCGACGGCCACAGCGGTCCCGACGATCGCGATGCCCGCCAGTTCGAAGCCGTGCCCGAGCCACCAGCCGAGATCGCTGAAGTTCAGGAGCAGCGCCGGCGGCAGGGCTGCCGTCAGCCAGGCGACCCCGACGACCACGGCGAGGTCAACGGTTCGCTGCGTCAGAAGGTACGTCTTGAGCGCCCGCAGGATGAGCACGGCGTAGAACGCGGCGCCGACGACGAGTGCGACGATCGCCGAGCCGCTGGCAGGTGCCGGGACGGGGGGCACGAGGCTCGGCACTGCCATGCCGACGATGCCGAGGCCGATCACGCCGATCAGCGCAACGCCTTGCAGGACGAGGAGCGGACGGATTCCCTGAGGTCGCCGGAGAGCGGGCAGAGCCGAGAGTGCAAGGACGGCGCCGCCGACGGGCAACGTCGCTGCCCCGGTCAGCGCGATCACGCCGTTGTTCCCGATCACGACGCCCGGCGTGGCAAGGCCGTGGATGGCAAGCAGAGCCGCCATCACCGTGAATGCCGATCCAACGAGGACGACCCGGCCGTCCTGGCGTCGCACTCCGACGAGTGTCAGCGCGAGCGCGGCGAAGGATGCAATGAGGGCGCTGATTCCCACACCGATGAAGTGCGTGCTCGACCCGAGGCTGTGCGCGTCGTGGTGCGCGAGGAAGTGCAGGCTCGCCCCGGGGATGATGCCTCCGATCCCGAGCAGAGCGAGATCCTGGACCACGCGATCGCGAGGAATTGGCCGCACCGAAAGCGCATCGGCTGTGGCGGTCGGCACATAGAGGGCCGAATGTCCTAACTCGAAAGGGTGAGGAGCGGTCTAGGGGTCGAGCCGCTGCGGGTGGCCGAGCGTCCCGAGCTCGGCGATGTCCCTGCGAAAGAAGAGCGCAGTCGTCCAGTCGGCCACGACCCGGAGCTTTCGGGTGAGCAGGGGCAGCTGGTACAGGTGGTAGGTGCGGGTGATGAACCAGCCGAGAAACCCGCGGAACCGAAGCCCGAGCACGTCGGCGATGCCCTTGTAGCGGCCAAGCGTCGCCACCTGGCCGAGCATGCGGTAACGGTACGGACGGGGCGGCCCCGCGAGGTTCTTGGCCAGCCGCCGAGCCTGCCGCAGGGCGTGCTGGGAGGTCGGGGGGTCGAACTGTCCGGGCGTCGCCTCGTTCGGGACCCGGGCACCGTCTCCGAGCGCCCAGGCGTGAGCTACTCCCTCGACGTGAAGGGTTGGATCCACCAGCACGCGCCCGCGGTCGTCGAGCGGCAACCCGAGCCGCTCGTTCACCGGGTTCGCGCGGACGCCCGCGGTCCAGACGACGGTGCTCGTCTGGAGCCGGCTGCCGTCGGAGAGTGTCGCCGCGTGGGCCTCGACGGACTCGAGTGTCGTGGTGACGCGAATGTCGACACCGCGCTCGACGAGCTCGCGCGCCGCGTAGTCGCCGAGCGGGATCGGGATCTCGGGAAGGATCTTCGGCGCGGCATCGACCAGCACCCAGTGTTGGGGTGCTTCACGTAGCGCCGGGTAATAGCGCAGCGCATCGCGCACGAGGTCGGACAGCTCGGCGAGCGCTTCCACCCCGGCGTAGCCCGCGCCGATGAAGAGAAACGTCAGCTCGCGGTCTCGCTGCACCTCGCTCGTCGCCGCGTCGGCCGCCTCGAGCCGGCGCAGGACATGGTTGCGGAGCGCGATCGCGTCGGCGAGGGACTTGAACCCGAGGGCATGCTCGGCCAGCCCCGGGATCGGAAGCGCGCGCGAGATCGCACCGAGCGCGACGACGAGCTCGTCATAGCTCACGGTCAGCGTCTCGTCCTCGGTCTCGACCACGACTATGCGACCGTCGACGTCCACTTCGGTCGCGCGTCCGAGCAGGAGCTCGGCGTGCGGGCACATCTGGCGCAGCGGGACCACGACATGGCGCGGCTCGAGCGTTCCCGATGCAGCCTCCGGCAACATCGGCGTGTAGAGCATGAAGTTCTCCGGCGAGACGATCGTGGCGCCGCGCTTGCCGAGCAGCCGCGCGACGTAGCCTCCCGCGAACCCGCCGCCGAGCACCAGCGTGCCACCAAGCGCCTTGCGGTTTGCCATGGCCTACCCTTGCATGGCGGACGTCGCCGCGGCCACCATCCTTCGCAACAACGTTCTCGCGCCGTCCTTGTCGAGCATCTCGTTGAGGTTGCCGCACTTCGGGCTCTGCACGCACGACGGGCAGCCGTCCGAGCAGGGGCAGCCCTCGAGCATGCGCGCGGTGTCCTCGACCCAGCCCTCGAAGGCATTGAAGCCGCGCTCTGTGATGCCGACGCCGCCGGAGTGGCCGTCGTAGATGAAGACGGTCGGTCGGTCGGTCTGGAAATGGATGTTGGTCGAGAGCCCGCCGATGTCCCAGCGGTCGCACATCGCCCAGAGCGGAAGCAGCGCGATCATCGCGTGCTCGGCCGCGTGGAGCGTTCCGAGCAGCTTGGGCATCCTTTCCAATCCGTCGAGCTGTTCCGGCTCGGGCAGGTACCAGATCGCCTCGGTCTCGAAGCTCGTCTCGGGTAGGTCGAGCTCGACCGTCTCGAACGTCGACTGATCACGGATCGACTTCTTCTGATACGCGACGACTCGCTCCGTGACGGAGATGCGGCCGAAGTGGAGGTCGAGCCCGCAACGCCGTTCCACACGCAACGTCTCCTCGATCGCCGTGTTCGTATCCTTCTTCGCCTGCGTGTAGTAGTCGCCCTTGTACGGGGTCACGAGAGCGGTGCGCGCCTGAAGGTCGAGCTCGCGAACGAGGTAGCTCTCTCCGAGGTGGAGGTAGATCGCGCCCTCGTGAACCGTCGAATACGCGCGTTCGCGCTCGACGATTCCGAGGACGGTCCCGCTCTGTGCCTCCACGACCGCGAACGTGTCGGGAGTGGTGCTCCGCAGCCCGAACTGCGCGGCCGGGTATTCGCGACCTGCCCAGACGTAACCCGTCTTCGTGTGCTTCAGGTCGGGGAGCAGCGCTGCCCGCTCGAGCGCCTCGTCGCCGAGGGTCGCGCGATCGTCGTCGTCGAGCGGCGCCTCGAAGGCTGCCGCGCGGACGTGGCCGTCGAGGACGCGCGGGTTCGCATGGTCGAGGATCGCGGCCTCGACACGCCGCCCGAGCAGCTTCTCAGGCTCGCGCATGAAGTACTGGTCGAGGCCATCCTCGCTGGCGACGAGCACCGCGAGCCCGTGCCCGCGCCGTCCCGCCCGTCCCCACTGCTGGCGCAGCGAGGCGACGGTGCCCGGGAAGCCCACAGAGATCACCGCGTCGAGCAGGCCGACGTCGATCCCGAGCTCGAGTGCGTTCGTCGCCGACACGCCGAGGAGGTCGCCGGCCGCCAGGCGCCGCTCGATGTCGCGCCGCTGCTCGGCCGTGTACCCGGCGCGGTAGGGCGAGAGCCGCGAGTCGTCTCCCAACCGGTCGGCCGTGAAGCGG
>DATMZV010000166.1:0-21022 GCA_035573355.1 Gaiellaceae bacterium | reverse complement strand
GGCAAGGCGCGCTCGCACTGCAGGTGCGCACCGGCGAGGAGCACCTGGTCGCGGCTGCAGACCACGGCGAGACCCGGGCGCGTGTGGAAATGGAACGGGCCTGCGTTGCGGTGATCGGGGGCGGTTGCCTCGCGCCCGTCGCCGCGTATCACGACGGAGAGCGTTTGACCGGCCTTGTCGCAGCCGAGGACGGCAGCTGGCTCGAGCGGCGGACCGGTTCCGATCCCGGCGAAGTCGCGGCGGCGCTGATGCCGTTCGTCTCCTCCTGACGTGCGCGTGATCGTCACGCGCCCGCGCGCCCAGGCGGAACCACTTCTCTCCGCGCTGCGCGCCGAAGGCTTCGAGGCGGTGCTCTGCCCGTTGCTCGAGATCGAGGCCATCGACGACGGCCCGATCGACCTCGACGGCTACGACTGGGTCATCGTCACGAGTGCGAACGGTGCCGTCGAGCTCGCGCGGCGGCGGGTGGGCAAGCTGCCACGGATCGCCGCGATCGGCGTGGCCACGGCCGATGCCCTCGCCGACCACGGCCTGGCGGCCGACTTCGTTCCGTCATCCGCCTCGCAGGAGAGCCTGGTCGCGGAACTGCCCCGACCGGTCGGGCGCGCGCTCTTCGTGGGCGCAGCGGGAGCCCGGACGCTCCTCGCCGACGAGCTCCCGGCGGACTTTCGAGCGGCGTACCGCACGCTCGAGTTGACCCCCACGCCGCCCGCGGGCGATCTCGTCCTCCTCGCCTCTGCGTCCGCAGCGAGGGCCTGGGCGAAGCTGGGCGGAAGCGGCCCAGTGGTGACGATTGGACCGCAGACGACGGCCGCGGCCCGCGCCGCCGGGCTCGATGTCGTCGACGAGGCGAAGACACAGGACGTCTCGGGCCTCGTAGACTGCGCCGCGGTTTGGCGCGCTTCATTACGTTCCTGACGGACTTCGGACTGCAGGACGACTTCGTCGGGACCTGTCACGGCGTGATGAAACGGATCGCGCCCGAGGTCGAGATCATCGACATCACGCACGGCATCGCGCCGCAGGGCGTGCTGCAGGGCGCGCTCACTCTCGCGAACACGTTGCCGTTCATGCCGGAAGGGGTGCACCTTGCGGTCGTCGATCCCGGCGTCGGAGGATCGCGACGCGCGCTCGCGCTCCGCGACATGAGCGGACGCGTCCATGTCGGGCCCGACAACGGCCTGCTTATGCTCGCGGCCGAGAAGCTCGGCGGGATCGCCGAGGTGCACGAGCTCGGCAACCCTGAGTACGCGCTCGACTCCGTCTCCCGCACGTTCCACGGCCGTGACCTCTTCTCTCCCGCCGCGGCTCACCTCGCTCTCGGCGTGCCGCTCGCCGAACTCGGGCCACCCATCGATCCGGATGCACTGGCCAGGCTCGACATCCCACAACCCGACATCGGCACGACACGCATTCGCTGCACGGTGCTCTCCATCGACCGGTTCGGGAACATCGGGCTCAATCTCGACCGCTCGCATTTCGACGAGGCGGGCATCGTGCCGGGCACGAGGATCGAGCTGCAGATCGGTCACGAGCGCTACTACGCCGTCGCGGCCCGTACGTTCGCGGACGCACGACCCGGCGACATCATCCTGTACGAGGACGCGTATCGGAACATCTCGATCGCGATCAACGGGGGAAGTGCAGCCGCGATGTTCGGCATTTCCGAGGGCCGGGACATTCGCATCAGGCTCGGCACGTCGTGAACAGGCGCGTGCTCGGTCAGAAGTTCGCGCGGCTCGCGACGAATGCCGTCATGCGCAGCCCGCGTCTCTGGGGTCTGTTCCGCCCGCTGATGCGCAAGCAGTTCGATGCGATCGCCCCCAGTTGGGACACGATGCGCGCAGCAGACCATCTCGCGTCCTACGAGGTTGCGCTCGAAGCGATCGATCCTCACCCGGTCCGGGCGCTCGATCTCGGCACCGGCACCGGGCAGGGCGTCTTTGCAATCGCAAGGCGGTTCCCTGACGCGGAGGTGGTCGGAGTAGATCTCGCGACCGCGATGCTGGCAGAGGCGGAGCGAAAGACGCCCGACGACTTGCGTTCGCGCGTGCGTTTCGTGGCGGCGGACGCGTCCGCGCTTCCGTTTCCGAACGACTCGTTCGGACTGGTGGCTCACGCGAACATGATTCCGTTCTTCGACGAGCTTGTTCGTGTGCTCGAGCCCGGCGGCCAGGTGCTCTTCGCCTTCTCGCTCGGAGCCGGAACGCCGATCTACGTTCCCGCCGAGCGTCTGCGAGCAGAGCTCGAACGACGTGGATTCATGGACTTTGCGGAGTTCGCGGCGGCCGAGGGTACAGCGCTGCTTGCCCGCAAGGCAACGCGGGCATAAGCTCCTGCGTACAAGGTCGTTCGCGGCGCGGTATCACCGGTCCGGACGGCCTTTCTTTTTGTGGCGAGCCGGGCTAGCTCAGCTCGGCGGCGGCTTGCGGAAAGCCGCGTGAGCGTGCCGCCTCGGCCCAGCTCGAAGCCTCGGCCTGGTCGGCGAACCCGGCCACGTAGACCTCGAAGCCGCCGCAAGGATCGTTGCGGAGCTTCGCCCCCGGGAATCCGACCGAAGCGGCGCGTGTGGCGATCGCGGTCGCAGAGGCGCGATCGCGACCGTGGCCGAGGACCCCGTCCCACCGGCCGATCGTTTTCGCCTGGATGCACTCGAGCGTGACGGCGAATTCCTCGCGCCTCGCCTCGCTCTGGAGGTCGACGCCCACGTCGAAGGTGTCGATCCCGCGGACCACGACACGGAAGCCGTCACAGCCCTGGATGACGTTCGCGTTGAGGAATCCACGCCCAGTCACCTGGCTGCGAAGCGTCAGGGCCTGCTGATGGGTCTTCCTGCGGCCGAAGACGGCCTCGAGGCCGCTGACAAACTCGGTCCGCCCGCACGCCTGCTGAACCGAATCGGGGCGGACTGTCGAGCCCGAGAGCCCGAGAGACGGCACCGATGCGGCAGCCCCGCCAACCAGGCAGGCCAGCACAACGAGACGAGCGACCCTCACGGGGCAGAGGTGTACCAGACCCCCCGGCCCCCAGTCGCAGTCTTAACGAATCCTTTAGATCCACCCCTCTGGATCCGCCGCCGACGGCGGCTTTGCCGGCGTCGGCCACATCGGCGTGGATCGAAACCGAGCGCAGCAAAGTCATCATGGGCGGCACGCAGAGCCGCCCGGACTTTGCTGCGGAGAGTGGCGAGGGCCGGAATCGAACCGGCGACACCACGGTTTTCAGCCGTGTGCTCTACCAACTGAGCTACCTCGCCCGGGCAGGGGCAGTTTAGCCCGGAGCTAAAGCGGAGTCCCGCGCGCGGCGGCTAGCCGGGCGACCAGGACGTCGACGAACTCGCCCTTCATCAGGACCGCATCGGCGCCGGCTTCGGTCACCGCGGTGTGCAGGGCCGGCTCGTCGTCGCCCGTGAGCGCGATCACGCACATGCTCGGGTGGTCGCGGCGCAGCCGGGCGACGGCGGAGACTCCGTCGAGGCGGGGCATGTGCAGGTCGATGACGACGGCGTCAGGGCCCAGTTCGTCCGCGAGCTCGATCGCTGCGAGGCCGTCGAGTGCCGTGCCCACCACGGCGAGTTGCGGCTGCCGCTCGATCAGCGGGGAGAGTGCATCGAGGAAAGGCTGCTCGTCGTCCGCGAGGAGAACCCGAATCGTCCCTCCGGCATCAGCCTCCCGCATGGGTCCGCAAGTTAGCCTTGTTCGACGTGTCTTCGCAACCGCTACGCCGGAGAGTCTCGGTGATCGGGGCCGCACTCGACCTCGGCCAGGACCGCCGTGGAGTGGACATGGGCCCTTCGGCGATCCGCTATGCGGGGCTGGATGCGCGCCTCGACGAGCTCGGGCACGAATACGTGGATTGCGGGAACGTCGAGACCGCCGTGGCCGAGGCGACGGCTGCAGGCGACGAGCATGCCCGGTTTTTGCCCCAGATCAAGGACACGTCGCGGCGGATCGCGACGCTCGTCGCCAGGGCCGCGCGCGAAGACTCAGTCCCGGTCGTGCTCGGTGGGGACCACTCGGTGGCCCTCGGCACGCTGGCCGGGCTCGCCGAGGTGCACGGACCGGGCGGGACGATCTGGATCGATGCGCACGGCGATCTGAACAGTCCCGATACGAGCCCGAGCGGAAACGTCCACGGCATGGTGCTCGCCGCTGTGCTCGGCCTGGCCGGAGACCGGTTCCGCGGGGACGGCTGGGGTCTGCCCGCGGTTGCGACCGGCCGCGTCGCCCTGGTCGCGGTCCGTTCGCTGGACGACGGCGAGCGGGAGGTGCTCCGCGAGCTCGACGCGAAGGTCTTCACGATGAGCGACGTCGATCGCCTCGGCATCGAGCGCGCGATCCGGGAGTCGCTGACGCACGTCGCCGGTCCCGGCTTCGTGCATGTGAGCCTCGACATGGATGCGATGGATCCCGAGGTGGCGCCCGGCGTCGGCACACCGGTACGTGGCGGTCTGTCGTATCGCGAGGCGCACCTCGCCATGGAGTTGATCGCCGAGTCGGGGCTCGCGTCGTCACTTGACGTCGTCGAGGTGAACCCGATCCTCGACCGGGAGAACGAGACGGCGCAGCTCGCCGTCGAGCTCGTCGCCTCGGCGCTCGGCGCGCGGATTCTCTGAGTCAGCCGGCGTCGAGAAAGCGCTCTAGCGCGTCGGCAGTCTCTTCGTAGGCGTCCCAGTAGACCATGTGCCCGCCGGGCACCTCGACGATCTCGATCAGGTCGCCGAGCGCAAGCCGGTACGCGTCGACCTGTTCTTCGCGCACGAGCCCGAACTCGCCGGCGTGCAGCAGCAGCGTCGGGACGCGCAGGCTCTCGGCGGGCGGCGGTGGTGTGCAGAGCTCCCCGTACATCGTGACGACTGCGCTTCGGCAATAGCGCATGCGAAAGCGTCCATCGGGATGGTGCACGAGGTGCTCCCGCATCTCCTCCTCGAGGAATTCGCGTGGCGTCAGAGCGCCGGTGTCGAGACGGGTGGTGATCGCTTCCTCGGCTGATGCGAAGGATTGATCGGAACGCTCGAGCTCCGCGAAGTCGTAGCCGACGTGCGGCAGGAGCTGGATTGCAGGGTCGAGCAACGCTGCGCGCTCGACTCGCTCCGGGACGAGGGCGGCGAGCTCGAGCAGCAGACGGCCGCCGTACGAATGGCCGACCCAGGTCGCCCTCCGGACGCCGTTCGCATCGAGGGTCTCGAGCACGTCGTGCGCGTGCGTCGCGATCGTCCACGGCGGCTCCCAGTCGGAGCCGGCATGTCCGCGGAGATCGGGGGCGAGAACATGGAAGCGATCGGCGAGCCGCTCCTCGGCGAGCCTGCGAAAGCGGCGGCCGTGTGCGTTGAGGCCGTGAAGGAAGACGACTGGCGGTGCAGTCACGTCGCCCCACGCGTGCAGGTTCAGCTCCATCTGTGGCAGCCTAGTCAGGGGTGCTCGCCGTCCTTTACGACATCCACGGAAACCTGGTCGCACTCGACGAGGTGCTGAAGGATGCGGAGGCCGCCCGCGCCGACGGTTATCTCCTCGGCGGGGACTTTGCCTCCTGGTCGCCGTGGCCGAGCGAGACGATCGAGCGCCTGCGCGGACTGCCGAACACGACGTGGATCCGAGGGAACGGCGAGCGCTGGCTGCGGGAGCCACCGCTCGACCGTCCGGAGGTAATGGAGTCGCTCGAGCAGCAGGACTCGGGCCTCGGTACCGACGAGGGCTGGCTGTATTCACTTCAGGCTGCCAAGGACCTGGACGGCGTTCTCTATGTCCACGGTTCGCCGCTCTCCGACGTCGAGAGCTTCGCGCCGGAGCCCGGAGACGACGACGAGCGGATGCTGAACGGGGTTCGAGACCGGACCGTCGTCTTCGGTCACAGCCATCTGCAGTTTCGGCGGCCTGGGCCGAACGGCACGACGTTGATCAATCCCGGCAGCGCCGGCATGCCGCTCGACGGTGACGTGCGGGCGGCGTACGCATTGCGCGGCGGCGACGGTGAGTTCGTGTTCCGCCGCGTCGAGTACGACGTCGAGCGTGCCGCGCAGGCGTGGGAACGCGTCGGCAGCGACTTCGGCACGTTCGCGGCGCAGCGGATCCGCCGCGGCTCCGACTAGTCCGAGTCCGTCGACTCCTCGCCGTTGCCGGACGGCTCGTAGTACGTCGTTCCCTTGAGCTCGTCCGGGAGATAGTCGACCTCGAACCCGGCCGGATCCGAGTGCGGGTACACGTAATCCTCGCCGTGTCCGAGCTTCCGCCCGTAGTAGCTGCCGTCGCGCAGCGACTTCGGCGGCTTGATGTTCCCGCGCTCCTGGACGTCCCGCGTTGCGCGCTTGATCGCCTCGTAGCTCGCGTTCGACTTCGGGGCGAGCGCCAGGTAGATCGCCGCCTGTGAGAGGTTCAGGCGCGCCTCGGGCAGCCCGACATGCTCGACGGCCTGCGCCGCTGCGACGGCAACCATGAGCGCGCGCGGATCGGCATTGCCGATGTCCTCGGACGCGAGCACGATCATGCGCCGCGCGATGTACCGCGCGTCCTCGCCGCTCTCGAGCATCGCCGCGAGGTAGTAGACGCTCGCATCGGGGTCTGACCCGCGCATCGACTTGATGAACGCCGAGATGAAGTCGTAGTGCGCGTCGGCGGCCTTGTCGTACACGAGCGGCCGTTTGCGCGCCGCATCGTCGACGTGCGCCTCTGCGAGCGGTTCGCCTGCGGCTTGCGCCGTCTGCACCGCGAGCTCGACGATGTTGTGAACGGAGCGCGCGTCGCCGCCGGCGCGTGTCGCGATCAGTCGGAGCAGGTCGTCCGGGATCTCGACGCCGAGCTCCGCGGCTCCACGTCGCGCCACCGTCTCGAGGTCCTCGATCGAGAGCGACTCGAGCTCGTAGACCTGCGCGCGGGAGAGCAGGGCGGAGTTGACCTCCATGTACGGGTTCTCCGTCGTCGCGCCGATGAGCGTGATCACCCCCTCCTCGACCCCGGGGAGGAGTGCATCCTGCTGTGCCTTGTTGAAGCGGTGGATCTCGTCGAGGAACAGGATCGTGCGCCGGCCCGTTGCCCCGAGCCGCTCGCGCGCGCCGGCAAGGACGCCGCGCACCTGCGCGACCGTCGCCGAGACTGCGGATAGCTCTTCGAACTCGGCGCCGGTCGCCCGCGCGACGATGCGGGCGAGGGTTGTCTTGCCGGTTCCCGGGGGCCCGTAGAAGATCGCCGAGCGAACGCGGTCCTCCTCGATCGCGAGGCGAAGCGCCGAGCCCGGGCCGAGGACGTGCTGCTGGCCGACGAACTCCTCGAGCGACTGCGGACGCATCCGCAGCGCGAGCGGGGCGACCGCCGGCAGCCGCTGCTCCGCTGCGTCTGAGAAGAGGTCGCTCATTGCAGGGAAGTATGCTCCGCGAAGGCCCAGTGGCGACCGAGACTCACGAGGACTTCTCCGAACCGATCCTGCCCGGCAAGGGCGCGTCGGACTACGAGCGCTACCTGCGCACGGACGAGCTGCTGGCGCTGCAGAAGACGGCAGAAGAGCGCGCGCACCCAGACGAGCTCCTGTTCCAGACCGTGCACCAGTCTTCGGAGCTCTGGCTCAAGCTCGGGACGTCGGAGGTCGCGCGCGCGACGGAACATCTGCGCGCCGGCGAGCTCGCTGCTGCGCTTCGGCTGCTTCGCCGCGGCGCGCTCTGCCTCCAGTTCATCACGCGGCAGCTCGACATGCTCGAGCAGATGTCGCCCTGGGAGTACCAGACCGTCCGCGAGGTGCTGGGTCACGGAAGCGGCTTCGACTCCCCCGGGTTCCGGGAGGTGCGCCGGGTCACACCGCCCCTCGGTGAGGCATTCGACGCCGCCGTTTCGCAGGCCGGTCTCGATCTCGTCGAGGTCTACGTGCAGGGCCGCGACCACGAGGAGCTCTACCAGCTGGCAGAGGCGCTCGTCGAATGGGACGAGCGGATCACCATGTGGCGCATTCGGCACTACAAGGTCGTCGCGCGAATCATCGGCGACCAGGTTGTGGGCACGCAGGGGACACCGGTCGAGGTGCTCGGGAAGATGATCCACCACAACTTCTTCCCCGCGCTCTGGCGCGCACGCAACCAGCTGACCGCACGCGCAAAGGAAGAGGAGGCGTAGCTCATGGCCACGGTGTCGCTGCGGGACGAGGTCACCGAGCTCCTGCAGGAGCTCATTCGCATCGACACGACGAACCCGCCTGGCAACGAGACCGCTGCGGCCGAGGTCCTCCGGGCCTATCTCGAGGACAGCGGCGCAGAGGTCGAGCTGTATGCACGAATTCCCGAGCGGGCGAATCTCGTCGCCCGCATCCCCGGCCGCGGCGACGGGCCAGCACTTCTGTTCCTGTCGCACACGGACGTCGTGCTTGCCGATGCAGCCGAGTGGACCGCCGATCCCTTCGGCGGCGAACTGCGAAGCGGCGAGATCTGGGGCCGCGGGGCGCTCGACATGAAAGGGCAGGTCGCGGCGAGTGCCGTTGCGATCGCATCCCTCGCGCGCGAAGGCTTCGAGCCTGCAGGCGACCTCATCTTTGCCGCGACCGCCGACGAGGAGGTCGGCGCAGGCTTCGGCGCGCAGTGGCTGTGCGAGACCCATCCCGACGCAGTGCGCTGCGACTATCTGATCAACGAGGGGTCGGGCGAGCGGCTCGAGCTCGGTGGCAAGCCGTTCTACATGTGCTCGGTCGCCGAGAAGATGAGTGCTCCTTTCCGGTTGCGCGTGCGCGGCAGAAGCGGTCACGCGTCGATGCCCGGCATCGCCGACAATGCGCTCGTGAAGGCGGCGCCGTTGATCACGGCGCTCGGCGAGTACGTCCCCGAACAACGTCTCACCCCCGAAGTGGAAGCCCTGCTCGAGGCAGTGACGGGCGACCGGCCCGCGTCTCCGGCGGAAGCACTCGAACGGGCGCGGGAGATCGGCGAGTTCTTTGCGGAGATGGTCGAACCACTGCTGTCGCTGACCCTGGCGCCGACCATGATCACCGCCTCGCAGAAGCGGAACGTGATCCCTGCGGTCTGCGACGTGGTCGTCGACTCGCGGCTGCTGCCTGAGACCGCGCCCGCAGAACAGCATGCAATCGTTCGCAGCGTCCTCGGTGACGGGGACTACGAGCTCGACGAGCTGGAGGCTCACGGCGGCACGAGATCGCCGATCGAGTCTCCGCTCTGGGACGCAGTTGCCGACTGGGTCAGTGAGGTGGAGCCGGGCGCCAGGCCTGCGCCGATCTGCGTGGCCGGCTTCACGGACAGCCACTGGTTCCGCGAGGCCTTTGGGACCGTCGCCTACGGGTTCTTCCCTTCACGCGCCATGCCGGCGGAGCTCGCCGCCCGGCTGATCCACTCGGCCGACGAGCGGATCCCGGTCGAGGATCTGGAGCTCGGCGTGAGCTTCATGCGCCACGCCGCCCAGGCGATGCTGACCTGATTGGCGGAATTCGACTCTGAGTCGCTAACCTCGATGCATGGCTGAGGACAAGATCCGGCTCGGCGGAATGGCTCTGGCGAACGGCGTGCTGGTACACGGGCCGACGTCGTGGGCGTGCGCGATTCGAACGGACGACGGGCACGTGAAGGTCGTTGCCCGGCGCAAGCGCGTGCTCGCGAACAAGATCGAGAGTCCGCTCCTGCGAGGTCCCGTCCGCCTGCTGGACGCGATGGCGATCATCCCGCAGATCCGGCATGCGCTACCCGAGGCGAAGCTCCCCTTCCAGCGACCCTCCGTGCTCGCGGCGATGCTCGGCAGCGCAACAGTCGTGAAGCTGCTTCGGAACTCGCCTTCGGTCCGTCCCGCTGCGCAGGAGCTCGTCGGCGGTCTGCTCTCCCTCGCGCCGGCCGTTCTCGCGCTGCGGGGCTCGGAGGTCGCCGCCTACCACGGCGCGGAGCACATCTCGATCGGCAGCTACGAGCAGGGGAAGCGCGCGACCAAGGAACACAACCGCTGTGGCTCACATCTGCTCGGCCCACTTCTTGTCACGACCGCGATCGGCAACACGCTCGCCTCGCGCTTTCCTGCGCATTCTCGTGGGCCTGCACGCCTCGGAGCGCAGCTGTTCGCCGTCGCAGCCTCGACCGAGATCTTCGGCTGGATGGTGAGGAATCCCGAGAAGCGCCTCGCACGGGCGCTCGCGAAGCCCGGTCACGAGCTCCAGCACAGATTCGCGACCGAGGAGCCGTCACCGGAGCAGATCGAGGTCGCAGAGGCCGCGCTTGCCGCGTGCCTCGAGCTCGAACGGGAATAGCAATGGCCGTCGAGCAGGGCACCCGCGAGCGACTCCCGGCGGAGATCTTCGACCTTCCGGTCGAGAAGATGCGCGAGGGTTACTACGCCGATGCGTACTTCAACCACGCGCGTGCGACGCTCTTGCAGGACGATCGCCATCCGCGCGTCGTGTTGCAGGTCTTTCAGAAGAAGAGCGCGTGGCTCGGCGGGATGGACGAGGCAATCGCGATCCTCAAGCTCTGCTCGTATGACTGGGACGAGCTGACAGTCCACGCACTTCACGACGGTGACCGAATCGAGCCGTGGGAGACCGTGATGACGATCGAGGGTGACTACACGCTCTTTGCACACCTCGAGACTGCGTACCTCGGCGTGCTCTCGAGGCGCACGCTGATCACATCGAACGTCGTACGAGTCTTGGAGGCAGCGAACGGCAAGCCGCTCATCTTCATGCCCGCGCGCCACGATCATCATCGTGTGCAGACGGGTGACGGGTACGCGGCCTACGTCGCGGGACGGGTGGTCGGCGCGCCGATCGGGGTCACGACCGACGAGCAGGCGTCGTGGTGGGGCGGCCGTGGGATCGGCACCGTGCCGCATTCGCTGATCGCGTCGTACGGCGGCAACACCGTGCTCGCAGCGACGAAGTTCGCCGAGTGGGCCTCCGAAGACATGAACATCACGGTGCTCGTCGATTTCGAGAACAACTCCGTGGAGACGGCGCTCGAAGTGGCGCGCGCCCTCGGTCCGAAGCTCTGGGGTGTGCGGCTCGACACGTCGGAGATGCTCGTCGACCGCTCGCTCTGGGAGGAGCTCGGCGACTTCAAGCCGACGGGGGTGAACGAGCGGCTCGTGCGCAACGTGCGCGATGCGCTCGACGACGACGGCTTCGAGCACGTGAGGATCGTCGTCTCGGGCGGTTTCACGATCGACAAGATCAAGGAGTTCGAAGAGCAGAGCGTCCCCGTCGACGCCTACGGCGTCGGCTCGTCACTCATTCGCGGTTCGAACGATTTCACGGCCGACCTCGTCCTGACGGACGGCCGCCCGAGCGCCAAGGTCGGCCGGAAGTACAAGCCAAACGCGCGGCTCGAGCTCGTCACATGAAAGTTCTCTGGGACGTCGACACACAGTTCGACTTCATGTATCCGCACGGGAAGCTCTACGTCCCCGGCGCTGTCCACACCATTCCGGCGATGCAGCGTCTCGTCGACGCTGCGCGCGCGTCCGGGATCGTGCACGTCGCCTCCGCCGACGACCACGAGCTCACCGACGCCGAGATCGCGGACGAGCCCGACTTCCTCAACACCTACCCGCCGCATTGCCTCCGTGGCACACGCGGTGCGCTGAAGATTCCCGAGACGGAACAGGAGGATCCCGTTCCGCTCACGCTTGAACTCTTGCCTGAGCGTTACCTCGAGGGGCGCGAGTTTCTGATCCTCACGAAGACTTTCGACGTCTTCACGAATCCGAACACGGACGTCCTTCTCGACCGGCTCGATCCTGACGAGGTCGTCGTCTTCGGCGTCGCGACGGACGTCTGCGACGACGCGGCGATCCGCGGTCTCCTGGCTCGAGGGCGGAAAGTGACCTTCGTGGAGGACGCGGCCCGGGGGCTGGACGAGGAGCGGGCGGCGATCTGCACGGCCTTCTGGCGTGAAAACGGAGTCGAATTCACCACCTCTGAGGTAATTTCCGGCACCTTCTAGTTGACGCGGCGCCCTTCGTGGAGATGATGAGTGAGGGATGCCGGGGGTGGATCTACACAGCTACATGGTCATGCTCAGGGACTTCGTGGTCAACTGGTGGCCGCTGCTCGGCCTGACGTTCTACTGCGTCCTCCTCTACATCTTCTGGCGCATGCTGCAGCTGATGCCGCGCGTGAAGCCGGCCACGGTGATCGTCGACCCACGGACGGCGATCGACTGGAACGACATCGCCGGCGCCGACGAGGCGAAGATGGAGCTGGCGGAGATCGTCGAGTTTCTCCGCGACCCGAAGCGCTTCGAGCAGCTGGGCGCGGTCGTGCCGAAGGGCGTGCTGCTGTACGGGCCGCCGGGCACGGGCAAGACGCTCCTCGCGCGCGCAACCGCCACTGAGTCCGGCGCGAAGTTCTATGCGCAGAGCGCGTCCGCGTTCGTCGAGATGTTCGCGGGTCTCGGCGCGGCGAGGATTCGCAAGCTCTTCGCCGAGGCGCGCAAGAACGCGCCCTCGATCATCTTCATCGACGAGCTCGATGCCGTCGGAGCTGCGCGCACCGGCAGCAGCTTCAACCGCGAACAGGATCAGACGCTTAACCAGCTGCTCGTCGAGCTGGACGGTTTCGCCTCGGGCGACCAGGTCGTCGTTATGGGCGCCTCGAACCGTCTGCAGGATCTCGATCCGGCATTGCTGCGGCCCGGCCGCTTCGACCGGCAGTTGCTCGTGGCTCCGCCGGACCGCGTCGGCCGTGAGGCGATCCTTCACGTTCATACGCGCACGAAGCCGCTCTCCGCGGACGTCCAGCTCGACCTGATCGCGCGTCAGACGTCCGGGCTGACGGGCGCCGATCTCGCGAACATCGCGAACGAGGCGGCGATCCTCGCCGGACGCCGCGAGGCCAAGTACGTCGGTGCAGCCGACTTCGACAACGCGCTCGAGCGAATCGTCGCAGGCCTGCAGCAGAAGAAGGTGCTGACCGACAAGGAGCGCCGGATCCTCGCCTACCACGAGGCAGGGCACGCTCTCATGTCCCACCTCATGGGTGAGGTCGGGCATCTGCAGAAGGTGACGATCGTGTCGCGCGGCAACGCGCTCGGCTACACGCTCCACCTGCCGAACGAGGACCGTTACATGGAGTCGAAGGAAGAGCTGATCGACATGCTCAAGATCGCGCTGGCCGGCCGCGCCGCCGAGCAGGTCGTCTTCGGACGGGTCACGAACGGCGCAGCGAGCGATCTCGAACGGGCGACGGAAATCGCACGTGCGATGGTCTTCGAGTGGGGGATGTCGGACGTCGTCACGTCGCGCACGCTCCGCGCAGACAACTACGCGCTCTCTGAAGAGACGAAGCGCGTGCGCGACAACGAGCAGGCGCGACTCACCGACGACGCCTACGCCGAAGCCGTGCGGCTGATCGAGAAGCACCGCAGCTCACTGGACCGCTTGAGCCAGGCTCTCCTCGAGAAGGAGACCCTCATGCGCGAAGAGGTCTTGCTGCTGCTCACGGACGTCGAGGCCGAGTCAAGCGCCTCCGAGACGGTCGGCACGCCCCGGGTCGTCGTCCCGCTCTCGAGCGAGGCCTAGACAGCTCCGAGCCGGCGCGACTGGGTAGCATCGCCCGCGTGGCGCCGCGCGGCATTCATCATCTCGGAGTGGCTGTCGACGATCTCGATTCCGCCCTCGAGACCTACGAGCGGCTCTTCGGCGCCGAGGTCGAGCATGAGGCGACGATCGACGAGCAGGGTGTGCGCGCGGCGTCGCTGCGCATCGGCGAAGGACGCGTCGAGCTGCTGGAAGCGCTCGGCCAGGACACACCCGTCGGCCGCTTCCTCGCGAAGCGCGGCCCGGGCATGCATCACGTCGCCTACGAGGTGAAAGACCTTCGTGAAACGCTCGCCGAGCTCACGAGGGAGGGCGCCGAGCTGATCGACAGGGAGCCGCGTGCCGGCCTCTTCGGCCTCGAGGTGGCCTTCGTCCACCCGGATTCCGTCCACGGCGTACTTTCGGAGGTGGTGTCAGTTGGCTGAACCAGAGCGAGTTCGGATCGAGGTTGCGTTCGACGGAGGGCAGATCATGGGGGCGCTGGTCACACCGTCGGGTGCCGATGCGCTCGAGCAGGCCCTGGGCTCGGCGGAGCTCCGCGCCGGAACGGGCGAGGCTGCGCTGTCGCTCGACGCCGAGGATGGCCGCTACACCATCGCCCTCCAGCGGGTCGTCTACGTGAAGCGTTTCGCCCGGGAAAGTCGCGTCGGGTTCGGCTCGGCTGCGCAGGATTGAGGGCGGCGCAACAGGGGCATCTCCCCAGGTGAATGGCTGAAGAAGCCACCCAGGCCGCCGCACGGCCCGCGACCGACTCCACCGCCCACGTGCGGAAGCTCGTCGACCGCGGCCAGCAGGGCGACCGGAAGGCTCTCGAAGAGCTCTACCTGCTCCACTTCGACCGCATCTACAGCTACCTCCACATGAGCGTCGGGAACCGGCACGACGCCGAGGATCTGACGACGCAGACGTTCATGAAGATGCTCGAGTCGATCAAGCGCTTCAAGTGGCAGTCTGCGCCGTTCTCCGCCTGGCTCTTCCGCATCGCGCACAACCTTGCGATGGATCACTTCCGCGCGAACCGCCGCTGGCAGCCGGAGGAAGAGGTGCCCGAGCCCGAGGGCGAGAGCGAGCCCTCCGCCGAGGCCGCGGCGATGCAGGTGATCGGCCGGCAGAGCATGCTCGAGCTGATCGAGGACCTCTCGACGGAGCAACAACAGGTCCTCACGCTGAAGTTCGTGTTCAACCTGCCGAACGCCGAGGTCGCGACGATCCTCGACAAGACCGAGGGCGCGATCAAGTCGCTGCAGCACAGGGCGCTCGTGTCGCTGCAGAAGCAGATCCCCGGAAACCCGGAGCCCTAGCTTGGCCCTCGAGGTCGGGATCGTCGGGCTGCCGAGCTCCGGCAAGTCGACGCTGTTCCACGCGCTCACCGGTGCGCGCGCGACCGGCGACGTCGGCATGGCCGGCGTTCCGGATCCTCGGTTGACGAAGATCGCCGGCGTCATCAACCCCCGCAAGGTCACCCCCGCCGCGATCCGCGTCGTCGAGGTGAGAGGTACCGGGCCCGAATTGCTCGGGAACCTCCGGCAGGTCGATGCGCTCCTCGTCGTGCTCGACGGCTTCTCCGGCACGCGCGTCCCTGCCGACGACCTCGAGACACTCAACCTCGAGCTGCTCGTTGCCGACCGTGACCACGTCGAGCGTCGGCTCGAGCGGGTGACCAAGCAGGCGAAGTCAGGCGATCTCCAACTGCGGAAGGAAGTCGAGGAGCTCGGGCGGGTGCTCGCGCACGTGGACGCAGGCGGCACCCTTGCTGACTGGCCGGGCGAGCTGCCGGCCGGCCTGGAGCCGCTGACGACCAAGCCGCTGCTCGCGGTCGAGAACGGGCCGAACGGGATCGACCTCAAGTTGGAAGCCGAGCTGGCGGACATGTCCGAGGCGGAAGCAGCCGGCTTCCGCGAAGGCGCTTCGGCTCTTGAGGAGGTCGTGCGCCGCCTCAGTGACGAGCTGGGATTGATCAGCTTCTTCACGGCGGGCGAGAAGGAGACACGCGCGTGGTCGCTGCGACGCGGACGGACGGCGCTCGAGGCCGCGGAAACGATCCACACGGACATCGCGCGTGGCTTCATCCGGGCCGAGGTGATCCGCTGGGAGGACCTCGTCGAAGCCGGTTCGCACGCGGAGGCCGCGAGACGCGGCCTCCAGCGGCTCGAAGGCAAGACGTACGTCGTCGAGGACGGCGACGTCTTGAACATTCGCTTCAACGTCTAGCAGCAGCCTGCGGGACAGCAGTCCGGCGGGCAATCGCACTCGGCCATCGATCCTCCTTTCATCGATGTCTGTCGATGTAGATATATTGAAAAGCGTCGATGAAGTCAATTGCCGTTCTGCCCACGATCTGCTGCGGTCCTCGGACCGAGCCGCTCACCGTCCCGGAGCGAGATGAACTCGCGGCTCGCTTCAAGGCCCTCGCCGACCCGACCCGCGTGGCGATCATCAACTGCCTCTCCGCCGCCGACGAGGTCTGCGTCTGCAACCTCACGGAGACCTTCGAGCTGTCCCAGCCGACGATCTCCCACCATCTGAAGATCCTTCGCGAGGCAGGGCTCGTCGAGTCGTCTCGCCGCGGGACGTGGGCGTACTACCGGCTCGTGCCGGAAGCCGTTGCTGCGCTGCGTGGAGCTCTCGGCTCGTGAACGTCCTCTTCGTCTGCCGGCAGAACGCCGGGCGTTCACAGATCGCGCAGGCGCTCTACGCGCAGCGTGGCGGCAACGCGCGCTCCGCCGGAACGACTCCCGCCGAACACGTCCATGCCGAAGTCGCCGAGCTGATGCCAGAATTGACGCACCGCGTTCCGAAGAAGCTCGAGACGGCCGACGCCGAGTGGGCGGATCTCGTCGTCACGATGGGCTGCGGCGACGCCTGTCCGGTCATCCCTGGCAAGAAGTACGTCGACTGGGAGCTGCAGGACCCGGCGGGGCAGGATCTGGAGACCGTGCGCGCAATCCGTGACGAGATCGAGCGCCGCGTTGCCGGCTTGCCGCTCTAACCTGCCGAGATCAGTGCGACGCCCGCGAGCGTGAGCACGATCCCGGCCTCTTGCGAACGCGCGACACGTTCCCGCAACACGACGCGCGCGAGGATCACCGTCACGATCGGATAGAGCGACGCCAGAACGGACGTGATGCTCACGAGGCCGCTCGTCGACGCGGCCGCGAAGAGGAGGTTGCCGAGCATGTCGCCGATTCCGATCAGCGCGAGCAGCGGAACCTGGAGCGGTTGGACGGCGAGGGACGGTCGGCGAATCGCGACCGCTGCAAGGATCACCGCCGTGGACGTCATCCGGAAGATGAGGGACGCCCACCAGAAGTCCGCTTGGCCCGCGGCATGCATCGGCGGGAAGTAGCCGCCGAAGCCGAGTGCCGCCAGCAGGGCCAGGCCGACGCCTGCGGCGACCTTGCCGCCGTGCCCCGGCTCCCGCGAGGCCAGAAAGACGCCTGCGAGCGCGGCCAGGATTCCCAGCCACTGCCAGGTCGAGGGCCGGTCGCCCGTCGCGATTCCGAATGCAACCGGCACGACCGCCGAGATGCCTGCGATCGGCGCCACGATGCTCATCGCGCCCACAGCCATGCCGCGGTAGTACGCGTAAAGACCGAGCGTGCCGGAGATCGCCGCCGGGACGGCAAAGAGCGCGGCGGAATCGGCCGGGCCCTTGCCCCGGACGGCGACGATGAGCGCGATCGCAGCGAGGCCGCCGACCTGTACGTAGAAGAGGACGCGGAGCGCGCCGAGCGTTCGTCCTTTGAGCGGCCCGAAGAAGTCGGCGAATCCCCACGTCAGGCTCGCGCCCAGCGCCAGTCCGATCGACTTCATCGCGCGACGCTAGCTGTGAGGAACGGGACGCGTCGCAGCGACCGCGTCGAGTTGATTCGCGTGGTAGAGGACCGACGCTTCGGCGGTCCGGGCCGAACGCGCGTCGTGGTGGCACGCGATTGCGTGCAAGAGCTCCGAACGGGCGGCTGCCTCGAGTGAGCCGCCGCGTTCCTCGACCAGCCGCAGGCCGAGATGGACGTGACCGAGGAGACGGCCTTCGTCGGTCTGACGGAAGGTGGGGCCGGAAGTCAGCTCAGCGATTCGGCCGACGTCGTGCAGGAGCGCCGAAGCGAGCAAGAGGTCCGAGCGGAGACGCGGGTGCAGCTGCGCCGTCTCGCGGCAGAGCGTCGCGACCCCGACCGTGTGCTCGAGCAGCCCGCCGGCGTACGAATGGTGTGTCTCCGCAGCAGGCAGGCGCCGCAGCGACGCGCGCATCGAGTCGTCCGAGAAGAAACGCTTCACCACGGCCGCGAGACCGGGATGGACGATCTCGGCGGCGAGGAACTCGAGAAAGCCGTCCAGCTCTTCGGCGTCGCGCCGCATTGCGGGCGCGAAGTCGGCCGGGTCGGCCTCGGGCGCGGCCTCGAGGGTGCGCACGTCGACCTGGAGCCGGTCGCGGAACTTCTCGACTCGGCCGAGCACCCGCACCGCGTCGCCTTCGGTGAAGCGGGCGTCGAGGAGCTCGACGTCGTGCCAGACGCGAGCGTCGATTCGCCCACTCGGGTCGACAAGCTCGAGCGCGAGGTATGGAGCGCCGCCCTTCGTCCGCATTCGCTGCTTGCGCGCGACCGCGTAGACCCCTTCGACGACCCGCTCCTCGGCCAGCTCTGCGATTGCGCTCACGTAAGGAGTCTAGGTCCGAGGACGGATGCTAGGGTCGCCCGAGATGGCCGTGGTCAAGCCGTTCAGGGCGGAGCGTTACGACGAGCGGAGCGCCGGCCCACTCGAGCGGCTCGTCGCTCCTCCGTACGACGTCATCTCGCCCGAGGAGCGCTCGGAGCTCCTCGCTCGCAGCCCGTATAACGTCGTCCACCTGACCCTGCCGGACACCGAGGAAGAGGCCGGTGCTGCGATCGCGGACTGGCGCCGGCACGGAGTCCTCGCACGGGACGAGGAGCCGGCCTTCTGGTTCCTCTCGCAGGACTACGTCGGTCCCGACGGCGTCGCTCGTAACCGGTCCGGCCTCGTCGCCTCGCTCAGGGCCGAGCCTTACGAGAACCGCGTGGTGCTGCCGCACGAACGAACGCACAGCGGCCCGAAGGAAGGGCGGCTGCGGCTCCTCCGCGCGACCCGGACCGAGCTCGAACCGATCTTCCTCCTCTACGAAGGCGATCCGGTCGAGCGGCCCGCGCGGGAGCCTGACCTGCAAAGCGGCGGCGACAAGCTTTGGCGGGTCAGCGCTGCGCCGAACTTCGAGCAGACGGAGTTGCTGATCGCAGACGGCCATCACCGCTACGAGACGGCGCTCGCCTATGCGCAGGAAGGCGGCTCGCCCTACCTGATGGTCGTGCTCGTGCCGACCCGCCAGGAAGGGCTGACGATCTTTCCAACCCATCGCGTCGCAGAGCACGTGAACGGCGCGGGAGGAACGCCGATCGACGAACCGGGTGACGAGCTTCCTGGGGTCGTTCTCTACCGCGACGGCCGGTACGAGCTGCTCACCGGCGATGGACTCGACGTCGACATCGTCGAGCGGATCGCACCGCAGGGCGTGACGTACACGTCGCAGCGCAAGGACGCGGTCGCGACCGTCGACCGCGGCGACGCAGAGGCCGCGTTCCTGCTCCGGCCCACGCGTATCGAGGACGTGTGGGAGGTTGCGCGGCGCGGCGACACGATGCCGCAGAAGAGCACGTACTTCTTTCCCAAGCTGACGTCGGGCTTGCTCTTCCACCCGCTTGACTGACTGGCTCGCGCTCTGCAGAGGCGCAGTCGACGACGTGCGCGGCGTCCTGCTCGAACTGCCCGGCCGGTCCGAACGGGAGCCGGTTGTCGGCGTGGGCATGGGTGGAGACGAGACGACGGCGATCGATGCGGCAGCAGAAAGCGTGATCCTCGCCCGGTTCGCCGGGCTGGACGTGACGATCGTCTCCGAGGAAGCCGGCATCCGGGGAGACGGGAAGACGTACGTCGTCGTCGACCCGATCGACGGGTCGCTCAACGCGAAGCGCGGCATCGGCTTCTTTTCGGTCTCGATCGCGGTCGCCTCCGGCCCGACGATGGGCGATGTCGACTTCGGCTTCGTGCACGACTTTGGAACCGGTGAGGAATGGACGGCGACTCGCGGCGAGGGAGCGCGACTGAACGGGGAGCCGCTCGAGGGTCAGCTGCCGAAGGACGAGATCGAGATCCTCTCGTTCGAGGCGACCCGGACCGCGGCAGTCGCCGAGCAGGCCGCGGCAGTCGTCGACCTGGCGTACCGCCTTCGCATCATGGGCTCGCTCGCGCTTTCGCTCTGTCACCTCGCGGCAGGCCGGGTTGACGCCGTCTGCTCGCTCAAGCCGGCGCGTGCCGTCGACATCGCGGCCGCGCAGCTCCTCGTTCGCGAACGCGGGCTGGCGATCGACCTCTTCGACGCGCCGCCGTTCGGGTCGGCGCCGCTCGACCTGGAAGGACGTTCACGCGTCGCCGCCGCGGGAACGCCTGAGCTGTGCCGAAAGCTGGCCGGCGCTCTCTCCGCATAGGTTGTGGAAGCCTTCGCCGTCAGGAATGCCCATGGCTGAAACGAAGACTGTCAAGCTGAGCTCTGCGGACCGTGTCCTCTATCCCGAGGATGGGGTCACGAAGGGCGATCTCTTCGACTACTACGGCAAGGTCGGGCCGACGATCGTTCCCCATCTCGAGAATCGTCCGTTCACGATGAAGCGCTATCCCCACGGCATCTACGGCGAGGCGTTCTTCCAGAAGCAGGCGCCAAAACACCTTCCGAGCTGGATCCCGACGCGCCAGTTCCGCACGTGGCCGCGGGAGGGCGAGTCGCGGCTCGTCGACTTCGCCCTCGTCAATTCGCCGGAAGCTGTGCTGTTCATGGTGCAGAACAACTGCATCGACATGAACGCGTGGTATTCGCGCGTCGACAAGCCGGACCGGCCGGACTTCGTGCTCTTCGACCTCGATCCGCCCGACGACGGCTTCGAGCTCGCGATCGAGGTGGCGCACCTCATTCGGGAACTGCTCGACGAGCTCGAGCTGCCCGGCTACGTCAAGACGAGCGGCGCCGACGGCATCCACGTCCTCGCGCCGATCACGCGGCGTTCGACGTTCCCGCAGACGTATGCGTTCGCGGAGCAGGCGTCTCGGCTGCTCGAGGCCCGCCATCCGGGCAAGATCACCACCGAGTGGCTGAAGAAGAAGCGCGAGGGAGTTCTCGTCGATCACCGGCAGAACGGCCACGGCAAGACGATCGCCTCGGTGTACTCCGTGCGTCCGAAGCCGGGCGCGCCGGTGTCGACGCCGCTTCGCTGGGAGGAGCTGAAGCCGGGGCTCCGGCCGCGCGACTTCGGCATGGCAGAGGCACTGCAGAGGATCGCGGAGCATGGTGACCTTTTCGTTCCGGTGCTCGAGGAGCCGCGCCCGCTCGCACCTGCGGCCAAGAAGTTGGAGCGGCTAGGCTCAGAAGGATGAGCGAGCCGGACCGCGATCTGATCCTGAAGGCGCTCGAGCGGGTCATCGATCCCGAGCTCAAGCGGCCCGTCACCGAGCTCGACATG